>JAGYME010000123.1 GCA_018400715.1 Candidatus Bipolaricaulota bacterium
GGGGAAACCACGCGTCCCCTCGTAGCTGGTGGCGACGATGGCGCTCTCAGAAGAGTTATCCAGGACTAGTTCGATCTGCTCAGAGGTAATTAGCGGCATGTCGGCGAGTAGGAGGACGTAACCGGTTGGGTCAGCCGGGGCCTCTTCTACCCCGAGCTTGACGGAGGTGCTCATGCCCTCCTTCCAGTCCTCGTTCACTACCACGCGGCAGTCGGAAAAGTCGACCTCGGAGCGGATCTCGTCAGCGCTACAACCGAGGACTACCATGACGTCCAACGGCCTATCGACCTCTCTTGCAGTATCGACCACGTGCTGCAGGGCGGGCTTTCCTTCCAGTCGGGCCAGCTGCTTGATTCCGTCAAACCTGCTGGCGCAGCCGGCAGCCAGGATGATCGCCGTCGGCCTTCGGCTTTCAAGCTTCAACAGCTTCCTGTCCTTCCCTCATCCACCTGGCCGCGAGCTCTATTGCGTCGACTATCTTGCGATAGCCCGTACAGCGGCAGATGTTTCCCTCGATCCACTTCCTTATCTCGTCCCTGGTGGGGTCGGGGTTCTCGTTCAACAGCTCCAGGGCGACCATGATGAACCCCGGAGTGCAGAAGCCGCACTGGACTCCACCGGTATCGATGAACGCTTGCTGGAGCGGGTGGAGTTCGTCGCCGTCGGTTATTCCTTCCAGCGTAAGGACCTCCTTTCCGTCTATCTCGGGCATGTAGGTGAGACAGGAGAGTATCGACTTCCCGTCGACCAGCACGGTACAGGAGCCGCACTCGCCCACGCCGCAGCCCTCCTTGACGCTGGTCAGGTTTAAGTCTTCGCGGAGAAAATCTATCAGGCGGGTGTCCGGAGGGACGTCCTGCACGTACTCTCTTCCGTTGACGGTAAATTCAAGTTCCATGCTAAAATTAGTTCAGTCCTTTCTCTTCGACTATCTCTTTGACCTCGGAAAGCTCTGGGTTGACTACCTCGGGTTCGGGGACGCTTTCCTTAACAGCATCTATGTCCTTCAACCCGTTTCCGGTAATGAAGACTCCGATCCGGTCGTCCTTATTCAACTCACCGTTAGCCAACGCCTGCCTAAAGCCGGCACAGGCGGTGGCGGCGGCAGGTTCGGCGAAGACGCCGCGGTTTCTGGCCAGTTCCACCTGGGCTTCTTTTATCTCCTCGTCGGAGACCCTCATGTAGCGTCCTCCGTTCTCGTAGACGTACTTGACGGCCTTGACTATGTCCCTGGGCTTGCCGACGGATATGCTGTCGGCCATGGTGTACGCTTCCTGGTCTTCTATGGTAACTTCCTCGCCCTCGTACCTGTCGAAGGCGTTGGCAATGGTATCGGCACCCTCGGCCTGAACCCCGATCACCTCGGGCTTCTTATCGGTCACGCCTATCTTCTCCAGCTCCTTAAACCCCTTGCAGATCCCGCTGATGATAGAGCCGTCTCCCACGGAGACGAACACCCTGTCAGGGACGTCCCAGGCGAGCTGGTGGGCCATCTCCAGCGCTCCAGACTTCTTGCCCTCGACGAGGTAAGGGTTCATAGCTGCCGACCGGTTGTACCAGCCGTACTCGCCCGCTACTTCCGTGGCCAGGTCGTAGGCCTGGTCGTAACTTCCGTCCACGGCAAATACGTTGGCGCCGTAGACCAGAAGCTGGGCGATCTTGGCCCCCGGTGCGGCTTTGGGGACGAATATCACCGTCTCCACCCCCGCGGAAGCAGCCAGCCCCGCCAGAGAGCTCGCCGCGTTGCCCGTGGACGCACATGTCATCGTCTTCAAGCCCTGGCGTCTCGCTTCGGCGACGGCAAAGGCAGTGGCCCTGTCCTTGTAGGAGGCGGTCGGGTTCCCCCCGTCGTCCTTTATCCACAGCTCGTCTATCTCGTCCGTCATGTCGTGGTAGGGGTAGAGAGGAGTGCCGCCTATCCTCAGCGGCGGCAGAAGACCGATATCCTCCACCGGTAGCAAGGGCTCGTACTTACGGATGTCCGGCTCGTCAGAGCTTTCCACGAAATCCAGAAACTCTTCCCTAACTTTATCGTAATTGTATATTACCTCTAAAGTCCCCCTACGAGCGCCACACTCTGGACAGGTGTAGTCGAGCTCGTAAGGCTCATACGTCGTTCCACAGGTTATACAGCGTAGTGAGTTTATTTTGCTTGTATTTATCATATTTGTACTAGTTTACGTTAGCGGGTTGGTTTTGTAAAGTATATTTCCCAGGAGAGGGGGTAGGATGTAGGGGGTAGGATTTAGGATGTAGGGAGTAAGGGGGATAGGGAAGTCAGGATCTAGGATTTCGGATTTAGAGGATGGGGATTATGGCGTTTGCTGCAGGG
>JAGYME010000124.1 GCA_018400715.1 Candidatus Bipolaricaulota bacterium
CACCACCACCGAATGCTTCGCCGCCGGCGACCTCGACAACAAAGCTGTCAATGAAAACACCTTCACCCAATATTCAGCCAATTGGGATCCCTCCTGCGAAACTGCTATCGCCACCAGCACCTACACCGCTAACGCCCAGATCCGCGTCACCGCCGACGACAACGAAGCGGCCAACAACACTACCACTCAAGCCACCCCCAGCTTCACCCTCGACACCAAAGACCCCGTCATCACCGACGTGGACATTGACGCCTCCACCGACCCGGCCACTCTCGCCATCGACTCCAGTGACGACTCGGACTACCAAATGAAGACTTCTCTCCTGCCTGATCTCTCTGACGCACAGTGGCAAACCTACAACGCCAATCCCACCATAGCTCTCACCGACGACCCCGACACTGTCTATGTCCAGCTCCAAGACCAATACAGCAACCAATCCACCATCTTCGAAGTCACCACCCCCGAAACACCCACCGCCTTCATGGTTCAAGACACCACCAACGTCCTCACCGACCCCAACGAATTCAGGCTCTTCACCGCCTGGAAAATATCCTCCGATCCCGATTTCCTAAGATACGAACTCTATCGCTCCACCGACAACGTCAATTTCGAATCCATCTTCTCCACCTCCACCATCAGCACCAACTCTTATGCAGACAACTCCGTTGACGGAGATCAGCTCTATTACTACAAAATCAAAGTCATCGACCAGCAAAACAACCAGTCCTACTACTCCGAAACCATCAGCGCCAAAGCCAACGGTATCCAGGACTACGGCGAAGGAGGCGGAGGAACCAGCACCGCTCCGCCGGTCATCTCCAATGTCCAAGTCGAAGAGGATAAGGTCTATACCACTCAAGCCACCATCACCTGGGACACTGATGTCCCCTCCAACTCCACCGTGGGTTATTCCACCTCCGAAGGAACCTTCACCACGGAAGTCGGCTCCGACACCATGTATGACTTTAATGGCGAAAACCACTATGGCCCCCACACGGTAGTGCTCTCCAACCTTGAACCCGACACCGACTACTATTTCCAAGTCAAATCCACCAGCACCAGCGGCATCACCGCCACTGACAGCAACCCGAGCAATGATGACCTGGGCTATCACTTCAAAACCCTCCCCGGACCGGAAATCATCGAAGATTCCGTCTCCGTCTCCAAAACCACCAACACCTCCGCCACTATCAACTGGGAAACCGACCTTCCTTCCTCTTCCTCTGTCACCTATTCCACTTCTTCTGACATGTCAGACCCCTCCAGCTTCCTCGGCTCCAACGAAGACACCACCGATCACGAGGTTAACATTACCGATCTCAGCCAAGGCACCAGATACTACTTCTATGTTCAATCCACCCACAACGAGGACACTGCTACCGACAACAACCAATATCCCATCAATAACTACTACTCCTTCACCACTACCCAGGACTTAATTGCTCCGACGATTGATTTCGATCCCGCTGCCGACATTTCCACCACTACCACTACCGCCAAAATCAACTTCACCACTTCCGAACACGCCTCTTCTACTCTGGACTACGGCTTGACTGATGAATACGGAGAAACACTAACAGCAGACAATTTCAACATCAACCAAATCTTCACTCTGGAAGACCTCACCCCCAACACTACCTATCACTTCAAAATCTCTGCCACTGATGAAAACAACAATGTCAATGATAATAATAATCTTGATTACACTTTCACTACCGACAAGGAAGAAGACACTTCCGGCCCGGAGATTTCCGGTGTCCAGGTTACTGATCTTTCCTACAATTCTGCGACGGTGGAGTGGGAGACGGGGGAGGAGGGGAGTTCTCAAGTACATTATGGAATTTCTAATGATTATGGAAAAAATATTGGTAATAGTGACAGTACTTCCAAAAGCCACTCTGTAGAAATTTTTGACCTCTCACCTCTTACCACCTACTACTACAAAGTCTCCTCCAGAAATGAAAATGATAATTTATCTACTGACGACAATAGCGGCCAAGGCTACACCTTCACCACCCTCTCCGGCTCCACCGACTCCGACTCAGACGGCACCGCCGACCAGCTCTCCGACATCGCCCGAGAGGTTCAAGACATGATCGACTCCTACGAATTCACCGAAGAAGAGATCCAATCCGCCCTCTCCGACCTCTACTCCCTCTCCATCTCTTCCACCGGCCCGGAGGTTTCCATTACCGGCACCACCGCCGACATCACTTGGACCACCAACCGCCCCTCCCAAGGCTCCATCACTTATTGGAAAACCGAAGACGGAGAAGACTCATCCACCACTATCAATGAATCCGCCTCCTCGGCAG
>JAGYME010000125.1 GCA_018400715.1 Candidatus Bipolaricaulota bacterium
GGTGAATAAGTTTAATAAATCTTGTTTTCCCCTCCAGCCCACTTACTCTCGAAATACCTGTGAATGTAAGTAGGAATTTAAGTCTTTTCTGTTTAGGTTCTCCCTGAGTACCTCGTCCATACAGGAAAAGAAATTAACCACGCAGGTGTCCCGAAGCGAATAATTTGACTTTACCCATTCTTTTTTTGAGGAAACTACACCGACGGACTTGAGGACTTTTAGGTGTTTGGAGATCGAGGACTGGCTAAGGTCAAGGGTTCCCGTAAGTTCACGGACACATTTATCTCCTTCTCTGTTTAAAATGTCAATTATCTTTAGACGAGCTGGATGCCCCAAGGCTTTTGCTACTTCCGACCGACCTTATAATTGTGAATACAATAACCTTGACATTATCCCCCATTTGGCCTATATTTTGTGCAAGGATGTGCAACAATGCACCGATTATTTAAAGTACTCGGCTCCGAACAGAGGTTGAAGTTACTCAGACACCTGCTTCAGGTAGATGGACCGATCTGCTATTGCGAACTGGAAGGAGTTATAGACAGGGACAGGTCCGTCATCTACAGGCACCTAAAAAAACTGGAAGAAGTCGGCTTACTGAAGACAGAGCGGGTAGGTAAGCGAGTCGAGTGCGAAGTCCGAGACGAAGAGAGGGTAAGAAGCTTATTAAAGTTGGCAGAAGAACTAACATATAAAGAGGTGAATTACAGTGAAAGTTGAAATCTTAGGAGCCAGTGGATGCGCTACATGCGAGAGTGTAAAACAGGACGTCGAACGTGTTGTGGAGGATATGGGCAAGGTGGATGAAGTAGAAGTTGTAAAGGTTACGGACCCCGCGGAATTTGCCAGTTACGGGGTTATGAGTACCCCTGCGCTGGTCGCCAACGGTGAGGTAAAGTTCAAGGGAACGATTCCTTCGGAAGAAGAAATCCGGGAAGTACTTTCTTAGAAGGTAAAGAAACTATATGTTCAAATACATCGCGGTTCAGTTAGTCAATTTAACCGGTCTAACGGGGAGGCTGGCGGCTTCGCTGGAATTCTGGATCTACGACACTCTGAAGATCACCGTAATCCTGCTTGGGGTGGTCTTCGCGGTCAGTTATCTCAGAACCTATCTCCCACCGGAGAGGATCAGGGACTTTCTAAAAGGAAAGAAGGCGCTTGTAGGTTACGTGCTGGCCGGAGTCCTGGGGATTATCTCGCCTTTTTGTTCTTGTTCCACGGTTCCGCTATTCCTGGGGTTCGTCGGTGTGGGAGTACCTTTTGGTATGACAATCACTTTCCTCACTGTCTCCCCGATGGTCAATACTGCCGCGGTCTTCGTCCTGTTCGGTTCCTTCGGTTGGAAACTTACGCTCGCCTACGTGCTGGGAGGACTGACGGTCGGGATGATCGGAGGTAGCGGGCTCAAGTTACTCGGATTCGAACGCTACGTCGTGGACTTCGATTTTGCGGCCAATGGAGACGACCCGGATGTCACGAACAAACCCACAAAAAAGCGTCTCCGGGAAGCCTACGAAGACGCGAAGGAAATAGTCGGGCGGATCTTTCCTTACGTGGTAATAGGTGTCGGGCTGGGGGCAGCAATCCACGGTTTTCTGCCGGAGGAGTTTATTCAAAATACACTTCAGGGAGCGCTTGCCGTTCCGGCAGCCACTGCCCTGGGGATACCAATCTACACCAACATAATGGGAGTGATCCCTGTGACCGAGAGTTTAATCGGCAAGGGGTTACCGGTAGGGACATCGATTGCCTTCATGATGTCGGTGGCAGCGCTCTCGGTGCCACAATTCGTCCTGCTCAAGCAGGTGATGAAACGGAACCTGATAATAGCCTACGGGGGAATAATCGGGTTCGGGATTATGTTGCTTGGATTTGTCTTTAATCTGATTTTCTAAATATTAATGCTCCCTGAAGGGGAAAAGTAAATAGCAGGATTATCGAAACTTTTTAGTTTACATTTACCCTAATTGAGCGATTCTACCTCGCTGTTAGGGAATGAATCGTGATTATGACACATATTTTGTCAGCAAGATAGGGTCCAGCACTCAAATGAGGATACTAACTTGGGGGCACCATACGTAATTGACACGGTATACTTGAGTCTGCTTAATAAACGAAAGATTGCTTGAGCCAAGTGGGGCAGCTCATTTGAGTGCTGGGTTTTTTACCGCGAAATCAAGTTTGATTAGTGGTTTGAGGTTCACCACTGGGTGAAGAAATCCAAGTGAAATAAACGACTGATAATTGGTTCATGTTCTTAATTCAAAAGTATTCATGTGGAACAAAATCGCATGATTAAGG
>JAGYME010000126.1 GCA_018400715.1 Candidatus Bipolaricaulota bacterium
CGACCAGATCGCCACCCGCGACGTACTCGACCTGGAAGACGGACACGGAAAGAGTGCTATCCTCCTGGACGAGGACGGGAAGGTCATGGACAGGATCGAGATAGTCCGCCAGGACGACGGCGAGGACGAGAGGTTCGTCGTCCTCGGATCGGCCGTCCAGACGGAGGCGGTAATCAACTGGTTCAGGGGAGTTTCCGACGGTTACGTGGTCTTCGATAAAGAAGACTACATGAGGAAGGTGGAAGGACCGGTCAAGGTCCTGGGCCTCACCCACGGCGACGTCGAGGGAGAGAGACAGGTAGCCTACGGGCCGGTGGAGACGAGTTCCTTCGTCGAAGAGGCCGGGCTGGACTCGGACCTCGAGCCGGGCGAGATGAAGAGCGTGGACCTCGATGGCGTAGACGTTGACGTATACCGCTCCGACGTGGAGCCGGAAAAGACGTTCTTCTGGACGAATCCAGGGGGCGTGGAGGCACTCGCCGACGCGCTGGAGCTGAAAAACGGCGTGAAGACGGAGGTCATCGGCAAATCCAGCGAGGAAGTCTACAGGGAAAAGGGAGGCCTGTTCGACATGGTCCGCCCCTACTTCGTCGGCCAGAGGGAGCTGGAGGACGAGCTCGGGACCGACGAGTTCCCGCCCGATACCGAGGAGGTATTCATCAACGAGATAGAGGAGAAGGAAGGCGCCGACAGGGCAACGCCGCTTCTGAAAAAGCACAAGGAGCTCGGTGCGAAGATCGCCCCGTTCGTCGGCTGGGAGATGCCGTTCTGGTACTCGACAATCCAGAAGGAACACGAGGCGGTCCGGGAGACGGCCGGACTGTTCGACGTTGGCCACATGGGTGTTTACGAGGTCCGCGGTGAGCATGCAACGCATTTTCTCGACTGCGTCTTCTCCAACTACATCCGCTGGATGGAGGACAATGAGGCACAGTACAACTACATGCTCGACCCGGAAGGCCGGGCCATAGACGACGCCATGGTTTACAAGATCAACGACGAGCACTACATCATCGTCGCCAACGCCGTAAACGACGAGAAGAACTGGCGCTGGCTCTCCGGAGCACTGGACGGAAAGTACGTCCTCGACCCGCAGAGGCCCTGGGTCAAGCCGAGCCAGAAGCCCGAACTCACTAATTTGAAGTTCGAGGAGGCGGGCGACAGGCGGCTGATCGACTTGGCCCTCCAGGGGCCCGAATCGATGAATATACTTCAGGAACTGGCTACGGAGGAGGGCGCGAAGGAACTGGAGTACATGCTGGATAACGAGCTCGACTACTACGACTTAAACGGGACGGAGACGATCGTCGCCCGGACGGGATATACCGGCGAGGAGATCGGTTACGAGCTGCTCGTCCATCCCGACGACGCTCCCAAGCTGTGGGACGACATCTTAGACGCCGGCGAGGAGTACGGGGTCCGGCCGGCCGGACTGGGTGCACGGGACTCCACTCGGATCGAAGCGGGCTTGCCCCTCTACGGACACGAGCTGAGCGGCAGGGACGAGATCCTGCCCACGGAAGCCGGGTTCGGCTCCTACGTCAAGTTCCACAAGCCTTACTTCATCGGCAGGGACATGTACAAGGGCAAGGCAAAGTCCGAGCTTCACGTGGACAAGAAGATAGTCAGGTTCGAGGTGGAGGAAGGCGCCCGCGTGGTCCGCGAGGAAAGCCCCGTCTTTGACGAACACGGAAAGTACATGGGCTACGTGACCAGCTGCGCCAAGATCGGCAACACTCAGATCGGCATGGCCTACGTGAAGAAGGGAAGAAACGCCGAGGAAGGAAGCCAGATCAAGATCGTCCCCTCCTACGCTGGAAAGAAGGAGGTCGACATCGAGATCGGGCCAGGTGCCAGGGTCCCGATGTCCTACGACGCGGAGGTCCTGCCCAGGTTCCCCGAGACGGAAGGAGGGGTACCGGGGATGACGAGCGGGGAATAACCACGGACGATAGTTTATTACTCAGGCGAAGTATAGGACGTAATGTGCGGGTCGGGGTTTCCCGGCCCGCGTTTGTTTTGGGTGAATTTGTTAATTGGTTATTGGGGTAACGGGTAACGGGTAACGGGTAATGAGGTGCCAGGTACCAGGTATCAGTTTTTTCGGTTTACGACTTCGGACTTTGGACCTTGGACTTTGGACTGGCATCTAGGACTGCGGACTGAGACACCAGTTGAAAGCTAAGAACCAAGTGGCTAGACTTATCTTGTACTCGCGAGGGTGGCG
>JAGYME010000127.1 GCA_018400715.1 Candidatus Bipolaricaulota bacterium
AAGTTAACGGTGGAAGATTGAGCTATGCTACAGGTAAACGAAATAAAAAAAACTTACGGGCAAAAGCAGGTGCTGAAGGGAGTCAACCTGGAACTGGAGCGGGAAGAGGTCCGCGCCTTTCTCGGACCAAATGGAGCGGGAAAGACGACGACCTTCAACGTAATTGCCGGGGTCGAAGGGCCGTCGGGTGGTTCCGTCTACCTGGACGGAGAGGACGCCGGAAGAACTCCCATCCACGTCCGGGCACGTAAAGGCCTCTCCTACCTCCCTCAGGAAACTTCCCTGTTCCGCGGACTGCTGGTCAAGGAGAACGTATTAGTCTACCTGCAAAGACAGGGGGTTAAGAGAAGGGACCGAGAAGCAGAAGTGGACCGGAGTCTGGGGCAGTTAAACATCCTCGACCTGAAGGACAGAAAGTGCGTCAACCTCTCCGCGGGACAGAAGCGGAAGGTGGAGATTGCGAGGTCGCTCGCGCTCTCTCCGAACTACTTCCTCCTCGACGAACCCTTCTCCGACCTCGACCCCCGTTCGGTCGAGGACCTGCGGGAAATACTCGTCTCGCTAAAATCCAACGAGGGAATTGGGATAGCTCTATCGGACCACAGGGCGAGAGAAGCTATTTCGATCGCCGACTACAATTACCTCATCGGGGACGGGAGAATCATTGCCGAGGGGAGCTCGGAGGAGATTTTGGACTCGGAAACGGCGAGGGAGGCATACCTCGGCGAGGGCTTTGACCTCGCGGGCCTGGAAAGGTGAAGGGAGGAGCAAGAAAGTGAACCGCTACATATCGAGGCAGATACTCTGGTTGTTCGTCGCGGCCGTCGTCGGCCTGGTGCTGTTTACCTCCCTGACTCTCGCAGTCCAGCTTTCCGACCTCATCCTGAGAAAGAGCGAGACCTTTCTCACGGTCTTCAGACTCCTGGCGCTAAAGATACCCGACTTCCTCGGGTTTGCCCTGCCCATGGCCCTGGTGGTCTCCACCTTTATCATCCTGGCGAGGATGGTCCACGACCAGGAGGTCCTCGCGTTCCAGCTCGGGGGTTACTCCCTGAAGAGGATTACCTACCCGATAATATTTCTCGGTCTTCTGGTAACCTTTGCCACCTTCGGGATAAATAACTATCTCGTACCCTGGGCCAACTACGAGTACCGCGAGGCAGTCTATACCGTCACGACAAACAACCCCCTACCTGCCATCCAGTCCGACCTCTTCTTCAAGGACCCTACCGGCCGTATCGTCTACGTGGGGGAGTACGACGAAAATGAGGGTAAGGCCGAGGACGTCGTCATATTCAACACGGAAGGGCTGAAGATCCCCGGTTTCAGCACCCAGGGAGATTACCCGGAACTACTATCCAGCGACGTCGCCTACCTGGGCGAGAGAGGATGGCAATTTAAGGACGGCAGACTGGTGGGGCTGGGAAAGTCGGGAGAGGTTACCTACTCCGTCGGGTTCGACGGGCTGACGATCGACTTCGACGACGCTCTGCAAAACCTGGTCCTGGACTCCCGCAAGGTTAGCGAATTAAGGGCGGGTGAACTCTGGCGGAGGGCACAGGCCGCCCGGGGGTCCGGCAGGGTGGCTGAAGATATAGAATTCGCCTTCTACTCGAGGATATCCCAGTCGCTGGCCGCCCTCGTGTTCGTGCTGTTTAGCGCCCCGTTGAGTCTGCTCCTCCGGCACCGGAGCAAGGCGGTCGGGGTCCTCCTGGCACTCCTCTCGGTCGGAGGATATCAGGGCGTTCTGCTCTGGGCCAAGAGTTCGGTCAGGCGCGCTGGTCTAAACCCTCTGCTTGGCGCCTGGCTGCCGGACATCATCTTCGGGTCTCTGGGTTTATTACTCTTTTTGCTCCTGGACAGAGCCGGGTCGGGAGGACTAAGGTTTCGTCTCTCCCGGAGAGAAAGGGAGGGAGGGTAAGATTGCGGCCTATCTCGAGATTAAAGGCCTCCATCCTATTTCTTTTACTGCTGTCGGCGGGCATCATCGTAGGCATTACCCTAAGCCTGGAAGCGAAGACGGTACTGGAGGCGGAAAACCTCAAAGTTACGCCGGAGAAGACGGTCGCCCGCGGGGAGGTCACGGCCCAGAACCCAGACTGGGAGATCAAAAGCGACTACCTCGAACTGGAAGGCGAAGGGCAGGAAAGGCAGGTAATTGCCCGCGGAGAGGTCACGCTTACCTACTCCGACTGGACGATAAGCTGCGC
>JAGYME010000128.1 GCA_018400715.1 Candidatus Bipolaricaulota bacterium
CCTCGTAAAACATCCTGACAAACGGCGCAAGTTTCGCAAGCGACACCCGAACGAATATACACGGGAGTACATGGATGGACGAAAACGAAGAGGGTGAAAGCCAAGAACAACGCCTCGGGATTTGTTACTCCCAGTGGCGAAATAGGAATGATTCTATGGACAAAAAATTAAGAATAGATTCTGGACGAATTGACAGTTACCAATATGACGAAGATGAAGATACTTTAACTGCTGACGTTGAGTTAACGAGATCACAGGTGCTACCTTACCGGGATGATGACGGTGAGATAGTACGGGAACTTTTACCGCCAGACGAGCTGAGTGAAGATAGCTGGCTTAACTCTACGAAGGGCAAGCCCGTCACTGAAGACCACCCTTCAGACCCCTTAAACATCGACAGTATTAGCGAGCATAGCAAGGGTACGCTCCATGATAAGCCGGACGTAAAAGAACTCGATGATGACCAAGTGTCGGTCTGGAATAAAGTTACTATATTCAACGATGAGTTGATTGACGCAATACAGGGCGGGAAGGAACAGGTCAGTATAGGGCGGAAGGTGGACGTATTTGACGAAAGTGGCGAATACAAGGGTGATAGTTACGACAGAGTACAACGTAATTTTAGGCTTAACCATTTGGCAGTCGTTGACCGGGGACGTGCCGGGCCGGATGTCAAGATGAGGCTTGATGGAGATTTGATCGAAGCTAGTGGGACACCGGATGATACTGAATCACAGTCGCAAAACTCTCAAGATACCGCAAAGACCGAAAAGGATAGTGGAGCAGGTATCTCCCTAAAAACTACCATAAATGATACAGGTGATGAACCTATGAAATTAACTATTGGCGATAAGGAACTGGACTTGGAACCCAAAAATGACGAACAGGAAGACATCATAGAGGACGCTCAAGATAAAGTTGACGAGTTAATGCACAAGAACAAGGACTTAGAAGACGCGAAAGAAGACCTCGAAAGCGAAATTAAAGAACTAAAAGACAAGTTAGAAGAGGGTAAAGACAAGGAAGACAGCGAGGAAGATGATGACAAATTGACCCAGGACGAAGTGAAGGAACTACTTGAGGACGAAAAAGAGGATATTCTTGACTCAATAGATTCTAAGGTCGAGGTCATACATGAAACTAAGAACGTAGATGACGAGTATGAACCTCAGTATGACAAGGGTCTAATTGAACTCAAGAAAGACTTTATTGAACGTGTTGACGAAGGTGCTTCGCTAGAAAATAAATCAGACGGGTACGTTGAGGTCAAGTACGAGAACTTACTTGATAGCTTGAAGGAAGAGAACTCACGGCCCACTGGCGAAAACTCAATGGTCGCAGATGCTAGTCATCAAAGGGAATCTATCCAGGATAAGAGAGAGCGCGCACGCGACCCAAACTTTTTAGGACGAGAATAGGTGATAAAACATGGCTAAAACTCCAGGAAAAATAAGCGCAGGAACTCCAGAAGTTAGCAAATCTTTGATAGCTGACGAAGAGGTCTTATTCGGACAGCCAGTTGAGTTTGATAGCTCAACGGACGGCGTTGCGAATAGATACGATAGCGGAACCGTTGCCGGTGTCGCTTTGTATGACCATTCGGCTGGCACAGATGACAGCAGACGCTATGAACAGTACGATCCGATGGAAGTCCTTCAGAAAGGGACGGCCAAAGTCAGGATTAATCAGAAATGGGAACTTAGTTCTACGGATTACTTCGGCTATCTTAGCGCTGGCGATCCGATCTATGCCGCACCGGAAAGCTATTTTGGCGATGGCAGGACTTATTTCGCTGCTGCCCCTGAATCTTTCGCCGACGGCTCTGGGAACAGTGCTGACGGTGTAATAGATGCCGGGTACTTTGGCGATCCCGTAGGTAGGGCGCTAGAAAGTACAAGTGATGGCGACGACAAAGCTGTTATCGAAGCAGACTTTAACTTACCGGACGTTAATTAGGTGACATAATATGAAAAATATAAATCAGGATTATAGACAGGATAGCTTGATCTGGCCAGAGGATCTGAAAGTCCTAGATGACGTTCTTTACGAACCGAAGCTAGGTGAGCTTGTGGCTAGGCAGGCGTTTGACTTGAAGACGAACGATCCAGAGTGGGCAAAGTCCATCAGCTATGACAAGGAAGATGGAACCGGATACGCTACTACGGGACAGTCAACTTATGATGGTCCAGCAAAGATCATGCA
>JAGYME010000129.1 GCA_018400715.1 Candidatus Bipolaricaulota bacterium
GAGGCTATTTCACGGTCCAGGTTCTTCTTTACCTCCCTGGAAACTTCCCGATGGATGGAATCGCCTTCAGAATCCATCGTCACGAGTAATGGGCCAAATTCCTTCACCCGCAGCAGCCAGATCGCTTCGGGGACACCCAGCTGATCGAGATAATATACGTCTTCGACCTCTTCGACTGAGCCCGCCATCAGGGACCCGGCCCCGCCGGTAAACTGAGCGTACACCCCTCCGTGCTTCACCAGGGCCTTCGACGTATCCTCGCCCATTCCTCCCTTACCGATAAATATCCGGGTACCAAATTCGTCCATGAACTTATCCTCGAATATCTCCATTCTTATGCTCGTGGTGGGGCCGGCGGAGACAACGACCCACTCGCCCTCCTCCTTTTTCATCACGGGCCCGCAGTGGAAACAAGGGTAGTCCTCCAGGATAAACGGCGGTTTTTTGCCCTCTTCGGCCAGTCCCAGCAACTTTTCGTGAGCCGCATCCCTGGCGGTAAATATCTTTCCAGTAACTTTAAATGGCTCGTTTACCCTCAGGTCTCCGACCTCCCGGGGATCAAGTGGTGTCTCTAGGACCTTCATCTTTCCACCTCCTCGACTGAACCGTCGGGGTTAAGCCTTAGCGAAATCCTCCTGTTTGCCCAGCACTGTGGCGTAATTGCGACCGGGAAGGACGCAGGATGCCGGTAGTCGTACTCGATTTTCACGTCGAGGACCGTCGTCTCCCCACCGACTCCCATGGGGCCAACACCTAATCTATTGGCCCGCTCGAGCAACTCCCTCTCCAGGGCGGCTACCTCTTCTTCCTCGTGCCTTACGCCAACTGGCCTCAACAGAGACTCCTTGGCCAGGTCAACTGCAATGGATGCGGACCCACCGATCCCGACGCCCACGATATCCGGAGGGCAAGGCTTTCCCTCCATGGAGGCGATCCTCTCCAGGACGATTTCCTTCACGCCCTTGATTCCCCTGCCCGGAGTCATCATAGTCAGCTGGCTCATGTTCGTGCTCCCGCCCCCTTTTGGCAGGTAAGTCATTAAAAATTCCTCTCCTTCGGTAATTGACCAGTTAATCCAGGGGATTCTCTTACCCGTATTATCCCCCGGGTTATTGCCCGTAAAGGGATGAACCGTGTTTGGTCTGATTGGCACTTCCTCAGTAGCAACCTGTACCGCCCTTCTTAGCGCAGCTTTTATCTCCGGGAGGGAGTTAATCTCGGGAAATTTCGAGCCTACCCTGATAAAGAACGTCGGCGTACCCGTATCCTGACATATAGGGATACCTTCCTGTTCGCCGATTTCTATCGCCTCGAGTATAGCCTCGAGTTGAACTCGAGCACCGTCTTCCTCGACCTCCTTTGCCTCCTTTAACGCATTTAACGTAGGTTCCGGCAGCGTCGTTACTGCCTTCTTGATCGGAGAGATCATCTCATCAGTTAACCTCGACGTATCCATGCTCTCACCTCGATTGTTGTAGGTCAAATCGGGCCCCGCTCGGGGTCAGGCCTATTCCGGGGGCTGCTCGATGAACCCTTGGTCCATCGCTGCCTGGGTCCAGTTTCGCGCTTTCTCAATCTTCTCCGTCGCTATTTCCTCCATCTCCTTTTTGCTCAGTTCTCTTCGGGCGATCCCCTGTTCAATCGCTTTTTGGCCGACGGCAACGGCCTCGTTTATGAAGACCTCCCACTCGTCCATCGTCGGGACCACGTAGTCTTCTCGTAAACCCTTTTCCTCTGCAGTTTCCGCGATAGCGTGGGCGGCCGCGATTGCCATCTCGTCGGTGATCGTCCTCGCGTTTACGTCCAGGGTCCCCCGAAATATTCCCGGAAAACCGATGGAGTTGTTGATCTGGTTGGGAAAATCCGACCTGCCAGTCCCAACGATTCGGGCCCCCGCTTCCTTCGCCTTCCAGGGCCAGATTTCCGGAATCGGGTTGGCAACGACAAAGACGACCGCGTCGTCGTTCATCTTCTCTATCCACTCCTTCTTCAGCGTGTCCGGGCCGGGCTGGGAAGCAGCCACCAGCACGTCCGTATCCCTAATCGCTTCTTCGAGTCCACCTGTCCGTCCCTCTCCGTTTGTCTTACAGGCGAGGTCCCACTTGTAAGGGTTATAGTCCTTGTTTTCCTCGAGGTCCTCTCGT
>JAGYME010000013.1 GCA_018400715.1 Candidatus Bipolaricaulota bacterium
AACAAGAAAGCAGGAGTGGGGTTAATGGAGAAGGATTACGTAAACTCCTGGATTCTCTTTGCGATATTTCAAAGTTCTTTTGCGGATAAATTGCTGTTTAAAGGTGGGACCGCCTTGAGTAAACTATACTTTCCCCAGCGTTGGAGGTAGAGAATGTCGACTTTGACGGTTAATTTAACTCTGTACCTTTATACCAAAAACAACCCTTAGGTCCTGGCAATTAGTATCTGGTAACCAATTAATCAAATCCGCCATTAACGGTCTTTATTAAGTCAACCTCATTAACCCATTAACCCATTAACCCATTAACCCGTCACCCATTACCCATCACCCTAAATCCTGACCCCGAAATCCTAGATCCTAAATCCTACCCCCTGAACCCTAATAACTGGTACCCGATACCGGGTACCTCATAACCCCTTACCCCGTCTCCTCAAACTTCACCCGGACGCCTACCTCCCGCCCCAGGTACTCCTCCATCTCCTCGGATAGCTTTCCCTTTAAGTCGACCGGATACTCTCGTCCGCTGACGGTCAGACTAACCCCGGACACCTTCTCGAAGAACAACCCCGTCTTGTCCGCGGAGAAGCCTTCCAGGTTAATCTCCCTTTTCGCCATGGTTTCCGCCGCTATCTCCTCCAGGTGTGAAATCTTCATTCCCTCGGTCCTCATGTTCCAGGTGGCGAATCCCAGGAAGGTCGCGATTAATAACAGCAGCACGATGAGGACCGTGATCCTGCTCTTCGTCGCCTGTTCCGCTCCCCTCTGTTCGTACCACCTGCTCGGCTTGTAACCCTGGACCCAGAGGGTGAAGGTCCCCGCCAGGTTGATGCTTATCAGGTTGATCAACAGCAGGATGCCTGCTCCGGTCATGATCTTGAGGTTCAACGTCGATATTCCGATACCGGCCGCGGCCGCGGGAGGGAGGAGAGCAACTGAGATCATTACGCCCACCAGGGCAGAGTTTATCCCCGCCGTCAAAGAAAATGCTCCTGCCAGCCCGGACCCTAAGGCGACGACCAGGCTCAAGAAGCCGGGGTTTAATTGGTGTGTTATCTGGTTAAGGGAAAGTAACTCCAGGTTCGGCGAGAGGAGGACGGCTGTGGCGAGCCTCGTAAAGGCGATGCTGCTGGAGACGGCGAGGAGGACACCGAGAAATTGCTTCTTCACGCCGTTGTAGAACATCTCGCTGTCGTCGATGACGGTGCCGACACAGCTCGTCATAGCCGGGCCGATCAGTGGGGCGATAACCATCGAGCCCACGACGACCGCGGTGTTGTCCATGAGGATGCCGGCCGTTGCGATGAGGGAGGCGGCGAGAAGGAGGAGGTAGAAGGTCGGCTGGGACGGAGACAGGCCTTCAGCGCTCGCCCTGAGTTCTTGCCTGGCGACCTTGCTCTCGTCGACCTCGCTTTCCTCCCGGTACTTCTCCTGTAACTCTTCGAACTCCCGCGCCACGATCGCTTCCACCTTGGTGACGACCGTGAAGCCGTTCTTCTCCAGGCCAGCGTCGCGGAGGTCGTCGAGGATCTCCTCTACACCCTGTTTAGGAATGGGAAAGAAGAGGACGTCACTGTACTTTCTCTGCGACGTCTCGGGGCTGACTACGTAATCGATTCCCTTTTCAGACAGGAGTTCGGTTATCGTCTCTTTCTTGCCCTCGGGGATAATTACTTGTATTAGGCGCATGGTCTCTCCTGTTTGCGACGTCAAAAATCAGTCCGCGGTCCGTAGTCCGCAGTCGTGCGTCTTGTGTCGCGCATCGGGGGTCTCATACTAACACCGTTGGCCCTGAAGTTGCCGATGAAGTAAAAAGTGAAGCCGCCGACTATCAAAATATGGTAAGTAGTTTTCGCCTGTTGGGTCCCTCCGGTAGTTGTCACTTCGCTCAGCGCGCTCTTATCAGGTTAAGAGTTTCGTTGTTTAAGTTCAACGTAGCAAAAATGGGTAACGGATGGATGGTTTAAGGGTTAATGGGTGATGGGTTGACGGGTTAATGGGTTAAAGAGTTGACTGGTGAATTGGTTAATTGGTAATAAGGTACTAGGTACTCGGTATCCGGTACCAGGTTTTCAGTTTGTTGAAGGCGAGAGTCACGGGTAAACCCGCGGCTACGTGTGAAACAAAATCAACGTGGTTTGTTGTATGACTGCGGACTGAATATCACGCTTGACCTCCACGCGACCCTTGGTTTATAATGGATTAAACTTAAAAGGATATTGACATGAAAAGTCACGTAGCACTCACACAGATCATTTCGCTTACGACGAGCTACACGGACGTTACGAATAATCCGAGGGGAATCCCTTTTCCCCTCTAATCTCTGTCCTCACACCTGAAAATTCCACTTTGTTGTTTTTTGTTTTTCCCTAAGACTTTAGAAGAGGAGGTTTCCCTTGCAAACCAATCAGCTGACCTGGGCGAGAAACCAGGCGATATTGACGGTAAGAGAACAGCCATGTGAGAACGAAAAAGAGTTACTGCAGAGCAACACCGCTGGGAGGGTGTTGCTGAAGTACGTCGAAAAGCTGCAGGAAGACCAGTCCAGGTTGCTAAACGTGTTACCCGATGAACTGGCAGATCAGCCGGCACCGACGGTGACGGAGAGGCTCCATCCGGTACTGATAGAGCTTCTTTTCTCCACGCTCGAGGAGGTCGCTCGCGACTCGTGCATGGGCGAGCAGATCCTCGACAAGCGGGGCCTCTTTCATCAGTTCATCGAGAGGCTTTACGATTTCTGGCGAGACTATACCAGGTTTCTTGTTAAGTGGACGGGTTTTGGCTCCAACGAGAACAAGAACAGGCCCTACCTCCGGTTCAACAAGGAGCTGGACGACCTGTCCGAATTGGTCAGGTCCACTTACAGGTTGATCGTGGAGAATATAACTGGCTCACACCCGATCGTCTACCGTCAGGTCTCCGCCGGGTTCGAGGTCGGCCTGGCAGTGGACAAGGTCGACTTCAACTATCCCGACTACATCAAGAAGAAGTTCGGTCAGGTGCCGGTGATAGAGCAGGTGACGATCAAGCCACCGTTCGTTATCGACCCGCCGATGAACAAGCGGACGGGTATGTTCCAGGAGACCGAGGAGAATCCCCTGGACGACCCGGAAGTTAACCCGTCCGACTGGCTCTGTTACCCCGCAAAGGTGGGTAACCTGCGAATCGACGTCTTTTTCCACCAGGACTTCATGGACCTCGGGTCCTCGCTGGCAAACCTGTTCGAGTTGGTTACGGGGGATGAGCTGGAGGAGAAACCCGATGCAATTTACGCCTTCGGGCTTAACCCGGCGTCGATGAAGGAGTACGGGGACCTTCCCACCGTATTTTACAGGGATGCGGATAACGACTTGCTCATCGGAGCGCTGCCACGGGAGCCCCGCTTCGGTTACTTTGGTTACACGAAGAAGATGATGTTAACCCTCCACAACACTATCTCGATGGAAAAAGGTAGACTGCCGCTGCACGGGGCGATGACGCGGATCCATTTCAAGAACAGGGAACCGGCCACGGTTGCGATAATGGGCGGCTCCGGCGCCGGCAAGTCCGAAACGCTGGAGGCGTTCCGCGTTATCGGTGACGAGGTCATCCAGGAGATGGAGATCATCTGTGACGACATGGGCGCGCTGGGGATAGGCGAGTCCGGTCGGGTCGTCGGATATGGGACGGAGACGGGTGCATTTGTCAGGCTGGACGACCTGCAGAAGGGTTACGCCTTCGCGCAGCTCGATAGGTCGATTTTCATGAGCCCCCAGCGGACGAACGCGAGGGCGTTGATGCCGGTCGCCCCGATAGAGAATGTTCTGGAGGGCGTTCCTATCGATTACTTCTTCTACGCCAATAACTACGAGGAGGTCGACGATTCGCATCCAATTATCGACAGGATCGACAACCCCGACAGGGCGATAGACGTGTTTAGCGAGGGCGCGCGGATGTCTAAGGGGACGACGACCGAGAAAGGGCTAAGCCACACGTACTTTGCCAACCCGTTCGGACCGGCGCAGAACAAGGAGAAGCACGACGAGCTGGCGGAGACGTTCTTTGAGCAGCTGTACGATGCCAAAGTCTACGTGGGGCAGCTGCGCACGAGGCTGGGGATACCGGGGATGGAGACTGCCGGCCCCGAGAGCGCGGCGGAGGAGCTTCTTGAGTTGATGGGGAATGGTTAGTTGGTGATGGGTTAATGTGGGTAATGGGTGGTGAGGTACCCGTTGCCAGGTACCAGGTACCAGTTTTGAGGGGTTAGGATTTAGGGATTGGGATGATGGATGCATGGTTGATGGGTAATGTTTAACGGGTAATGAGGTATCCGGTACTCGGTATTTGGTATGCGTTCCAGAACCTAAGACCCAAAACCCAACACCCAGGACGCATGACACTTGACTCATGACGCTTTTCGACCACGGACTGAGAACTGCGAACTGAGAACTGCGAACTGAATATCCCTAGCCCCTAACCCTGATGATAAAGTCCGGGAGCTGGTGTTGGTCCAGCTCCCGGTTCTTCTTCTGAGTTCTAAAATAAACTAGAGCAGGTAATCAGACCCAGCCGCGCAGCTTCATCGCTTGCGCTACCTTCTCGATCGATACCATGTAAGCGGCCGTCCTGTTGTCAACGTCCTCTTGCTGGGCGCGGTTGTGGACGTCCTTGAAGGCCTTCGTCATCTTCTTGTCCAGTCTCTCGTAGACCTCTTCCTCCGTCCAGTAGTACCTGTTCCTGTTCTGCACCCATTCGAAATAGGATACCGTGACTCCCCCGGCGTTACAGAGGAAGTCGGGGATAACGTAGACGCCGTTCTCGTAGAGGGTATCGTCGGCCTCAGGGGTGGTGGGGCCGTTGGCCGCCTCTGCCACCATCGTTGCGGAGACGTCCCCCGCGTTATCCTCCGTGATGACGTTCTCTATGGCCGCCGGTATGAGGACGTCGACGTCCAGGGCGAGCAGCTCGTTGTTGGTGATCCTGTCCCCGCCCTCGTACGTTGCTACCGTGCCGTTCTCGTTCTTGTGCGCCTTGGCCGCGTCAATATCCAAACCGTCTTCGTTAACTACGCCCCCTTGTGAGTCGGACACGGCGACTACCGTGCAGTCGAGAAGTTGTTGGATGAGAGTGGCGGAGTAGTAACCGGCGTTTCCGTATCCCTGAATCGCCACGGTTGCCTCGTCGAGCTTAATACCCAGTTCCTTGGCCGCTTCACGTATCGTGTAAATTACTCCCCGGGCGGTGGCGTCTCCACGACCAAGAGACCCGCCAACCTCTACTGGCTTACCGGTAATGACGGCCGGTGAATACGCTCCGGCTACCTTGGAATATTCGTCCATCATCCAGGCCATCATCTGGGGATTGGTGTAGACGTCCGGTGCGGGTATGTCCCTGTCCTCACCGATAAAGTTGCTAATTGCACAGATGTAACCGCGGGAAATTCGCTCGAGTTCGTCCTGGGACAGCTCCTTGGGATTACAGACTACGCCTCCCTTGCCGCCTCCGTAGGGAATGTCGGCAACAGCGGTCTTCCAGGTCATCCATGCCGCTAGAGCCTTAACCGTGTCGAGAGTCTCGTCCGGGTGGAACCGGAGGCCTCCTTTTGTCGGTCCGAGGGCGTCATTGTATTGTACCCTGAAACCCTTGAACGTCTTCGTGGAACCGTCGTCCATCTTGACCTGGAAGTTAACCACGAACGTCCGCATAGGTTCTCTAAGCGCTTCGTGGACCGACTCCTCTAAATCAAGCACCTCTGCTGCCTTGTCCAGCTGCCGCTGGGCCGTTTCAAATGGGTTAACATCATTCATTCTCTGTTCCCCCTCATTGGAGTAGTGATTTTTTACTGCATATGTTTACCGTTATGCAACAACTACCGAACTCTATAACTTTCTCACTTGTATTTTAGTACAAATAGGGCCGTTTGCAAAACCTTTTAAAACAATTTTTTTGGTATCCTAGAGATTATATGATATATTATCCAAAAAACCCCGGCAGGTTTTCTTGCCAATCCCGGCCGAAAGGCGCTATAATCCAAGCATATATAGGGGGTAACAATACTGTTAAACTCATTGAAACGGACCCGTGATTTTCTCCGGGCCCTCGGGCCCTTCGCGGCTAGTTCACCGTTTACAGGGGTTGAGGGATTGAGATGACCGAAAAATTTGGAGACCAGTTTAACTTCGGCAAACAGGAGGTCGACCCCGACGACATCTACACGGTTTCCGAGCTCAACCGCCGGGCGAGGAGCCTCCTCGAGTCGAACTTCGACGGGATCTGGGTCGAAGGAGAGATATCCAACCTGAGTGTCGCCTCCTCCGGGCACGCTTACTTCACGCTGAAGGAGGAATCTTCAGAGATCAGCGCGGTGATGTTTTCCGGTGACAGGCGGCGGATTGACGTCGAATTGGAGGACGGAATGGCCGTTCTGGCGCGGGGGACTCTGACCGTCTACGAGAAGAGGGGCCGCTATCAGCTCATTCTCCGCGACGCCCGCGACGTCGGTGCCGGCAAATTGCAGATGGAATTCGAAAAACTGAAGAAACGACTGCAGGAGGAGGGCCTGTTCGACCCCGAGAGGAAGAAGCAGATTCCCGACTTTCCCGAGAAGGTTGGGGTGGTTACGTCGCCGACGGGAGCTGCGGTCAGGGATATCGTCTCGACTATAGAGAAGAGGTACCCGGTCGTCACGGTTTACCTGTTCCCGGTCAAGGTGCAGGGAGACGGTGCCAAGGAACAAATCGCCGGCGCGATAGATCTGGCCAACAGGACGGAGGAACTAGACCTGGACACCTTGATCGTTGGGCGCGGTGGAGGGTCGCTGGAGGACCTCTGGGCGTTTAACGAGGAGGTGGTGGCCCGGGCGATCTACAGGTCCGAGGTCCCCGTCATCTCCGGCGTCGGTCACGAGATCGACTTCACCATCTCGGACTTCGTCGCCGACAAGCGGGTCCCAACACCGACTGCAGCCGGAAAGGAGGCCGTTCCAGATGGCCGGGAGATCTTGAGAGGAGTGGAAAAGGACGTAAGCAGGTTGAGGAGCACTCAGGCATCCGTGTTGAACCGGTACAGGGAGTCCATTAACCAGGTCTCGTCCAGTTTCGCCTTCAGGCTTCCCTTCCGCACCCTCCAGGATAAGTGGCAGGAGTACGACAGGTCGACCAAAGCTCTGGGTGACAGGGCGAGCACAATATTTGATAAACAGGCGGAAAAGTTTAATAATTTATTACAGCGCCTCTCACTGGCGAACCCCACGAGGCTCCTGGAACAGGGATACTCGATCACGGCAACCGAGGAAGGAGAGGTCCTGGTTGATGCTTCGGAGGTAGAAGAGGGGGAATCCTTGAAGACAACGCTTTTCAAGGGTATTATTCGTTCTGTGGTAAGGGAGGTTGAAGACGATGGGAGACGAGGACAGGGTTGATTTAGAGAAGGACCTGGAGGACCTGGAAAAAATAGTTGACGAGCTGGAAAACGAGAAAATTGACTTGGATAAGTCCATAGATCTTTTTGAACGGGGAGTTAAATTGGCAGAGGAGGTCAAGGGAGAACTGTCCAGGGCTGAGGCCCGGCTGAAGAAGGTAGTAGAGGAAAGCGATCTGGGCCTCAACGTAGAGGACTTCAATCTAGGATGAGCTACCGGAGTCAGATTATTCCCTTTGTCGTCCTGTAACAATATTTCGGGTGAGAATATTTCATATGGATAAATACAAGAACTTGGATGAACTGTTTAGAGATAGATGTAACAAGTTTCCAGATAGTACGTTTCAGACTTCCGCTCCGGACCCGTCAAACGGGTACACATACAATAAACTGACCTTTTCCGAGATATCCGACCTGGTTGATCGGCTGGCGAATTCATTTGTCGAGAGCTTCAACATCGAAGAAGGAGACAAGGTGGCCATAATCGGCCGGCCGCACCCCAAGTGGGCGGCTTCTTTCTTCGCGGCGTTGCGGGTTGGAGCGACCGCCGTGCCCATATCGTACAACTTTACCTCCGAGGAGATACGGCGGGTCCTGAACGAATCGGGGGCCAAGCTGGCCGTAGTCCAGAGCGATAAGCACTCCGTGGTTGCGGAGAAGTTTAACCAACTCCCTCACCTGGATAACCTTGTAGTCTACGGTGGCGAGGCGGAGGAAGGGTTCAGGGTCTGGGACAGTTACCTGACGGAGGACCGATATACTGGGCGGTCCGAGGTGGAAAAGGAGGACATTGCGGTGTTGATGTACACCTCCGGGACCACCGGACATGGAAAAGGCGTCATGCTCACGCACGAGAACCTGCTGGTAAACCTGAGCGACATAGGTGAGGCGCTGGACATCGGTCCCGACGATTGCCTGGTTTCCATCCTTCCCTGGGATCACATTTACGGCCTGACCACCACGCTGTTGGTCCCGTTTGACACCGGGGCGTCGATGGTATACACCGTTGACTACAGGAACCTGCCGAAGGTGCTCAAGAGTAAGGGTGGCACCATCCTGCTCGGTGTTCCCAAGCTCCTGAACACCCTGTACGAGGAGGTAATGACGAAGATCGAGTCGAGCTGGTGGAAGAGGTTGCTTCACAAGTACTTCCCGGCCCTGTTGCGGGGGAGCATCAAGAAGAAGTTAGCCGGCGGACAGTTTAGGTTTATCGTCTCCGGTGGAGCACCGTTGAACCCGGAGACTGGTTCAGGCCTGAGGAATCTTGGAATTGGAGTCATGGAGGGCTACGGGCTGACGGAGACGTCTCCCGTGCTGACGTTTACACCCGACCCGTTCACGGAAAAGATGGGTACCGTCGGCGAGGCGCTACCCAGCGTGGAGCTAAAGTTACGGGAGACCGACGACAAGGAGATAAACGAGGTACTTGCCCGCGGACCGAACGTGATGAAAGGATATTACAAGAACAAGGAGAAGACGGACGAGGTCCTCGAGCCGGAAGGATGGTTCCACACGGGTGACTCTGGAAGGATGGACGAGGATGGCTGGCTCTACCTTAACGGGAGGATGAAGAACGTCATCGTCCTGGAGTCGGGGAACAACGTCTACGCAGAGGAGGTCGAAGGGGAACTGGAAAAGGTCCCCTACATCGACGAGATAATGGTCAGGCAGGCGACCCGAAAGAACAGGCCCGTCGTCTCCGCCGTCATCTACCCGGATTTTGACAAACTCGAAGAAGAGGGGATTTCCGAGCTAGATTCTATAAAGAGCTTTCTCTGGGAGAAGATAAAGACGCAGTCGACAAACCTGGCCTACTACATGAGGATCAAGAGCAAGCACGACATCGAGATCCTCGACGAACCGTTCAAGAAGACCCCGACACTCAAGGTAAAACGATACCTGTATCAGGACCGGTAGGAGGAGGCGGAAGAAAAAGAGCTCGAAGAGGAGGTCTCCGAGTAATCGTTTGTCCAGCTAGTACCTGATGGAAAAGGTATCGAACTCTCCCCTGTACTCTTCCTGCTGTGAGTGTAGATCGGTTGCCCGCGCCCTGCTCGGGCCCGTCTTGGCCCAGGAGACGAGCTGCTTTACCTGATCTTCCTCTCCCTCCACCACGATCTCAACGTCGCCATTTGCCAGGTTGCGGACCCAGCCAGTTACCCCCAGTTGGGTTGCCTTTCTCCTAGTGCTGGCCCTGAACGCCACTCCTTGAACTCGTCCGGAAACGGTTACACGAAGTCGTTTGCCTGGCATGATACCTCCTGAGGGTTGTTATCGATATTTCGGGTATGCAATCAGGCACAGGTCGCTTCCAACCCGTTCCACCTGCACGTCCTCTAAATCGACCGCGTCCTTCATCCGTTCGGCTCCCTTTCCCCCGACTCCGGGAACGGCGTTTCTCCCGCCGACGACCTTGGGCGCGTAGAAGAAATTGACCTTGTCGATCAGCCCATCCGAGAGGAAGGACCAGGCAAGTTCGCCACCACCTTCGAGGAGCAGACTGTCGTATCCCTCCCGGCCGGCTTTTTTCAGGAAGTGCTGAGGGTCAACCTCCCCGTCCCCTCCAGGAAATACCCAGACGTCCGCACCCGCCTCTCGGAAGGTATCCCGCCGGGAATCGGTCACGGCTTCACCCGTGACGAAAACCGTAGGGGCGTCGCTCTCCGAGTTAAAGACCTTCAAGTTCGAGGGCACGTCCAGGTCGGTCGTGAAGATGAACCTCACTCCATCCGGCCCCTCGGCGTCCCTGACCGTTAGCCTGGGGTCGTCGGATAGCAAGGTGGTCCTGCCAACGGCGACGGCGCTGTACCGGGCGCGCAACTCGTGGACCCTTCTGCGGGACTCCTCCGAGGTTATCCATTTCGAGTCGCCGGTCCGGGTCGCGATCCTGCCGTCTGCGGTCATGGCCAGCTTGAGGAGGACGAATGGGCGTCCCGTCCGGACGTAGTGAAAGAATATCTCGTTCTGTTGATTAGCCTCCTGGTCCAGAAGGCCGAGGTGAACGTCGAGTCCGGCCTCCTCGAGCCTTCCCGCGCCCCCGCCGGAGACCTTGGGGTTTGGGTCCCGCGTGGCGACGAAGACCTCCCTGACCCCCGCTTCGATGATCGCCTCCGAGCAGGGTGGGGTCTTTCCGTGGTGCGTGCAGGGCTCCAGAGTGACGTACATCGTCGCTCTGGTGGCCTCCTCGCCTGCGTCGCGCAGCGCCTCGACCTCGGCGTGCGGTGCACCGTACGCCGTATGGTATCCCTCCCCAACTACCTCCCCGTTCTTGACCAGGACTGCACCGACCAGGGGATTGGGGTTCACGTAACCGTTCCCCCTCTCCGCCAGGTCCAGGGCCCGTCTCATGTGTTCTCTATCGCGTCTGGTGTAATCTGACATATTACGCTTGCTTTGCCGCTCGTTTTAGCTCATTGATCGCCTTTCTTCTGTCCTTCGATCCGAAGACGGCCGACCCCGCAATTATGATCTCTGCCCCTGCTTCTGCCGCTGTGGCGACCGTCTCCGCGTTCATCCCCCCGTCCACGGCAATCTTCACGTCGGAGTTGACCTCGGCGATTTTTCCGGCGAGAAACCTTATGCGTTCCGTCGTCCGTTGTTGATACTCCTGTCCGCCGAAACCGGGTTCGACGCCCATGACCAGTACCTCGTCGATCATCGGGAGGAGCGGGACGACTTCCTCGGGGTCGCTGGCCGGCTTCTGCGAGACGCCGACTCCACATCCGGACTCACCCAGCCTCTCGATTAGTTCCCGGGGACGGTCCGTAGTTTCGGTGTGAAAGATTATCACGTCTCCGGGCCCCGTTGAGAACTCCGGTCCGTACTTCCAGGGGTCGGAGATCATTAGATGGATGCTTAACGGGGTGGTGACACGGCTTGACTCCTTTAGAGAGTTGGATACCACCGGTCCGATGGTGATATTGGGGACGAAGTGTCCGTCCATTACGTCCACGTGTATCGATTCGGCCAGCTCATGGACCTCCGCGATCTCGCTTTCCAGCTTGCTAAAGTCCGAGGCCAGGATGGATGGGGCGATCTCTACGTCCGGCAAGGCTAATCACCTCTCGTATATATTAGGTCAAGAAAACCGATCGTCAGTATCGTTATTCGGGTAAGTATAGCCAATCTCAGCAGCCCTTTCAGTCGGTTCAGCTCGGAACCGTCGAAGTCGCCGTATTCCCTCAGGTACCCGAGGGCGCGTCTGGAGGCGTCCATCTCCAGCGGTACTTCTAGCAGGGCGAGGGCAACGATAATTAGGTAGGTGATCAGACCGGCCGGTACCAGAGGCCAGTAGAAGAGGAAGCCAACCGCGAGAAATGGGACAAACAGGTAGGACAGGTAGTTGCCAATTATTCCCAGGTACGTGGAGATCCCGGCCAAAAGCGGCGTCGATTCCTTCTGCTCCAGGTGGGCCAGTTCGTGGGCTACTACCGCCACGGACAGCGCCGACCACTCCGGCGCGTTGGGGACGGTAATGTAGTCTTTCAGATGGTAGCTGCCGCCAAACGCCGAGCCTCCTTGGCGGACCTCGACCTCGGGAAGGTCCCTTGCGGACGTTATCCGCTCCGCCAGATCCACGGAGGAGGAGATTTCTCCGACTCGCCTTCTTCTCTCCAGACTGCAGGCCTTGATGAAACGGGTCCTGACGACGAGCGACAGGACGAGGACGGTTACGGTTACCGCAAACGGTATCGCGATGACGTACTGGTTCATGGTTTCTCCTTACGTTGAACTCTAGTCTGTTAGGAATTATGTTCGAATTGCGGGTGAATGTTCAAGATGAAGTGTGGGGCGTCGCGTGGTAGCGGGTTAATGGGTTAATGGGTTAATGGGGGTTAGGATGTAGGATTTAGAGGTTGGATGTGGGTGGGTTGGTAAGCGGACGTTGGTGGGGTTAACGAGGTACCAGGTAATAGGTATCAGGTACCAGTTTTTCGGGGTCAGAGGCCGAGGTCTTTGTTGATAGCCACGGGTTGACTGGTTGATTTGTTGATTAGTGAATTGGTAGCGTGTAACGTAACGGGTAATGGGAGGTATCCGGTACTCGGTAGCCGTATCCGTTCCAGAACCTAAGACCCAAAACCCAATACCCAAAACTGCGGACTGCGGACTTCATAAGATCGAGACAAGGGCCGCGGACGCCAGCGCTGCCTGCAGCAGGTATATCAACAGGACCGCCTGGAGGTGGCCGAAGCGGTAGAAGAGTCGGTGGTGCAGGTGGGCGCTGTCGGCCTCCATTATCCCCTTGCCGGAGCGGAGCCGCCTGATGATCGCCCAACCGGTGTCGAAGACGGGCACGCCAACCAAGAGGAGCCCGGGGATCAATTCCCATTTCAGGACTCCGGAGGGACCTGCTTCCGTAAGCCCAGCCATTACCGCGTAGGAGAGAAGGAAACCGATGAAGTAAGACCCCTCATCGCCGAGAAAGAGCCTGGCCGGATAGAAATTGAACAGGAGAAAGCCGACGAGGGATCCCAGCGCCAGCCCCAGAAGTAACAGGGTTTCCCCGCCGCCGGAAAATAGAAATAGCGGGATGATCGCTACTACCGCGAGTCCGGTTGCCAGGCCGTCCAGCCCGTCGATCAAGTTAAGGGCGTTTGTCCCGCCGACCAGCCAGAAGACTAAAAAGACGTAGTTCAGGACCACCGGTATCGTCACGGACCCTCCGTTGGCCGGCCCGATTGTCGTGTTGGGGACTGATATCAGGGAGATGAACGTTATCCCCGCAGCGAGCTGGAGTAATAATTTCGTCTTCGGGCTTAGTTCCCACAGGTCGTCGACAATCCCGGTCAAAAAGACCGTCGACAGGCTAACCGCCAGGGGGAGGGGGTTCTTCGCGGCAAAGATGTAAACGGGTAAAAAGCCGAGGTAGACTGCTAGTCCCCCGACTGGCTTTCCCGCTTCATGGATTTTCCGCGTGCTCGCGCCGGGATCGTCGACGAAGCCGATCTTCCGACCCAGCTTTGACAGGACGAAACCGACGAGAATTGTTACCAGACAGGAAATTACCCAAAAGATAACGTAAGTCCCCGTCTCGGCTGACTTTACACCGGCAAGGAGGTCTGTCATAATATCTCGATACCATGAACAGCGTAGAGATTCTTGCGAACGCCGCGGAGCGCGACAAGCTCAATCATGCATATCTAGCTCCCGTCTACCCGGGGACTGATCTACGGCACTACGGTGCCGAGCTCGCCCGGGAGATTTTGTGTGACCCAACCGAGGACGGGTGTCGTGACAAGGTAATGCGAAACGCTCATCCCGACCACTCCTGGTTCACCGTGTTAAATGATAATAATAAAATATCAATTGACCAGGTAAGAGATATCATTTCGCACTCGGCCCACGCCCCGATGAAAACGGACAGAAAAGTCTACGTGATTAGTCGGGCTGAAGACCTCTCAAACAATGCTTCTCACACGGTACTCAAGGTTCTGGAAGAGCCCCCGGAATTTCTCTACTTCATCCTGCTGACCGAGGACCCGAACAGGTTGCTGCCGACGATACTCTCACGCTGTCAGGTTCTCCCTACGGGCGGAATGACCGAACAGGGGCTGGCCAGTCTGCTTGCCTCCAGGGGTTTTTCCTGGGAGGAGGTCGACTATCTAATCTCCGCCGCTAACCACAGGGCCGACCTGGCGGACGAGGTTTTAGAGGACGAGATCGACGACCCACTGGCGACTGTGGAGGGGCTGAGGGAGAAATACAGGGACCTGAACGCCGCCGAACTGGCGAAAGAATATGCCGGTGCGGATAACCTGGTGGAGAAGGACGTGACCAGCAACCTCTTCTACAACAGCCTTGAAAGCGCCGACCGATCGATGATAGTAGAGTCCGCAAAGTCGCTGAAAGACCTCAATGAACCCGAGGTTGAATATCTGTTGACCGCCGGTCTGTACTTCTGGCAGGAGAGGGGGAGGAGGTCAATCGAAACTGAAGGCGCCGGACCGGGGGACGAAGCATACCAGGAATTCCTGAGGAAGGGGAGAGCTATTGACCGCGCGCTCAAGGAACTGGAGACTAACGCCAACGTCCAGCTACTCCTCGAGGCTACCTTTTTGAAATTGGGGTTACCGGGTAGTAGCCTTGTAGATGCGGAGGGAAATTAATCAAGACGGCGTGTAGCTCGCATAAGGAGTTGACTTAATTATCCCATAAACACAGTGAGGAATATATGTCAGATAAGATAGTAATCGGCCTGTCGAAGACAAAGAGGAGGAAGTTGATTGCCCGGGGGGGCGGGTCTTCAGTCGAGCCCGGAGAACAGTACATAGTTTCCAACGATAACATCAAGGAAGTTGGGGAGGTCCTCGCTACCGACCAGGAGGACCAGGAGGATACGGAGTGGCGGATAGTTAGAGAGGCAAACGATCACGACCTCCTCCAGGTGGAGATCAACCAGGAAAATGCGGATAAATCCGTCTCCGTTGCCCAGCAACTTGCTGACAAGCGGTCCCTGCAGATGAAGGTGATCGGAAGCGAGTACTCGCTGGAAAAGTCCCAGCTCAAGCTCTACTTCAAGTCCCCGCACAGGGTCGACTTCAGGGGGCTGGTGAAGGCCCTGGCCCACGAGTACTCCACCAGGATCGAATTGGAACAGGTCGGTCCGCGCGACGCGGCCTCGATCCTTGGCGGCTTGGGCAGGTGCGGTCAGGAGCTCTGCTGTCGCAGGTTTCTCTATGACCCCGGCCCTATACCTATGGAGATCGCTGAAAAACAGGGGCTTTCCGTCTCACCTGACAGGTTGACCGGAGTATGTGGACGGCTCCTCTGCTGTCTTGAATACGAGCTCGAGGGCTACGTGGAGAGCCTGGAGGGTATGCCGGACAAAGGCCAAAAGGTTAAATCGCCCGACGGTATGGGTAGGGTAATCAAGAGAAACGTCCAGAAGGAGACCCTGAGGGTGAAGCTGAATGGCGAGGAGGTCAAGGAGTTTCCGCTCGAGGAGGTCGAGGTGGTCGAGGTGGTGGAGAGAGACTAGGTTGCCTCCCGTTTGATGGTCGTCAGCTCTCCGTCGTTGAGCTTTGGCTTGATCCGGTTTAGCATGTGCTCCTCTATCCTTCCGGTGAGGATTATCTGCCTGTTCTTATACTCCTCGGTTAGCACCTCGCCGTTGTTGTGAAACCACTCCAGTATGTCGGCCTGGGAGTAAGGCAGCTTGAGTGATACTGTCTTTATCTCGTCCCCGAGTTCGTTCGCAATAGCTTCCTTTAGCCCGTCGAGGTTTTCCCCGGTTTTCGCGGAGATCACGATCGAGTTCTTTATCTCGTTTTTCCGTGTCTCTGCCACGTCCCCGGAGGCCAGGAGGTCGGACTTGTTAAGGACGTTAACCATCGGCGGCCTCGATTGCTCGTCCTCGAAGACGTCGTCGTTGAGGATCTTGTTGACGATCTGCCACCTTTCCTGCAGCTTGTTTGCCGAGATGTCCATCAGGTTTAACAGGAGATCGGCAGTCCTTGCCGACTTCAGCGTGGACCTGAACGCCGGGATGAGCTGGTGGGGGAGCTTGCGTATCAACCCGACTGTGTCCGTTAACAGAACCTTTCTCTTGTCGGGGAGCTCCAGTTTTCTCGTCAGGGGATCCAGCGTGGCGAAGAGCTTGTCCTCCTCGAACCCCTCCGAGCCAGTCAGCTTATTCAACAGGGTCGTCTTGCCGGAGTTGGTGTAGCCGATGAGCGCGATAAGAGGGATATTACTGTCCTCTCGCCGCTTGCTTCTGACGTCGAGCTCCATGCCGGCCTCTTTCAGTTTGCGCCTGATCGAGTCTATTCTTTTCTGGACCTTTTCTCTGTCCCGCTCGAGCCGGGTCTGCCCTGGCCCCCGTGTCCCAATTCCACCGGCCTGGCGCTCGAGCGATTCTCCCCAGCCCCGCAAGCGGGGCAGGAGGTACTCGTACTGGGCGAGCTCCACCTGGATTTTCGCTTCCTTGGTCTGCGCTCGCTGGGCAAATATGTCGAGGATTATCTGTGTCCTGTCGACCACCTTTACCCCGAGACGCTCTTCCAGGTTTCTCGACTGAGCCGGTCTGAGCTCGTCGTCGAAGACGAACACGTCGGGACTCGTCCTCTCGGCCAGTTCTCTTAGTTCATCGACCTTTCCCTTGCCGATGAAGAAGGACGGGTCCGGCCTGGACCTGTTCTGAATGATTGAGTCGATTATCCTCAGCCCGGCGGTGTCCGCCAGCGAGGACAGCTCCACCATTGCCTCGGACTTGGACCAGAGCTCCTCGTCACGTTTTCCAAAGACGTTTAGGCCGACGAGTATCGCCTTCTCCCGGGCCTTTATCCGGGCCCGTTTTCCAATTCTGTCCTCGACTAGGTCGTGGTTCCGGTTAGGCATCTATATTTTTTTCTCCAGTTGTGCGCTTAAGTCCTGAAAGTTCTCAACCAGTCTGCTGTAACCTCTATCGATGTGTCCAAGGCCAACCACCTCAGTCGTTCCCGAGGCAGCCAATCCTGCGATGACAAGAGACGCCCCCGCACGGATGTCAGTCGCCTCTACCTTGGCCCCGCGGAGCCCGTCCGTGCCGTTGATGAACAGGGTGCTGGAGTTGGGAACGGATATGTCAGCGCCCATCTTGCGCAGCTCGGCCACGTGGCCGAACCTGCTGTCGAACACCGTCTCTTTGACGACACTCTTTCCCTCAGCAATAGTTAGCAACGCGGAAACCGGTGCCTGTAGATCGGTGGGAAAGCCGGGATAAGGTAGGGTCCTTATCTCGAGGTTCTTTGGCCTACGGCCGGAAATTACTTCGAGGGAATCCGGCCCCTCGTTTACAGTGATCCCGGACTTGCGCATCTTCAGGGTCAGCTGTTTCATGATCGATGGCCGGACCTCGCCTACGGTGGCGTGCCCGCCGGTCGCCGCTATGGCGATCATGTAAGTGCCGGCGGCGATCCTGTCGGGTAGGACTTCGTACTCCCCGCCGTGAAGTTCCTCCGATCCCCGCACGGTCAGTATCGAGCCATCTACCTCTACGTCTGCGCCCAGCTCTACGAGGAAGTCGACCAGGTCTCGGACCTCCGGTTCCTGGGCGCCGTTGTAGATGTCCGTTTCGCCGTCCGCCCTGACAGCTGCCATCAGGAGCTGCTCAGTCGTCCCTACGGAGGGATAATCGAGGAATATCTCGTTTCCCTGCAGGTTATTGGCCCGGGCGATGATCCGTCCATCCGTCTGGCTAATTTCCGTACCCAGCCGTGACAGTCCGTTCAGGTGAAGGTCGACCGGTCGGGTCCCGATGTTGCAACCTCCGGGTAGGGGCACTTCTGCCTCACCCACCCTGCCAAGCAGCGGTGAGAGGACAAGGAAGGAGGCCCGCATCTTTCTCACGAGCTCCTCCGGGGCGCGGTTCGTCTCTATTCCGCCCGTAACCCGGACGGTCATCGGTGCCGGTTTCTCGATCCTCTTGCCCAGTTGCTGAATCATGGACAGCATCGTCCCCACGTCCTTCAACGGGGGGACGTTCTTCAAGGTTACCGGCTCGTCTGTAAGTAAGGTAGCTGCCAGGAGGGGTAGGGCCGAGTTTTTCGCACCGGGGACCTTTATCCGTCCTTCGAGGGGCGTTCCGCCCCTTATTATTAGCCGTTCAGACATTTACCCGTTCCGCATTAGTTCGAGGAATTGATCGTTGTCTTCCGTTGCCTCGATCTTCTTCTTGATAAATTCCAGAGCTTCCTGGTTGTCGTTCATTTCACTGATCATCTTACGCAGGATCCGCAGCTTGTTCAACTTGGTCTGATCGAGCAGGAGCTCCTCCTTTCGCGTGCCGGTCTGTTCCATGTTTATAGCGGGGTAAATCCGTCTGTTTGCCAGCTGCCTGTCGAGGACCAGTTCCATGTTACCCGTTCCCTTGAACTCCTCGAAGACTACCTGGTCGAGCTTGCTTCCGGTGTCGACCAGGGCAGTTCCGATGATGGTCAGGCTTCCGCCCTCCTCGACGTTACGTGCCGCTCCAAAGAACTCCTTGGGCTTGTACAGCGCGGCCGGGTCGATACCACCGGACAGGAGTTTGCCCGAGTGGTCAACTGACAGGTTGTACGCCCGGGCAAGTCGCGTGATCGAGTCCATGAGGATGACCACGTCGTTTTTCGCCTCCACGAGCCTCTTTGCGTTGTCGGTAACCAGTTCGGCTACTTCCGTGTGGTGTTTTGGCTCCTGGTCAAATGTGGCGGCGACGACCTTACCCATGTTGATTGACCTTCTGATGTCGGTTACCTCTTCCGGTCGCTCGTCGATGAGGAGGATGATCAACGACACCTCGGGGTGGTTTGCCGCCAGCCCGTTGGCGATCTTCTTGATCAGCGTCGTCTTACCCGCCTTGGGCGGGGAGACGATAAGCCCCCTTTGCCCCTTGCCTATCGGCGCGAACAGGTCGATAATCCTCGTCGATATCTCGTCGGGATCGTTTTCCAGCTTCAACCGCTGTTCGGGGTGGAGCGGGGTTAGATACCTGAACGAAGTCCTCTTTCTGGTCTGTTCAGGCGGTGAATCATTTATGGCAATGACCTTGAGCAAGGCCTTGTAGTGTTCGTCGTTTTTTGGCGGTCTCGTTTGCCCGAGAACCTTATCTCCGTTCTTCAACCCAAACTTCTTGATCTGCGAGGGCGATACGTATATGTCGTTTCTTCCGGGCAAAAACGTCTTATCGCGGAGGAAACCGTAGCCGTCGGGCAGGATACCGAGTATGCCCTCGGAGAAACCCTGACCTTTGTCCTTGGCGTCGGCCTCCAGGAGTGAGTAGATCAACTCCTTCTTGTTCTTGGAGTTCAGTGTTACTTCGTATTCATCCGCGATCGTCTTAAGTTGGTCCAGATTCTTAGCCTGTAATTCCTTTAATTCCAATTAACTCACCTCAAATTTCAAGTCTTCTCATTTGGAATTAATTGCAATCCGGAACCGCTATCTAAAGGGACAATGTTATTGCGTGTAAGTTTATATAGATCAAACTGTAATTTATGTAGAGCAATTCACCACGATAGTGGAAAGATTGTCTGTCTCGTTACAGTCGTCGTTACCCAATCTAAGCACTTCCGAATTTCTGTTTGTGTTTATTTATTTTTTGACTCTATTCAATTTTTATCGCTTGGCTTGCGTCTTGTCCAGCAAAGCCTCATCAACTGAGTCCCTAGTTCGTAATAATCCCGCAACGAAAAGAGATCATTTGATAAATGGCTGATGAAAGGGGTTTGGGGCCAATTTGACTTTATTTCTCAACTTTATTATAGATTAAAGGGTTCCCGTTGTCAATAAGCTATGGGGATAATACGCCAGAAAAAAACCTGTCCTACTTGTCGATTTGCGTTGGCGTCAGCGTCGTCTTAATTATGTTCCCGTACATCTTCAGCCGAGACTTGATTCCGTCCTTAAATCCCCTCTTCTCCTCCTTCATCACGTGGGTAACCCCCGTTAACTTGACCTTGGTCGTCTCCAGGTTCTTCTTGAGTGACAGCTTGGTCAGGGCCATCTCCACGCCAAACTCTTCTGCCTGGGACTTGTCCAGCTCGTCCCACAGTTCTACAGAGAGGACCCTCTGGCCTGACAGGTGCGGGCTTATCTTTTGAGAGAGGTCAGTGTTGAGCCTCCCTTTGTGGAAGACGCCGATGACCATGTCCCACGTCCCCTTGCCGTAGGTGCTGAGCATCTCATCTACGTGTCCCGCGTGTAACCCGATCAAGTCGGCGTCCACGAAGATGAGCGTGGTATGGCTCGCTATCTCGATTCCCCGTGCTAAGGCGTTTGACTTGCCGGTGTTTTTGTGCAGGTTCAGCAGGGTGAGGTCGACGTCGCACTCCTCCGTCGTCTTCCGGGTATCGTCGGTCGAACCGTCGTTGACGACGACGATTTCGTCGACGAGTTCGGCGCCGTCCAGCGCCCCCAGGACCGAGATGATCCTGTCGGCCTCGTTGTAAGCCGGTACGATTGCCGAAGCTTTCACGTTTCACCCGGGCGTTATCTCGCCCTGTCCTCTCCGTCCCACCGACGGATGCCGGCGGGGATCAATCCCGCTCGAAAAACGTCTCGTCTCAGGGGTTAGCGATTTAGTAGGTCCCCGATCCTGTCGGCTACCTCGCCCCGGGGGACGCCGTCTATCTTGACCGTTTCCTTGCCGCCGGCCCGGAACTCGACCTCCAGTTCCCCGTTTTTCATCCCCCGGGGACCGATGATTATCATGACCGGAAGGCCGATCAGGTCGGCGTCGTTGAACTTTACCCCCGGTGACTCGTCCCGGTCGTCGAACAGGGGGTCGTAACCCCTGTCGGAGAGTTCGTCGTACAGGTAACTTCCGTACTCGAAAACGTCCGACCCCTCATCGTCGAGGACGATAATCCCGACATCGAAGGGCTGAACGGCCTCCGTCCACTTGACCCCGTCCTCGTCGTAGTTTTGCTGGATAATTGCGGGGATGACCCGACTTATCCCGATCCCGTAACAACCCATGAGATAGGGTTTGAGCTGGCCGTCCTCGTCCTGGTAGTGCGCGTCGAGGGCCCTGGAGTACTTCTCGCCCAGCTGGAAGATCTGTCCGACCTCGATTCCGCGGTAGAAGTCCAGTTCGTCCCCGCACCTGGGGCACCTGTCTCCCTCCTGAACGCGGCGGAGGTCGGTGAACTTTGCATCTTCTAGATCCCTCTCCCAGTTTACGTTCTTTAGGTGGTAACCATTTCTGTTGGCGCCAACGATGAAGTTCTTCATCGCCTTGATGTCTGCGTCGGCGTAGATCGGTATGTCCAGCCCGATCGGACCGATGGAACCGAAGTTTGCTCCGGTTACCTGTTCGATCTCTGATTCGGTGGAGACCATCTCCAGGTCGCTCCTGCCAAGATGGCTCGAGAGTTTGGTTTCCTCCAGTTCGTCGTTTCCACCCACGAGAGCGGCGAGGTATCCGTCGTCCGTGCTGTATATGAATGTCTTGACGATCTTCTGCCCGGGGACGTCGAGGTAGTCGGCCACCGCTGCGACCGTCTCCTTACCCGGCGTCTCTACTTCCTCCAGTTCCTTGAGTTCAACCTGGGCCTCGTCCTCCGAGGGCTTGTAGGCAGCGATGTCGACGTTGGCAGCGTAGCCACATTCGTCGCACACGGCTATCTCCTCCCCGCCCTCGTCGGCGACTGCGATGAACTCCTGCGAGTAGCTTCCGCCCATGAGGCCGCTTGGAGCGTCGACCGCGTACCAGTCTAATCCCAGTCTGTCGAAGACCCGAGCGTAAGCGTCGTACAGGTCCCGGTAGGTCTCTTCCAGGCTCTCCTGGGAGCCGTGGAAACTGTAGGCGTCCTTCATTAGAAACTCTCGCGACCGCATCACGCCGTGTCTCGGCCTGATCTCGTCGCGGTACTTGTCGTTAATCTGGTACAGTGTCAGCGGGAGGTCCTTGTAGGAACTCAGCTCGTTTCTCACCATGTCGGTAATTATTTCCTCGTGGGTGGGGCCGAGGGCGAACTCCTGGTCCTTGCGATCGGAGAGCTTGAACATCTCGTCCCCGTAATCGTCCCAGCGGCGGCTCTCTCGCCAGAGGTCGGCCGGCTGGATTATCGGGAGCTTTACTTCCTGACACCCGGCCCTGTTCATCTCCTCCCTCACGACCTCTTCGACCTTCTTTAAGACCTTGAACCCCATCGGGAGGTAATCGTAAACTCCCGCCGTAACCTTTCTAATCATGCCCGCCTGAAGCATTAGCTTATGGCTTGCCAGTTTCGCGTCCGATGGCGTCTCCTTCAACGTCGGTAAAAAGTATTCGCTAAACTTCATTGCCACTCCTTGTTAAAATGGTCTACAAAAGTGCACCGAGCAAATCTATTCTCTGGACGACTCCGCACAACATCCCCTCTTTGTCGATGACTGGGACCCTGTTTAGCTCGTTTCGAATGATCAGGTCGGCGACGTGGATGTCCTCCTCGTCCTCGTCGACGGTGATCACGTCCTCGACCATGTACTCTGATACCCTGTCGCCCTTGATCTCCTCCAGTCTCCGGGAGAGCTGATTAATGTCGGGAATATAGGAGGCGGTCCGGAGCATTTCGAAGTAATTGGGCAGGGCCGCGGAAATCACGTCCCGCTCCGAGATGAATCCGACTACTACGCCCCGCTCGTCGGTCACCGGCACCCCGGACACGCTCGTCTTCTCCATTAGGTAGATCAGCGCCTTGAGCGTCTCGTCCTCCCGGACCGAGGTGAGGTCTTTAGTCATTATTTCTTTTACCTTCATGTTAGCTCCCCTCCATCTCGCTTACGGCTACCTGCGAGAGCTGCGCGTGGACCAGCGAGGTGTCGCGGCAGATCTTCTCGTAGACCTCCACGCTCGCCATCGCCGCCGCCAGGCCATATCTTACCGCTTCGTGCATGTCCTTGCCCTCCAGGAGCTGGTAGATGATTCCTCCAATGAGGGTGTCTCCAGCTCCGACCCGGTTCTTGGGGGTCAGTTTCTCCCGGTCCGCCTCGAAGTCCCAGATCTTGTCCTTGCTGACGAGGATATCACCCGTCAGGCCGTGTGACAGGAGGACGTATTCAGTCCCGTACCCGATGATCTTCTTTCCGATGTCGATGATTGACTGGCTGGAGTCGATGACCTCTCCCATGACCTTCTTCCGTTCCCGGATGTCCGGCTTCAACAGGTAAGGGCCGGCTTCAGCTGCCGGTCCCAGGTGGTCGCCACCCGTATTTACGACGGTCCTGATATCCTTCTCCTTGGCCAGCCTGACAAGCTTGCCGTAGATGTCATTAGGGACCCTCGGGGGGATGCTCCCCGACAGGACGACGCACTCCACCCGGTGGAGCATCGTCTTGTACTGCTTGAGGAACTGTTCCAGGGCCCGTTCCGAAATGGGTGGCCCCTCGCTGTTTATCTCGATGGGGGTGTCCTCCTTCCCCTTCCGCAGGATAGCGACGTTGCTCCTGGTTTCTTCCGTTATCCACGTGAGGTTCGTCGTAATCCCCTTGTCGCGGAGTGACCTCTCTATCGTTCTTCCCGTATGCCCACCGATCAAACCCATGGCTATGTTCTCTATGCCGACGCTGGCCAGGTAGGTGGAAACGTTGATCCCCTTACCGCCGGCGCTGGAATGGGAGCGGTAGGCGCGCGAAAGCATTGTTTCGCCTTCCTGTTCTATTTCCTTGACCCAGTAGATTAAGTCATAAGCGGGATTTAACGTGACTGTTAGTATCATCTTTAACACTCTCCTTCAGGGTACCAGTCAGGGTGCCGTTCTCCTTTGCTCTGACCTCTACGGTGACGAATTCACCTCTGGGGTTTCCGGAGGCCGGAAAAGTTACCGTCTTGTTGAACTCGTTCTTGCCGTAATACAAACCTTCTCCTCTTGCTTTCCCCTCTACCAGAACCTCCGAGGTCCTATCGAGGTATATATCGTTGAAATCTCTGGAAGATTTCTTTTGTACTTCAAGCACCTCCTGGAGACGCCTGTCTTTCTCCTCCGCGGGGACGTCATCTTTCATCGTAGCGCTGAGCGTGTTCGGGCGCGGAGAGAACTTGGCGACGTAGACGGAACCGAACTGGACGTTGCGGATGACCTCCAGCGTCTCCTGAAAGTCCTCTTCCCTCTCGCCGGGGTGGCCAACGATCAAGTCCGTGGTTATGTTGATTTCCGGGTCCATCTCGCGGGCTGTTTCAACCAGGTCCAGATAATCGCTCTTGCTGTAGTTTCTGTTCATGATTTCCAGCACCCTATCCGACCCCGACTGCAGCGGCAGGTGGACGTGTCTGGGTACGTTGGAAAAGTCCTTCATCACTTCTAAGGTCCTCAGGTCCATGTCCGCCGGGTGGGGCGTGGTGAAGCTCAGCCGCCCAGCCCCCGTTTTTGCCGCCCTCTCCAACAGCCAGGCGAAGTCGACGTTACCCTCTACCTCCTTTCCGTAGGCGTTGACATTCTGGCCCAGAAGCTGTATTTCCTTGTACCCGTCGTCGACCAATGACCTGACCTCGTTCAGGACCGCCTCCGGAGGCCTGCTCCGCAGCGGGCCCCGGACCTGGGGGACGATGCAGTAAGAACAGCCGTTCGAGCAACCGTCGGCGATAGTTACCCAGGCGAAGTAGTCGGAATTCCTGCGGACAGGCAGGTCCTCAAAACCCTCCGGGTGCGGGGTTTCGACGGGCCTGTCTCCATCTCTAGCCCTGTCGGCGAGTTCGAGGATATCGCTTAAGTTGGCTGTACCAAAGACGAAGTCCACGCCGGAAGAGGACTCAGTTAGGTCCTCACCCAGGTGCTGTGCCATGCAGCCGCCTACTCCTAATAGGCTCCCCTCCTTCCGGGCGTCTTTGATCTGACCTACCCTACCGCGCACCTTTTCCTCGGATTTCTCCCTGACCGCGCAGGTGTTAAAGACGATCAGGTCAGCTTCGGATATTTCGTCGGTAATCTTATACCCGTATTCAACCAAATTACCGGCAATCATCTCTGACCTGTGGTAGTTCAACTGGCAGCCCCAGGTCTCAATATACGCTAATTTTCCCTTCATTTCAGCTTTTGCACCTTCTAAAAATTGGGGTAGAGATAAGATTAGGTCTGCTAATCAGTAATTGACACAATATTGTAAAATATCAGGGAAAAGATATCCAGCCCGAGCGGATTAGACGGTCCTAGGGGATTCTAGCCTTACTCTCCCGACCGAAATGGATCGATATCGCTCCGGTGAGGTTGACGTGCCCTTTAGCCGCCGCGAGATGTTTGTAATATCCCGTGACTCGGATATAATTGACGATAAGACACTCAAATCCAGGAGTGAGTTTCCCGTGAAGAAAACCTTAACGGTCTTTACATTTGTGTCGATCGCTTTGTTTCTGTTCAGTCTCGCCCCTACCACGGTGGACGGGGCGGAGAGCCTCCCGCTGAACTACGATTTAACCACCGCGGTCAAGCTCTCAAAGATTCTGGACAGACATCTCATGTTTACCTTTGTTTCGTCAGGCTGCTCTCACTGCACTACCTTCAAGGAGGATGTCGTTTCGGCCCCCTCCGTGAAGGAGATACTTAACGACCACTTCGTCTTTTCGCTGGTTAGTTTTGACGAGTCGTTTACGGTCACGCTGCCCGAGAAGGGAGAGATAAGCAACCTGCAACTGGCTTCGGCGCTGGGCGTCAGGGGTACGCCCGCGACCTATTTCTTTTACCCCCCGGACCCGGGGCTGGCTGGCAGGGGCATACTCAGCGTTCCGGGCGTCCTCAGTTGCGAATACGTCCCGTATTACTCCGATGCGGCGGACCAACTGCTCAACCTGTCGGAGTTCTGTAGTAGTGATGAAGCGGCGAAGAAAAGTTACGAGGAGAACGTGGGGATAACCCTGTGGGCGTTGAAACAGATTGGAACGCTATCCCCCAAGGGCGAGGGAGAGGACAACGAGTTCCTCAATTACCAAGACCCCAAGAAGAATATTAGCCCGGAGGAGCTCCAGTTATTGGTAAATAACACGTTCCCCTTACCTATCGTGGAAAGCGTGGAGGGTGTAAAGGAACTGGAAGACCCGAAAGAAGTCATACTGGACTCCACCGGCGAAGACAAATCGGGTGAAGAGGTAGCGGATGCGATATTGGCTGATACCGACGTGAGAAAAGTCTTTATCGTCACGAAAGGGGAAGAATCCAGCGAAGATAGTTCCCAATAACACTTTCTAGCTAGGAGCACGGAGTTACTTGGAAAAATTTTACCGATATGGGGGACATTCGTCAGTGAGTTTACGGGTGAGTCGGCTAATAATTGAGTCCACGGGGTTTGCTGAAGCCTAATCTATTGTGATATGAAGAAGTTACTAAAGATATCCTTAGCGGTCGTTATTCTGGTCTCAACGGTTATCGTCCAGCTAACCGCTCCGGGTAATACCCTTGCAACTGGGTCTGCCACGATTACCGTTGACCCGGGACATGGAGGCGTGGATCCGGGAGCTGTAGTGGCGGGGATTACCGAGAAACAGATAAACCTCGATATTGCGCTCCGGGTGGCCGAACTCGCGGAGAGACACCCGACGTTAAACGTGGTATTGACACGGGAGACCGACGAGTACGTTTACCTGCTAGACAGGCTCGAACTGGCCGAAGAGTACTCGAGCGTGGGTTACCTCTCCATACAGGCCAACTCCTTTTCTGACCCCGGCGTAACGGGCATAGAGACGTTCATCGACAACACCCGGACCAGGAATAGCCTGAGCTGGCACCTGTCAAACCTGGTGCAGGACGAGACGATCTCGCTGACCAGAGCGAGGGATAGGGGGATAAAGTCACAGCGGTTGTACACCAGGCACACCCATATACCCTCTGCCCTAATTGAAGTTGGTTTTCTCACTTCCCCCGTGGAACGGAGCAAACTCCTACGAGATGCCTATCAGGACAGAATTGCCCGCGGCATCGTCCAGGGCCTGTTGATTTACGTTACCCGGCACGCGGGTTGACGGGTTAATGTGTTAATGGGTTGATGGGTAACGAGTAACGAGTAACGAGTTGTGAGTTATCAGGGAATAGGTATCCGGTATCAGTTTCAGGATGTAGGATTTAGGGGTTAGGTTGACCGGTGAGCGGACGTCGGTGCGGTTAGCGAGGTGCCAGGTATCAGGTACCAGTTTTTAGAAGCGATAGGCGGATGTTTACCTCCGTTGTGATGCTTGGTATAAGGGTCAACCTGGTTGCTTTGGTATGTGCAACATTTCATGGTCATAGCCACGGGTTCACCCGTGGGGTCATGTTTGGTCTAAATGTCCTATCAGTTACTCCGGTATGTGCAGCGTATTCGTTCAGCTAGTCTTAATATACCGAATAAACTTAGCCAACCATTATCACTTTCCCAACATCACGGGTAAACCCGCGGCTATGTTGGTTGTAAAACAAAACAAACGCTGTTTGGTTTTTGACTGCGGACCACGGACTGCGGACTGACCTTACCCCTTGTAAAGGTAAAAGACGAAACCTATAATAGACCAAATGAGATTTACACCAGTTTACTCGGCCAGATATGAAGACCGGTTCATCAGGGACCTCTTTTTCGAAAAGAAGTATCCCCAGAAGCGCTGCGATTTCTGCAACTCGAGGAACGTCTACTTCGTCGACGAGGAAAACACGAAGTTGCGGTGCCGGGACTGCTGGAAGAGGAGTTCGCTGACGCACAACACTTACCTGGAGAGCACGAAACTGAGCTTGCGTTTCTGGTACGAGGTGATCTGGTCCTTCGTCCTCGACCACCCGTCGTCAAAAGCACAGAAACTACTGGGGACGAGCAACCACCAAACCATCCTGAGGATATACAGGACGATACGGCGGTCCCTTTACGAGAGGTCCCGGCGGGGTCGTGAAGACCTGGAAGACGGGGGAGGCTCATTCAGAGAGGACGTCGAACGTCATGAAGACCTAGCTGGGGTTATTGGAAAGTACGTGGACGGCCTTGACGGAAAGAATCATCCGATATATGGAATCTATCGGGTGGACGGGGCACTGAGGTTGAGTCTGTTAAACGGCAACTCCCTGTCTGTTTCAGAACTCGGTGGGGGTCTGGGCTCCCTTAACGAGGAATTCGCCCCCGACGGGCTGATCGGCTTTGGCTGTCTGTTTCACGGGAAGGGCGAGTACCTGCAGGAGGACGTCGGCGTCCAGCTGGAAGGTCTATGGAACTTCACAAAGTCCCACATGCAGCTCTATCAGGGCGTGCGCCGGGAGAACTGGAAGTACTATTTGAAGGAAATTGAGTTCAAGTACAACGCCAGGAAAGAAGACTACGAAAAGCAGGTCGAGCGAATAGTAGGCTATTTGATGGACCAGGATATTTACACGAAGGATTCTGCAGTTGACACGAAAGGATAAGGTTATATTACAGGAGGTCGAAAGTGAAGACGAAGTTATTCGGTCTAGCGGTTATGACGCTAGTTATTCTTTCGGTATCTCTGGGCTTAACTGCCGTGGATAATGAGGACGACTCTAAGATCAGTGCCATGGTGACGGTACCGCCCCAGGAATTTCTCGTTAGTGCGGTGGGGGGAGATAAGGTGGAGGTTACCACTATGGTGCCCGAGGACGGTAGTCCCCATTCTGCCTCGCTGACACCGGAGAAGATGAGGTCGGTACGCGGCTCTCAGGTATACTTCAAGGTGGGGACGCCGCTACCCTTTGAGCTAAACAACAGCTCGATATTCAACAAGGAAAATCCGGATATGGCCGTAGTCGATACCTCCGCGGGGATTAACCTCAAGGCGCTAAACGAGCACTACGGACACGGAGTCCCGGAGACTGACGGTTCCTCAGGGAAGGCAGTCGATCCCCACGCCTGGCTTTCGCCGGAAAACCTGATGACGATGGGGGAGAACATCTATGCGGGCTTGGTGGAATTAGCACCGGGTTCCAAGGAGTTCTTTAAAGACAACCTGGAAGCGCTACTGGAGAGGATAGCTGAAGCGGAGAAGGAAATCCGAGGTATACTCGGCGATTACGCCGAGAGACACTTCATCGTCTATCACCCTGCCTGGGGATACTTTGGCGACCAGTTTAAGCTGATACAGGTCGCGGTTGAAGAGAAGGGAAAGAAGCCCGGACCCCAGAAGATCCGGGAGATTGCGGACTTCGCCAAAGAACACGGGATAAGGACCTTGATCGCTTCTTCCCAGTTCGACCCCTCGACGGCGAGGATGGTGGCACGGACGTTCCGCGGCGAAGTCTCCGTTGTGAACCCTCTATCAAAGGATATCTTGGACGAACTCGTAGTTCTGTCAGAGGAGATCGCCGGCGGGTACACGGATTAGGGTTGAGCGGAATAATATAAACAAAGATATCACGGGAGATGTATACGTTATGAAGGACGAAGTTCCAATTCAGATCGAAGGGTTAACGGCCGGGTACAACGACAACCCCGTGATTACCGACGTCGACTTGACCGTCGAACAACGCGACTTCGTCGGGATCATCGGTCCTAACGGAGGAGGAAAGACGACGTTGTTGAAGTCGATTCTTGGATTGTTGGAGCCGATGGCCGGGGTGGTCAGGGTATTTGGGCGGCCGCCGCACGAGACGAGGGACAGGATCGGGTACGTCCCCCAGTACGCCACGTTCGACGAGGACTACCCGATAACGGTCAAGGAGGTCGTGCAAATGGGGCGGCGCCGCGGTAAGGGGTTGCTTCAGGGATATAGTCCCGAGGACGAGGAAGAGACGTTGTCTGCCCTGGAGGACGTGGAGATGGTGAATTACAGCGATGAGCCGATATCCGAACTCTCCGGCGGGCAGAAACAGAGGGTATTTATCGCCCGTGCCTTGGTCTCGGACCCGGATATACTCCTGCTCGACGAGCCCACGGCCAGCGTTGACCGCAAGTTGGAAAAAGGGATCTACTCACTGCTAAACGAGCTCAACGAGAGGGCCGCGATCGTCGTCGTTACCCACGACATCGGCGTTATGTCGGCCTACGTGTCCAAGGTAGCCTGTCTCAGCCAGAAGATGTTTACTCACAACGAGCCATACCTGGAGCCGGACATGCTGGAAGAGGCGTACCAGTGCCCCGTCGAACTGATCACCCACGCGGGCGAAAAGATCCCCCACCGGGTGTTGGAAGTACATGACCACGCCGGGGAGGAGGATTAAGGCAATGCTGGGAGAATTCGCAAGCCTGTTTTCGTTCCCGTTTGTTCAGAGGATGCTGATCGCGGGGCTGTTGGCGAGCGTAGTCGGCGGGGTCCTCGGCACCTATGTGGTGATCAACCGGGTTGTAGTCATGAGCGGGGGCATCGCCCACATTACCTTTGGTGGAATCGGCCTTGCCTACCTCCTCCAGGACAAGCTCGACTGGGGGTGGATGGACCCCATGCTCGGGGCGATAGTCTTTGCTCTGGCGTCGGGGGCTATCTTTAGCTCGGACTTCGTGCAGAACAGGGTTAGGCAGGATTCTACCGTCGGCCTCCTCTGGGTCATCGGCATGGCCGCGGGCATGCTGTTTTTGAACTTCGTGGACAAGACGAAGATCACCGTACAGGAACCCGCGAGCATCCTGTTCGGCAACATCCTCCTCATCGAACCGCTCCACCTGTACATCCTCGCCGGCCTGGCCCTGGGGATCATCGCCATCGTGATCGTCTTCTTTCGGGACCTGAAGATACTCACCTTCGACGAGGAATTCGCCAGAGTATCGGGGCTGAACGTGAGCGGGTTGAACCTGCTGCTTTTCTCCCTCATCGCCCTCACCGTGGTAATCCTGATCAAGGTGGTCGGCGTTATCCTGGTGATCGCCATGCTGACTATACCGGCAACCATAGCCAGCCTCTTCTGCAAGAAGTTGAGCACGACGATGGCCGTCGCCGCGTCAATAGGTCTGATCACCACGTTTATCGGGATATCCAGTTCGCTGATCTTCGACACTCCGCCGGGGCCAATGATCGTGCTCTGGATGGGTGGCTTTTTCGTACCCTCCTTTTTGATCGGCAGGAAACTGGGTTGACTAAGAGGGGAGGAGCGGTATGTGGACCGGGGTGACGATCTGAATGCCGAGTAACGCCCCGGCCACCAGTGTCGTAATCAGCGCGATGACGGTGGCGTACTTGAACCAGTACTTAAGCGTTATCGGCTCCTCGTGACTTTCACTTATCTTGACGATTATCACGTTTGCCGACGAGCCGATGTAGGTGGAGTTGCCGCCGAAACCGGCCCCTAGCGCCAGTGCCCACCAGAGAATTCCTGATTCGCTTCCCATCTGTGCCGAGAGCGTGGCCACGACCGGGATCATCGCCGCGGTAAAGGGGATGTTGTCGACGATCCCGGAGCCGATCGAGGTGAGAAACAGGATTGCCAGTGTAGATATTACCAGGTGACCCTGGGTTAGGTGTAGGACGCCCTCCGCGATGATCTCGAGGAGTCCGGTACTGACGACCCCGTGGACCACCACGAACAGGCCGGCGAAGAATATTATCGTTGTCCATTCCACCCGCTCCAGGATCTCGTCCATGTCCGGCCGCGTTAATACGAGAAGCAGCGCCGCGCCGGTCAGCGCGACTGTTGCCGGTGTGATGGAGATGACGTTGTGCAGGACGAACAAAACTATGACCAGGCCAAGTGACAGGAGGCTTTTCTGCAGTAAGGAAATGCTCTCGATCTCCTCCGACGCCCGCCTGCTCCGGATCCTATCCAGAGCTTCCTGGTTGACCTTCTCGTTTTCCTCCTCCGTCTTCTTGGAGAAGATCACCTTGAAGACGATGATCGTGACGAGAAGAGAGATAACCACTGTAGGTGCCAGGTTGTAAATGAAGTCCAGGTAGGAAAAGCCGGCCGCACCGGATATCATGATGTTCGGCGGGTCACCGATCAATGTCGCCACGCCCCCGATGTTGGAGAACAACGCCTGGGCGAGGAGGATCGGCTTGGGGTCCACCCCTAAGACCGAGCAGATCGACATGGAGATGGGTGCGACCAGGAGGATTGTCGTCACGTTATCTATAGTGGTGGAGAGGACCGCGGCAAGGACCCCGAAGAGGAGAATCATCCGGAAGTAGTTGCTGCCGGCGATCTTGGCGACCCATATCGCCATCGTCTCGAAGATGCCCGAGTCCTTGAGGACCCCGACCAGCATCATCATCCCGAGGAGGAGGCCGATGGTGTTCCAGTCGATCGCGTCGACGACGACGGCTACTTCCGTGTAAAATCCGAAGTAGATGCCTGCCAGAACCATGAGCACGGCACCAGCGAGGGCTGCCAGCGACCTCTCTATTTTGTTGGAGAGTATCGCCACGTAAGTCCCGAAAAATATTATCGCGGAAACGACCAGTCCGGCGTCCATTGGTCTCAGTCAAGTCCCTTAACAAATATTATCGAAATAGTAGTCTTAACTACATGTATCCAATCTTCATACCCAAGAACATAAACAGGCTGGCGATTGATAGGTTGACCGCGGTCAGCGGTACCCCTACCTTTAACCACCTGAGAAACTTTATCGGCGAATCCGTCCCCTCACTAATGGAGACGGAGATAACGTTCGCTGATGAGCCGATCGGGGAACTTACTCCACCGAGAACGGCCCCCAGGGCTAGCGCCCACCAGTACGACGTCATTTCTACCCCGTGCAGGTTTCCGAGCCCGTGAATAACGGGGATAAGGGCGATCGTCAACGGCACGCTGTCGATTACGCCCGTCCGTTCCACAGTTCCGACCATTAACATCATACCGAGTACGAGGCTGATGGTGTCGAAGTCGATCGCAGAGAAGGCTTCCACCTGGTCGTAGAAGCCGAAGTAAGTCCCTCCGAGTACTATTCCCAGCGCGCCCGCAAGGGTGATGATTGTTCTATCGATCTTTTCTGTAAACAGAATTGCGTAAGTTACGATAAAAATTGTGAGTGCAATAACCCAGTTCATATAAGTGATAATAACTAGGTTGAAAAACTAATTCAACAACATGGGAGGTGAAAAGTACAGTACCTTCTCATCTCAAATTAGACGCCGCGATTCAATCCCCAATTGAGTTTGTTCCGGACGGTGTCGAAAAAGCCGCTTCTCATATCGGGTACAACCATGAGCGTGGAGACTGACGATTTGGTTATCTTCACTGACTGCTCGGGATTCAGGTCCCCGATCCGGTTGCCGTCCACCTGGATGGTTACTTCCGTTCCCGCCACCAGTTCTATCTCGCTCTCCTCGGAGCAGATTATGGGGATTAGGCCAAGTTGATGGACGTTGAGAGGTGTTATCGTGAACGCGGGGGTATCCCTGGTAATTAACGGGCCGCCGCTCGACAGGGAGTAGGCGGTCGATCCCGTTGGCGTGGCGACAATGACTCCGTCGCCGGGATAGGTGGCGACCCTGGTGGAGTCGAGGTAAAGCTCGACTTCTGCGAAGCTGGAGACGTCGCCCCGGGAGACGACGACCTCGTTTAGCGCGGTGTAATCCTTGCTCTTCTTCAATTTCTCGTGGTTGACCTGGCACCTGAGGCGTGTCAGTTCCTCGACCCTAAATTCCCCGCGAAATACTGAGCTTAACCCCTTGACCAGTTCCTTGCAGTCGAGGCCCGAGAGGAACCCGAGTTTTCCCAGGTTGATTCCCAGGATCGGTAGTTGGAATGAACTGATCATGTCCGCTGCCCTGAGGAAGGTCCCGTCTCCTCCCAGACTGAGGACGATCCTGTCCGCGTCGGACTCGCCCTCCAGTTCGGTAAGGTCACCGATTTCGCTGAAGGACCTCAACTCGATCCCGTTGTCCTCCGCGAACACCTCGATGTCGCACCGGGCCCTGTCGACGTTGTCGTTGTCCTTGCCTTCGTAGAGGAGTATCTCGTCAAACTTCATGTAAACCAGTCCAACTGATTTTAATCGATGTAGTTCCACTTGCAAAATATCCTCTCGACCAGGTCGACTATCAGGTACAGGCCCAGACCGAGGATGGCAAACGCGAGGATGCCGGCGAAGACGTCGGAATAGGCGAATATCTTCCAAGAGTTGTTGATGTAGTAGGCCAGGCCCTGGTTGGTGAATGACTCCTCCGCCAGGTACAGGGCGGCGATTCCCAGACCTATACTGATGCGCACGCTCGTCAGTATCTCGGGTAGGGCCGCGGGAATGACGACGTGTCTGTAGACCTGCAGCCGGTTTCCGCCGGCGCTCTCCACCGCCTTGACCCAACGGTTGGAGACGTTCTTTGCCGCGTCGCGGGCGGACAGCGCGACCTGGAACGTAATCACCAGGACGATGAATATCACCCGGGACAGGTCACCCAGGCCGAACAGTATGAGAATGACGGGCAGGAAGACGATTTTCGGGACGGGATATGCGATGTAAATAATCGGGGACAGTAGCCTGTCGGCTGTTTTTTCAAAGCCGATTATCAGGCCAGTTGTCGCCCCAAAGAAGACGGATATCAACAAGGATATTACTAGTCTAATTGCGCTGCGGAGGAAGTTGGGCCAGATGGAGCCCCAGTGGTAGAACAGAGTGGAGAACGCCTTTATCGGCCCGGAGAGGACCATGCTCTTGGGTCCGGGGATGACCTGCCTGACGATAAAGGCCGCAAGCCACCAGAGCAGGGTCAAAAACAACAGGCTGACTACGTACCTTGTTATCCCGTGCCTCATGGAAGGGACTCCCGTAGTTTCTGGGCCGTCCCGTAGAAGTCCTCGCTCCTGCGGAATCCGACATCGCCCATCGTTTCGTTGCCGACGACCTCCTTTACGGAAGCGGGCGACGGCGTGAGGACTACGATCCTCTCCCCGAGAAAGGACGCCTCCTCGATGTCGTGCGTAACGAGCATCATCGTCAACCCTTTCTCCTTCCAGAGTTCGAGTATAGTATTCTGCAGCCTCTCACGGGTAAACTCGTCCAGAGAGACGAGGGGTTCGTCCATCAGCAGTATTTTCGGGTCCACCGAAAGGGCCCGGACCAGCCCCAGCTTTCTCCGCTCACCGCCGGACAGCTGTGAAGGGTAGTCGGTCTTGTACTTCATCAAGTCCAGCCTTTCGAGCAGCTCTTCGGCCCTCGACTTGTCCCCGACATCCTGGAGGTCCAGGCCGAGGGTGGCGTTTTTCCAGACGGTCTTCCACGGGAGGAGGCCGATCTCCTGTAAGATGAGCGCGACGCGGGAGCGGTCCTCCTCGATCTCGATCGTGCCCGAGTAATTGTCGTTTAGGCCGGCTATGGTATGGAGAAAGGTCGTCTTGCCGCAGCCGTTTGGTCCAATGACAACGACGCTCTCGCCCTCGTCTACGTGCACGTCTATCCCTTCGATTATCTTTTTGGACTGAGTTCCCGAAATGAAATCGACTTTCAACCTGGAGATATTAATCATAACTCTCTATTTCAGTCTTCTAGAGAGGAACTCACGACGTCTCCGTAAGCTACCCTCTCGGTGAGAAACATATGAGATACCGCCCAGTCGACGACCGAGTCGTATATGTCCTCTTTTAGTTCTTCCGGGGGGTCAAACTTCGGCACGTCAAACAGTTCGGCAAAACTCTCCCCTAGGTCCATTTGCTCGATTATCTTGCCCACCTGGGGAAGAGTCTTGGATATTATCTGCAGGGATAGGCCGAGAAGCTGGAGGTTGTTGGACTCGTTGGTCGCAACTACGGCCTCCTCCCAGCCGCGGTAGAAATTCCCGACGAGCTCTGGCTTTTCTTCGAGCAGTTCGTTGCGGAATACCATAACGAACGGAGGCAGGGGGACACCTTCGTAGTTGTCGATCAGGTTTGCTTGATAGCCGGCAAACTTCGGATTGTCCGTGGATAGCGTTAGTAGCGGTTCGGGGAGGACGGCGGAGATGTAGTTGCCATTCAACAGGCCCGTCATCCGTGATATGAGGTCTTCGCGGTCGAGGTAGAAACTCTTCTCGTCGACCTCGAAACCCTTCTCCGTCAGTAGCATGTCGGTCGCGTACTGCACGTCCCGTCTCGTGGCCAGGACTATCGACTTTCTCTCCGTTCCGTCGAGCCAGTTAGTCACTAAATCCTCTAGAGAGGCGATCTCGTAGTACTTGCTGGACAGGAGTCCGTAGTACTGGTCCGTTTTGTTGGGGTCGAATATAGTTGAGGTCACGGATATGTTACCCGTTCCGGTGATACCATATATGCTGCTCGATAGGTCGGTGATGCAGCAGTCGGCTAGACCTCCGCTTACCAACCGCACCGCCTCGCTGGAGCCTTTTGTCGCCCTCAACGAGAGCTCCACTCCGTTGTCGGTAAAGTGGCTCCCGTCGCTCCTAATGAAATTGGATTCCTGAGTCCCCTTGACGAGTGGCAGCGCGGCCATCGTCGGTGGATAGGCTATTGACATCTCCTCAACTTTAGATTTCTCGTTACCGAATAACTTGTATTTGTTAGAAAGTGTCGCTAAAGAGGCGGTTCCTAATAAAGAGATAAAGCTTCTTCTAGTTAATTTCATTTATCTTTTCCTGTTGTACCCGCGTTGTTAGGGTGGGTGGATTTCAATCTTATTATAGTTTAGGGCGGGTGTTTGTTCAATTGGGTTGAAATAACCCCCTCCACCCACTAATCTTTCTATCGCCCATCAA
>JAGYME010000130.1 GCA_018400715.1 Candidatus Bipolaricaulota bacterium
ACTCCGATAAAAACTCCTTTCACGAGGTTGTTTTTTCCTTACAGAACGACGTTACCGGAATAACCACCGATGAAGCTAGTAACGCTAACGCGTGGGCGAGCGCGTTCCTTTACGGGATTTCTCTAGATAACTCCACCAACAACATCTTTGAAGACGTATCGTTGCAAGCGGGATCAACTAAAGCCACCTCGGAAGTCAAAGTTGGCAACGGCTATTCCCGAGCCATGGCGACGACCCAAGGGCTATACCTGGATAATTCGGACGAAAATACCTTCACGGACGTAGATTTAGAACTCTCGGGGGTTGACGCCACGGCCACTAGCGATTCCGGGGAGGCAAGAGCAACGGCGAAAGCATCGGGTGTCTACCTTGATACTTCCAATAAAAATACGTTTCAGGGGTTTAACATCGAGATCAGCAGTAATGACAGTGAATCTACGTTTTACAACTCCTATGGCATTTACACGGATAACTCCGACGACAACGTATTTAAGGAAGGCAAGATTTCCCAGGGAAGATATGGCGTTACCATGCTTGTCTCCGAGAGAAACCTCTTTGAGAACCTCGAGCTGGAAGTCAGTGACTACGGCGTTTACGTAGAGGAGTCCGATAACAATAAATTCAGAGAAATTATTCAAGCCACGGACAATAACAACAATTCCTCAGACCTAATCGGGTTCTACCTATTTAATTCTAACAATAACGTGGTCGAGGGCAGCGTTGTTGTCGGCGGAGAATATGGAATGGAGCTGTTTCACGCTGAAGGAAACGTGCTGAAAGGCAACAACCTTATGAGCAACGAGACCGGGGTTTTTCTCTCCTCTTCGAACAACACACGAATCGCAGATAGCAACTTCGAATATAACGTCAACCATGGAGCATACCTTCCACATTACGACGATTCGTTTTCTGAAGAAAATTCGATTCAAGGCCTTTTCATAGAGGACAGCAAATTTAGTTACTCCGGACCCTTTAACGGGGACCAGAAAAATGGGAATTACGGTTACGGGTTGAGATCGGAAGCAACTATCGACGATGTGAAGATAATCGGCTCCGAATTCAACCACAACACCCTAGTGGGCGCGGCCTTTTCAGCGACGGATTTCTGGGAAGCATCAAGTAGCTCCTATGCCCCAAGCCCGAGAGATGTTACCGTAAGCGACCTCTACATTGATAAAAGTCACTTCGATTCCAACGTAGCCCCAGGTGATGACCCGCTAGGATACGGCCACGGGCTAGTGGTCATGGCCGACTCTGACCGGGTCACAGTGAAGAACTCGACGTTTAACGAAAATACGACAAGCGGGGTTGCACTAGGAAACCCGTTTCTATACTTCCTGGTGGATGGAGATAACGGAGAACCGTCCATCTATCTCCCCAAACTCTCCGAAATCAACATATCCTCCAGCGTCATTAAAGACAACGGAGTCTTCGGACTATTCACGGCTGCGGACGTCGACGAGATGAACTTCGCAAGATCGGATATCTCCGGAAGCCGCTTCGGAATCTATGTTATCCCAAAGAGCCTCTCCAACGTGAACTTCACCGGCTTAAACGTCACCGATTCGGATTATGGACTCTTCTTCACTCCGAGAATTAATCAGAACTCAACAGATTTATCGGGAGAATACGACGTATCCTTACATTATTCTAAAGTTCAAGGCAACAATTCATTCGGTTTGGTCAACGAGTCACAATCTACGATTCAGGCCGCGTTAAACTGGTGGGGCTCACCAGACGGTCCCAACTACTCGGAAGACGGCTCACTCGACCTGGACTATTCTGGCGGCGGTGATCTAATAGTAGGCCCGGTAGCCTTTGCCCCCTGGATTACTAAAGACCCCGACGCAGACCCAGATAAACCTGGAGTCCAGCTTATCTCACCCTTTCCAATTTATGTCCACACGGTAGGACCTACACCTACTACAGAAAACGGCAATACTGGTTACCTGGACATGGCCATCTGGGGAGCAGGTGCAGTACCCCAGGTAGGACAGGTAATAGTGCCACATGGAACCTGGGAGGCACGTGAGCCCATAGGTAACTACGCTGAGCTAATATCGGTAAAGGGCACTACGTGCCACACCTGTCTAAAGGACGTAGAGGATAGCAAGATTACGATAAACGATGATAACCTAA
>JAGYME010000131.1 GCA_018400715.1 Candidatus Bipolaricaulota bacterium
GAGTGTCACAGTATTCAACCTTGTGAGAAGACTTCAATGCCCCTCACGGAACCGGACTTGTGGATTTCCCACATCCGGCTCTTCAGTCCATCTCCCCTTACAGGTGACAAGCGTAAAAACTATGTACTATTCTGGGTTTCGGCAACGGATACTTTTCCAGATATTGGTTGAACTTCTTCCAACTCATCCTTTTCTTTTGGCTTCGCCGGTTTAACCACTTATGGGTCAGTCTCAGGGTCAGCTTGTAGTAACTTAACACCCCTCTATAATTTTCGCTGATCCCGTAATACTGGTAGTGTCCCCGTAGTTTCGCCTTGAGGATGCCCCACCATTCCTTGGTTTTGCACAGGTTTCTCACAGACTTCAGCCATTTGTTCATCGCCTTGCATTTCGCGGCGTATTTCTTCCGGCTGGTCTTCCTACCCACCTTGAATTTACCCTTTCGGGTTTTGTCGCAGTAATGGGTGAAACCTAGAAAATCGAAGACGTTGGGTTTACGGTTTTGCCGGGCGGCATTTTCCCTTTCGTACTTGCCGAAACTAAACTTCCGGCTTTTCTCGGGGTGGAGTTGCAGTCCGTATTTCTCAAACCGGTTTTCCAATTCTTTCTCTATCCATTCCGCGTCATCTGCATATTGCACAACGCAGACGAAATCGTCCGCGTATCTCACAAGTTCGCAGAATCCGTTTGCGTGGTTCCTTACGGTTGTTGCGAACCACTTGTCCAGTACATAGTGCAGGAAGATGTTTGCCAAAATCGGGCTGATAATAGAACCCTGGGGCGTTCCGTTCTCAGACCTGACCAGCAGTCTATCGTCGATGTAGCCGGCTTTCAGAAATTTCTCAATCAGCATCAGCAGCGAGGAGTCCGCTATTCTAATACGCAGGAACTCCATAAGATGCTCATGACTGACTTGGTCGAAAAATCCCTTGATGTCGGCTTCCACGATATGATTTACCGGCTGGCTGTTTATCAGGTCGCTCATCGTCTTGAGTGCCTGATGACAACTCCTATTCGGGCGGAATCCGTACGAGCAGTCCAGAAAATCCTCCTCGTAGATACTTTGAAGTATCCGCGTGATTCCTCGCTCGACTACCTTGTTTTCATGGGCGGGTATGCCAAGCGGACGTTTCTCCGTCTCGTTCTTTGGTATATATACCCTTTTCGCTGGTTTCGGCTTATACGATTTGCGCTTCAACCGTTCAACCAGCCCCGATAGATTCTCGTCCAGATTAGTGTTGTACTCTTCCCAACTCACCTTGTCAACTCCCACCGCCTTATTCCTGTTCAGGCTGTGGTGGCAGTCCCGTAGAAACTCAACATCCAGCAGGTGAGCTAGGCTCGTGAACCGGAAGTTGGCATCCCGACGGGCATGTTCGGATATGAGAGATAGTTTTGTCCATGTTTTCCCTGATTCAGCGGTCAGCATGTTCGTCCTCCATCTCTCTGCGTTGAACTGCCGATCCCTTCGAGTGGACTTGCGTCCTCAACGGGCATTACCCCGTTTACACCTCTACTATGAATCGGTCCGACTACCGAAACGCCATACCCCCTCCCCGCCTCTTCGGCTTCTCGGGGGCTTCTATACGGAGCGCTCCGGCTCTCCCAAGTTCCAATATAGACCGTTCGTTCGCCCGCCACGGACTTAGACCCCGGCACGCCGGATTCGAGCTCACCTGTTGCGCTCGCTCCGATACTGGCTTCCAGGAAATGAAACCCTTGACCCATTGCGACAAGAATGTTTTCGGGGCTCGACACCTTCACTTGCGTTGTGGCTGACATAACACCTTTCCCATGGCTTCGCATGATCTGTTGCCTCGTCATACGCATGGTTCAGTTCCAATCTGTTGGTTAGACTTTAATCGGGCTGGATTGGCTTCGCCTGTCTCACAGGTTCGGCTGTCCAGCTTGCCTATATTAGCTGCGCTTGGCGCACTCATAACCTATTTCTTTTAAGCTTTCAACTTGAAAACAGAATCTTTTTTGATTGCTTCGACAAGCGACAATCCGGCAAACCCGGCGGACTGCACCGCGAATGTACCATAAGATTCTTCCGGCTCCGTCGCCACCCCGCTCATTCTCGCTTTAAGCGGATTGCTTAAATATTTCAAACCCAGCTCGGTTTTTTCGCG
>JAGYME010000132.1 GCA_018400715.1 Candidatus Bipolaricaulota bacterium
CTTTTCTTGATTGCCCTTCTTCTTTTTGCTCCTCCTTGTTTTCTTTTTCCTTTTCTTCTTCCTTTTCTTCTTCCTTCTTACCTTCTTCGTTTACGTCAGCCACGGTTAAAACACCCCCACTGTTACTAATAGCCAGTCAATTAACTTGATGGAGAGGAACGGTACGACGAGCCCGCTGCCGCCGTAGATCAACATATTCCGAACCAGCAATTGAGACGAGCTGACTGGCTTGTAGTCAACTCCCCGCATTGCCAGGGGAACCAGGAAAGGAATAATCAGGCTGTTGTAAATAAGCGAGGAAATTACCACGCTCTGCAGGGAGTGGAGGTTCATCAGGTTCATCTTACCGAGTGCCGGTATGCTCGCCGAAAATATTGCCGGTACCAGGGCGAAGTAACGCGAGACGTCATTGGCGATGCTGAAGGTGGTTAATGAACCCCTGGTCATCAGCAGCTGTTTTCCGATACCGACGACTTCGATCAGCTTGGTCGGGTCAGAATCCATGTCGACCATGTTGCCTGCTTCCTTCGCGGCGGCGGTTCCGGCGTTCATCGCTAACCCTACGTCCGCCTTGGCGAGCGCCGGGGCGTCGTTCGTCCCGTCACCAGTCATTCCGACCATGTGACCTTTGGCTTTCTCTTCTTCGACTAACCTTATCTTCTCCTCGGGTTGAAATTCAGCATAATACGCGTCCAGCCCCGCTTTTTCGGCAATGTAGCGGGCAGTTCGTTCGTTGTCTCCGGTACACATTATCGTCTTAATACCCATCTTCTGGAGTTCGGCGATCCTGTCTCCTATCCCCGTCTTCAGTTCGTCCTGCAGCTCAATTATACCTACTACTTTACCATCTACGGCCAGACCTAGAGGAGTACCTCCTGAGTCCGCTACTTCCGCGGCCTTATCGTCCAGTTCACCAGGAGCGGAATCTGCGTATTCCTTGATCGAGTCCACCGAGCCTTTCCTGATCTCGGTTCCGTCCTCCAGATCTATGCCACTCATTCCCGTCTCGGCGCTAAATTCGATGAATCCGTCCTCCGGAAGATTTTCTTCGTCGGGTTCTTTCCCTTCTTCTTGTTCTGCCAGGGTGACAACCGATCGGCCCTCGGTCGTCTCGTCGTAGAACGAGGACTTTAGCGCGGCGTCGACAACTTTATCTTTATCCGCGTCCCCGACGGGAATGAAGCTTGTTGCGGCTCGTTCCCCGGTTGTAATGGTTCCCGTTTTGTCGAGAATGAGTACATCAAGGTCACCGGCGGACTCGACTGCCTTTCCGGACTTGGCGATGACGTTGTCCCTTGTAACACGGGTCATGCCCGCGATTCTTATTGCCGAAAGCAGTGCACCAACTGTTGTAGGCATAAGGCCGATCAACAGGGCGATCTGGTCCGCCACTTCCACGCTCAACCTGACGAAGTCTCCGAAGAAAGTCAGCGTAGTTACTACCAGCATGTAGATGAAGGTAAAACTAGCTAAGAGCAAAGTCAGAGAGATCTCGTTCGGCGTTTTCTCCCGGCTGGCGCTTTCCACCAGGCCGATCATTTTATCCAGGAACGACTCTCCGGCTGCTGCGGTGATCTCGATCTTTAATTGATCACTTAATACTTCTGTACCACCGGTTACCGAGCTCTTGTCTCCACCGCTCTGGCGGATGACCGGTTCGGATTCGCCCGTTATCGCCGACTCGTCTATCGAGGCGGAGCCTTCAATAATTGAACCGTCTCGGGGAATTAGGTCTCCCTTCTCGACGTAGACCAGATCACCTTTATTTATTTCTTCAGCTTCGGCTTCCTCCAGGTTTCCTTCGTCTATCTCTTCGAGAGGAACGTCCTCTTTTAGCCTCTTCCCGGTCACTTCCTCCTTCATCGCCCGGAGGCTCTCCGCGTGGGCTTCTCCCTGAGCCTCTGCCAGTGACTCGGCGAATGTCGCAAACAGTAGAGTAAACAGAAGGATGATCGATATCGCCGAGTAGTACCATCTTCCCTGGGTCCCGCCAAAGAACCACGGTATTATGGTAAGAGCAATTACGATTATCGTACTGATTTCGGTTACGAATATTACGGGGTTCTTAACGAGATACGCGGGACTAAGCTTCTTTACGGCGTCAACAAGTGCCTGTA
>JAGYME010000133.1 GCA_018400715.1 Candidatus Bipolaricaulota bacterium
CGCCCTCCGTGTTCTTTACGATTTGAGGAGGTATTCGGAGGACCTTGACTTCTCGCTCGAACGCCAAACTGGATACGACTTCAAGAACATCCTGGAAAAAATAGTATCCGACCTGGAGAAGGCAAATTTCGATGTTACACTACACTCTTCACTTGATAAACCGGTTCAATCCGCATTTCTAAGATTCCCGGGGTTGCTTTACGAGGTCGGCCTCAGTCCGCACCCAAATGAGAAACTCTCGATAAAGTTGGAAGTCGATACCAACCCACCAGAAGGGTCGGAAACAGAGACTACCATCGTTAACCGTTATTTTCTGCTATCATTATGGCACTACGACTTACCCTCGTTGATTGCTGGGAAAATCCATGCTTTGCTCACCAGGAACTACACGAAGGGCCGCGACGTCTACGACCTATTGTGGTACAGGACTCAATCTCCGCGGGTAGAACCGAACGTTCCCTTGTTAAAGAACGCCTTAGACCAGACAAGCTGGTCTGGCCCTCCCCTAACCGAAGTGGGCTGGAAGGATATCGTAAAGAGGCGTCTACGCGAGCTCGACTGGGATGAGGTCAGAAGTGACGTGCAAAACTTCCTGGAAGACCCACGGGAGCGCGAACTGTTGACCCTAGACAACCTCCTTTCAACCTTGTGAACTCGATAAATGTGGTCAACCCGCTTGCTGCTAAGTGTTTACCTTGACCCGTGACACGGTTCCCACCAAAGTTTCTAACCGACAACGGCATCCAGATGACAGTTTCCTTTAGGTTCTTAGAGCGATGAGGTTATCTAAATTTTAATGAGTTTATCAGCTGTTCTAGGCTCTGTTGAGTGCTGGAAGAGCGAGTCCCTGTACTCGCCCGGTGGGTTGGATGGAAACCAACTTAGAGAAAAGTCATTTAGAGAAGGTACCAAAAACCCAATTAAGAAAGTTCCCCAACTTCGGACAGTGCCTTCCGATAAAGGGACTTGCTAATCCGGAAATTGGCTTTAGTTTTCAGCTGATCCAGTTCTTTCTGAAGACAATTTATCTCGGACGCTTTCTTCGCTTTGATAAGAATCCCCACTGTTCCCAATACTTGCAGATTCATCTCTTTTGCCGTTTCCCTTGCTTCCTTTTCATCCAGCAAAACCAAATCCGCGTTTGTCTCACCCGCCAGTGAAATCGCTTCCGCTTCCCCCGCATCCAGCTGAGTCCGTAGTAATTTGACGAGTCTTTGATCGTCAACTGTTTCCGTGGAAATCCATTCTGCAGCTTGTACTTCCTTCGCACCCTTGCGACCTTGGCCTTCCTCTACCACCTCTCGCCATACTGCCGCAGGTATTATGACTTCTTCAACCTCCAAAACATCTGTAATTAAATGCAGTTGACTTATCGAGGCTAAGCCAATCAATACCGAGGAATCAATAACTACTTTCAACTGACGTCTAACTCCTTTAAGGTCTCGAGGTCGTCTTCTAATTCTTCGGTATCATAATGGCGATGTATCCCTTCCTGTCCAAGAAGGTCGCCAAACCCCCACTTTGTCATTCCGGCAAGCTGACGAGCTTTCCCGAAACCCAAGATCTCCTTTTCGTATAGCCGAAGGGCCAATTCCTGCCTTAGCCTCCCTGCTGCTTCATCCGGAGGCAGTTTGAGCGATCTGACCAGGTCTTCGGGGATTTCTATTTCCAATTTGGGCACTACTCTCACTCCTGTATTTGCCTTTAATTAAATAATACCAATAGTTCCTTTATAATCCAATCGATGGAAGTTCTGCTCTGGCAGTCGAGAAACCGTGCTCGCCCGTAACAAAGTTTAAAACCAGAACCAACATTTCTCGTGAGTTAACGATGAACCGCGGACTGAAAACCGCGAACTGCGGACTAAAGCAGTAAAACCTTGCCTATGTCTAAAAACAGAATCCGACTTTATTAACAGTTGACCCCTGACACGGTTCCCACCAAAGTTTCTAACCGACAACCACACCTATGCTACTCTTAACTTTCTTGCCCACACGTGGACCACTTCGGTATTATTCTAATGAAGGGAAAATATTGAGGTGATGACAGTGGCTGGAAGCGAGTTAAAGAAAAAAACGAAAGATCTCATCGGCCAGCTA
>JAGYME010000134.1 GCA_018400715.1 Candidatus Bipolaricaulota bacterium
GGTACTTATCGACCTGCCAGACGGCAGTTCGTTGAGTCAGGTGGTGGAGATAGTCAGTAGTTAGAAAGAGCTTTTGCGAAAGGCCAACGGAACCACTTTGTATATCCCGTTTACCCAGCAGTCAATTCGGGACTAGTTCGAACTTGATCTCCAATCCTGGGATCAGGGCGAATTGACTGCTGGGTCCTTTTCTTGACCTTAATCCTTCAGGGCATAACATCTTAAAGAGGGATAAATCTTTCCACCAACACCAAGTACTACCTAGAGGAGGTAATTATGGCAGAACACCCTGGATACTGGGGCAAGTACCTTAAGGTTGATCTTTCCACCGGGGACGCCCGGACGGTAAGTCTTTCACGTGATTTTCTAAGAAAATACCTGGGAGGGGCAGGTTTTACCACCAAGGTCCTCTACGACGAGGTGGACGAGTCGGTCGACCCCTTAGGCCCGGACAACGTATTGATATTCTCACCCGGACTGCTGGTCAGCCACGTGATACCCACCGCCTCCAAGACGGCTATCGGGTTCAAGTCACCCCTGACGGGAGGCTACGGCAAGTCCCTGGTTGGGGCCAAGATGGGCGACAAGCTAAAGAAGGCGGGATACGACTTTCTGGTTGTAACCGGCAAGGCAGAGGAACCGGTGACGATATACGTAGACGAAGAAGAGGTAAAGGTAGTCGACGCCGCCGACCTGTGGGGTGCCGACACCAGAGAGGCCGACAGGATGCTAAAGGAGAAGTTCAAGGGGGCCTCCACGGCGATAATCGGACCGGCCGGAGAGCACCTCTCCAAGATAGCTATGATAGAGTGTGAAGACCGCCAGGCAGGAAAGGGCGGCGGAGGTGCGGTCATGGGTTCCAAGAACCTAAAGGCGGTAGCCGTCAAAGGGACCACCCCGCCCCCCGTCTACGACGAGCCAAAGCTTAAGGAACTAAACGACAAGTGGAGAGAGGAGACCACCGGCAGGGGAGAAACAGACCTTTCCGGTACGGGCTCGGCCACCGTGGACATGCAGTACGGCACCGGAGAGGCCATGCACCTAAAGAACACCCAGATAGGGACGTTTCCCACCAGAAACTGGCAAAGCGGCTACTTCAAGAAGGCCTACGACAGGTTAGACGATATAGATAACGAGAGGATAGACCTGGACCCCAGGAAGTGGACGGAGATTTACCGGGACGGAAGAAGGCCCTGTCCCTACTGCACCAAGCCCTGCAGCCAGTACTTCGTCGCCGAGGACACCCCTTACGGAAGCTTCGAGGTGGACGGCCCCGAGTACGAGACCCTCTACTCCTTCGGGGGAGCCACTGAGGTAGACGACGTAGAGGCCGTAGCCAAGGCAAACGAGATATGCGACAGGTTCGGTTTAGACACCATGTCGGCCGGGGTGACCATCGCCTGGGCCATGGAGGCCTATGAGAAGGGCCTGTTGGATACCGACCTGGACCTAAGGTTTGGAAACGCCGACGCCATGCTGGAAGCCCTGCGCCGGATGAGTACCGGCCAAGGAGAGTTAGGCGAGCTTCTCATCGACGGGGTTGCCGACGCCGCCAGGAAGCTGGGCAAGGGATCGGAGTCGTTTGCGGTCCACGTCAAGGACATGGTCCCGGCCGGCTTCGAGGTCAGAGGTCTTAAGGGCATGGCCTTAGCCTTTGCCGTCGCCCCCAGGGGAGCAGACCACTTGACCTCCTGCTTTTACGCTTTAGACATGAGCGGTGACTTCTGGTACTTCGAGGGCTACGACAGGACCAAAATAGAGGGCAAGGCCCTGGCCCTAAAGGCCATGGAGGATCTGATGACCGTCTACGACATGACGGGTATGTGTAAGTTCACCAGGGGGATAACCTACGACAAGGGCGTCTTAGAGCTCGTAAACGCGGTCACCGGTTTCGACTTTACGGACTCCGAGCTTCTCACCGCCGGCGAGAGGTCCTACAACCTCTCCAAGGCCTTCAACGTAAGGGAGGGCTTTACCAGGGAGGACGACACCCTCCCCGACAGGGTAATGGAGGAGGAGGTACCCGACGGACCCTCCAAGGGTGAAATAATTGACAGAGAGGAGTTCGAACGCGAACTG
>JAGYME010000135.1 GCA_018400715.1 Candidatus Bipolaricaulota bacterium
CTCCATGCCGGTCCTTTTTGCCTCCTCGACCCGACCGGGCTTTAGTCGGAAGCATACCCGGTTGTACCAGTTCATCGCCCGGAAGTAAGCCCTAAGCGTTCTTTCCTCCTGGTAATGCCCCCGGGGGACGAAAGAGGAGTAGTCGAGCCTGTAACCGGCTAACGGTGACCCCTGCACGCCGACCCTTCGGCCGTTACGGATGAGGTATACCTCTCTTTCGACTAAGTCTCGCACCGTTTCCGGGGGTGCCCAGTTGTCGTCGAGCAGCTTACGGGCCACGGAGAAAAAGGCGAGGACTTTCTTGGCCCCCTCTTCCCAATTACTGCCCTTCCTCGTGTTGTGCTGTTCTCTGGATAGTTGGACCATTTGGGTAGAAAGCCCTAAGAGCCTGGGGAATAGATAGTCCTCCTCCACCGACCTTAACGTCCTGGAAAATAGCTTGTGTGCCGCGTGGAGGACCAGGTCCGAGGTGACGAAGTTTGGTATTTTATCGTGCCGGTTCTTCTCGTAGACTTCGTAGAAAGAGTCTTCTGCGGACTCCCGGAGGAGGAATCCGTCCTCCGAAACCTCCCTTTTCTCGGGGGCGTATAGGTCAAAAGTCTCGAGTTCTTCGGTCCCCCGTTGGTGGTCCTCCCGTTGGTAGTCCGTGGGGACCTCCGATGGGTAGACCGCCACGGCGCCTATGAGAACGGCGACCGCGGCGACCGCTAAAGCGAGTTCATATCTCTCGTATCCGCTCATCTTGGCCTCCCGAGCGGCCGACCTCCGCCGTGAACGAGATTCAGGGGTCCTGTAGTCACTCTAACAGTGACAACGGATAATTCCCCCGCTCGCAGCCGGTACACATGGGTACCTGTTTGTCCTCCGTGTAGTCTTCAACCCGGTCCTTGCTATATTCGAATAATTCCTTTGTAGTTATCCGGCCGTCCCCGTTAAAGTCTGCCTCTCCTTTCAGCCCCTCCAGAAGGTAGTGCGTGAAGACTCCCTGGCGGAACTTATCGTCCTCGTGAGAGTTTTGGCCCGGCTGTGACGCCTCTAGCGCTACTACCGTCGCGCTGCTCCCGCCCTTGGTCGGGGACCCGTCCCCGCCTGCGAGGTCGCTTCCAAACCCGTCTCCGAGGTTTTCTCCTCCCCCTTTGCGGCTTCCCTGTACCCGAAACGTCCGGACAGCTTTCGAAGAGGTCCCGGCATGGCAGCTATCAGCGATATAGACGACTTCTTTCGTGGGGAGCCCACTCAACCAATCGTTTACCTGGTCGTCTATGATAAACTCCTCGTCCCGGGAGTAGCCGTAGGGGACCAACACTTCATCGAGGCCGTCTGGTTCGTCGCCGTTCATGTCGGTTACGATCGCGCCGTGCCCGCTAAAGTAAAGTACCGCCAGTTCGTCCTCGCCGGCGGCAGCGAGCCAGTGGTTGACCTCCTCTTTGATGTTTTCGTAAGTTGCTCTTTCGTTTATTAACGTCTTTACCTCGGTGAAGTTCTTCTCCATATGTTCCTTCATGTCTCTGGCATCGCTCACCGAGTACTTGAGGGGCGGAAACTGGTAGTCCCGGCCCAAATAGTCGACATTCTCGTTGCTGTAGTCATTGATGCCGATGACCAGGACCCTGCCCTCCATCTTTTCCTGGGAGGGTGAACCCTCGAGGGGAGGCTCCGAGTCGGATGGTCCGGGCCCTGGTTTTGAACTGGACCTTCCCACGTAAAGATGACAGCTATCCGCCGCCCACCAGCTTTCCTCGGGGATGACGTCAACTCCCTTCTTTACCTGGTCCAGCACTTCCTTGCGTGAGTCCTGTAGTTTGGGAAAGGCCTGAGAGTAATAGGAAAAGTCTTCGCGGACGAGCTTCTTATCGTCCTCGGTCACCGCTGCCAGGAGGTAGTCTACCCCCCTGGGAGGGCTGATCTTCAACCTGAAGGGGTCTCCTGCTGCGGGGCCCTCGTAGGTCTTTCCCGCCTGTATGTAGTTGTCCTGTTGGAACCTATTAGGAAAGAGAATCTGGACCTCGCCGTTT
>JAGYME010000136.1 GCA_018400715.1 Candidatus Bipolaricaulota bacterium
TCAGTCAGCTTTGATGATGAAGTCAACGAGTTAATTTCAGAGTCAATTTCTGATTCCCATTCTGTAATCATTCGTATGAATTCCGTTAAAACAATTACTCAGGTAGCACACTCAGCTGATTGGTTCAATAATTCTTGTAACATAACAATTGAGAAAATTAGGTAACGAGCTGTAAATCGCCAACAAGAGGGCACTTGAAGAGTGTGAAAAGTTCGATGAGTTTCTTGTTGTAATTGGCGGCTTCCCAGATATCGTTCTTCTTCTTAATCTTCACTCCCCTAGCTTCCAAGAGGATGTCATCCGGTGTCTTGCCCGGTATCTTGGGGCATGCAGACCTGAAGGCCTGCTCAATTTGCCCTGTGATGAGGATGATGAAGGCGAGTCCCTGGCCCATATAGTAGTCCTGGAAACACAAGGCCTTGAACTCATCCCTGTTCTTCACAAGGTCAAAATAGCTCTCAATGCCCCATCTTTGCTTGTAGAGGCAGAAGATCTCCTCGGCAGTGTCATTGGCAAGGGAGGTCTTGAGGATAAAAACCCCGAAGGAGACTTTCAGTGTCTCAAGCCGTTCGGGCGTGTACTTCTTGGATGTCCCGATCCTCTTCCCAAATGCCTCCTCTTCCTCTGCAGACCTGTTCATGTCCTTGTACAGGATGACCCTGGATCCGTCTTCCCCTGCAGTTTCCGCCTCCCAGTAGAAGATGGGGTGCATCTTCTTATTGGTGCGGTAGATGAAGCTCCTCTTGTAGTCGAGGTTGTCTTTGACTGCCTTGTATTCAAGGAGGTTCTCCGAGAGGGGGATGATGTACTGGTTGCCGTTGCCGGTGAACAGAGCCAGGTTCTCGAGGGAATAGAAGCCCCTGTCTGCGATGATCAGCTTCCCCTTGAATACAAAGGAACCCATCAGGTCCTTCACGCTGGTCTTGTCGACCATGCTTCCCGGATACATCCTCGCGAGCACAGGCTTGTGGGTGTCTAGGTCGTAAGCCATGAGGACATTGATCTGCATCTCCCCTGTCGTCCTGTACTTGTTACCGTACTGGGCAAGGTCGTTCTCATGTGAATAGGACTCGATGCAATGCCCGTCTATGGCTATCTTGTAGGACTTGTCCAACAGGTGCTGCTGGTACTGCAAAGGCCTATCCTCCCTCCTCCCAAGCGCATCGAGGAGAGACGAAAGGATACCATAGCTCATCGAGACCGTCGGGTACCTGACAGAAAGGTAGCTCTGGAGGAATATCTCGCTGATGTTCTTCAGGCTCGTGTGCCCGTTGACCATGAAGAGCAGGGACAGCGAGTATATCCGGGTGGCGTCCAGGGGGTTGAAGAACACCTTCAGTTCCGCAAGCACACACTTCGATGCCTCATAGGCAATCGCATACTGGCCATACTCGACGACAGAGATCTTCTCCTCGGTGCAGAAGTTGTCGTTCGGGATGAAGCCGACCCCCTCCTTGATGCTGCCGATGACACTTCCCATCTTGAGGCGCCACTTGCCATCCTCACCCTTCAGGTTGGTGCAGGTGTACACATAGTACCCATTCTTGATAGCCTTCACCATGGTGCCTTTCGGCTTGAGAGCCCTGATGTCCTCAGGAACGGAATAAGTGCCCATAAACTCCCTCCTGTTTCGTTACCTACCGTATACCTAATTATGGCACAGGAGAATGGTTTTTGGCAAGAAAAAACAGACGGGAAAACAGGATTTTTGGTATAAAAAATGGGGTTTTGGGTTGGGAGAAAGCAGGAAACCTGGCGCAAAAAGAGCTCATCGCATCGATTTTCCAAACAGATCGATCGACCACGCGGGCCTGTGGCTTTGGCAACGTGGGATCATACGACGTTTCTATCCTGGAATCCATGCGACTCACTCCTCTCTTGATTGATCCCTTTCATATTACCACCTCGCCAGGCACTTGTCAAGGACCAAGGCTACACTTTCCCTCAGATCATCGCCAAAACCGCCTTAAACGGGAACCTCGCACGCCTGGAAACATGTTTTT
>JAGYME010000137.1 GCA_018400715.1 Candidatus Bipolaricaulota bacterium
GGTAGACTATATCGGATTCCTCGTCCACCCTGGCACCCTTCTTTTCGAGCGCCTCCTGTAGCTTTTCGTTATCTACGAGGACTCCGGTATTTTCCAGGATCTTCAGGGAGCTCTCGTGGAGCTTCTCCACCTCCGGTTCCGTCAGAAATTTCAAGTACCTGCCGTCTGCGCTATTTATGTTCAAAGATTACACCTCCAGCGCTACTGCAACTGCGGGCTCTTCCGCAGTTTGGGGTCGAGCGCATCCCTCAGCGCCTCGCCGAGGAACGTGAACCCCAGCGTCGCTATTACCAGAAAAATCGCGCTGAATACAACCATCCACGGCGACGTCCTTATGTAGGAATAGCCGGACCGGAGGATTCTACCCCAGCCAGGAATCGGCGGCGGCACGCCCAGCCCTAGAAAGCTCAGTCCTGCGGCAAAGGTGATGATGACTGGTATGTCCATCGCCGCGTTGATGAAGACGGGGCCGATTGCGTTGGGGAAGATGTGCTTAATCAGGATTCGGGGCGTCGAGCTACCAGCAGCTTCGGAGGCCATGACGAACTCCTTCTTGCTGACCTGGGCGCTCTGGGCTCTGACCAGACGCCCGTAACCGGGAAACCTGGTGACTCCCAGGACGATGATGAGGACGAGCAGGTTAGAACCCCCCGTAAGCATAATGATGGTGATGGCGAACAGCAGCGGAGGAAACGCCCTGACCGTGTCGAACACAAACAGTAAGGCGTTGTCCATAAACCCGCCCGAGTATCCCGCGGTCGTTCCAAGGAATATGCCCACGAATACGCCAATCGCTATCGCTGGCAAGGATACCAGAAGGGCGATACGCGAGCCGAATATGAGCCGACTAAGCAGGTCCCGTCCCAGGTGGTCCGTACCGAAGAGATGGGCGGTGGACGGGCCGGCAAGGCGGTTCGTTACGTCGATCTTCGTCGGGCTATAGGGGGCAATTTGCGGAGCAAAGATGGCTAGAACAATGATAAAGACGATCAACGTGAACCCCAGCGTCCCCGAAAACGAGGACAGGATCCTGTGTAGCATTCCAGTCCTGTAACTCTTAATCAACCGATTAATTATTTGCATGATTTCTCACCACTCACTCCGTTCTCATTCGGGGATCGATAAAGCCGTGTGACAGGTCTGCCACCATGTTGACAAACGCGTAGAGGAAGACGGCGATGATTAGCCCGCCTTCGGCCACGGGGAAGTTCCTTGCCCTGACCGCGTTGTAGATTAACGTTCCCAGACCGGGTCGGTTAAAGACCACCTCGGTGAGGACTGTCCCGCCGAGAAGTGACCCGAACCCTACGCCGATGAAGGAAACTACGGGAACCATCGCCCCGCGGAGGGCGTGTTTGTACAGGCTTTTGCGTTCGGAGACACCCTTCGCCCTGGCGGTCCTGACGTAGTCTTCCGTTAACTCATCGAGGACGACGGCCCGGGTTAGTCTGGCGATATACCCGATCCAGCCGATGGCAATCGCTATCATCGGGAGGATGAGGTGGTAGAGTTGGTCGAGTACGTTGCCGGGGTCTCCTCCTCCCGTCGCGGGGAACCATCTCAGAATTACTGCGAAGATCAGCAGGAGTACGATCGCCTTGACGAAGGAGGGCATCGTAATGAATGAAACCGACAGGACCCCGGTTATCTTGTCCAGCAACGAGTCCCTGTACGCCGCCGCGAAGGCCCCTAGTGGGATGCCGATCACGGCCGCCAGACCCATCCCCGAAAAGGCGAGGACTATAGTATAGGGGAGGACGTTAAGGACGAGCTCTCTAACTGGCCTGTGGGTTAGGACGTCAGTCCCCAGGTCACCCTGAAAGACGTTGAACATGAACTTGCCGAACTGGACGTATATGGGCTGGTTTAGCCCCATCTTCTCCTCAAAGCTGGCTATTATATCGGGGGTCGCCCGGGGCCCCAGGAGGATAACTGCGGGATTCCCGGGCATGAATTGGACCATGATAAATAGAAGGACCATTGCGCCAAAGAC
>JAGYME010000138.1 GCA_018400715.1 Candidatus Bipolaricaulota bacterium
GTTTCGGAGAGGGAGATCGTCGGTCTCCTCGGTCCGAACGGGGCGGGAAAGACGACCACCATTAAGTGCATCAGCGGGTTAATTCGACAGGACGCCGGAAAAGTACGGGTAGACGGATACGATGTCGAAAACAGCCAGGAGAAAGTCCACGAGAATATTGGCACGGTCCTGGAGGGAAACAGAAATATCTACTGGAGGCTGACTCCGGTAGAAAACATGGAGTTCTTCCTAGAACTGCACGGAAAGTTAGCCGGCAGCGGATGGGAAAAGACAGATGAATTAATTAGACGTTTTGACCTCGAGGACAAGAAAAACACTCCGGTCAGGGAGCTCTCCCGTGGCATGAAACAGAAGGTCGCTCTCGGCAGCGCGTTAATCCAAGATCCCAAACTACTGGTACTGGACGAACCCACGCTGGGGCTGGACGTCGAGGCTTCGAAAGAATTACAGAGGACGCTAACCTCAATTGTCGAGGAAGAGGAAAGGGCTGTGCTCCTTTCCAGCCATCAGATGGACGTCGTACAGAATATCTCCGAGCGGGCCGTCATTCTGGATCGGGGAAAAGTGGTGGTAGACAAAAAGGTGGAGGAGTTGCTGGAGAACTTCAAAACCCAGGGTTACCTGCTGAAATTTAAAAAACAACTGGACGAAATGACGAAAGCAAAGATGAAAAAGGAGTTCGAGGTCCTGGAGCTTTCCAGCGGGGACGTCCCATCAGCTAAGATTGCTTTCCGGCGGCCGGACAGGATTTATCAACTAATGGAGTTTCTAGGGGAACACTCGGTCACGATTACCTCCATCGAGACGGAAGGGCAAAATCTGGAAGAGGTCTTCTTAAAAACCATAAAGAGCAAAGAGAAAGATAGGATGGAGTAGATATGAAGTACTTTACGGTTCTAAAGGCAATGACCCGGAAGGAGATTATCGAAAAGATGAGGTACTGGCCTAATACTTTAACCGGAGTTGTAGTATTTTACATAGTCTTCCTCCTCTTGTTTTTTGGAGCAAAAAGACTAATGGGCGGCCAGCCGGCATTTGGGCAGACGATAGAGGGGTTAATAGTCGGTTACCTCCTCTGGCTTTTTACCCTCCAGGCCTATAGTAATTTCACGAACTTCATTACCAGGGAAGCCCAATGGGGGACGCTGGAGCAGCTATACATGTCAGCTACCAGTTTCGGCTGGGTACTCGCCGCGAGAATATTTGCAAACTTCCTTGTCTTTAATATTTACATGACCGGCAGCATGCTCGTTCTGGCAATGGTTACGACGGGAAGGTACCTAAACTTGGACATCGTCAGCCTCGTTCCGCTAGTAATTCTAACCATTGCAGGAGTATATGGGTTCAGTTTTTTAATGGGAGGACTTGCCATGGTATTTAAGCGCGTTTCCAATTCGCTGCAAATCCTCAATTTCATATTTATCGGATTGATAGCGGCACCTCTTGACAAGTATCCCTTTTTGAAATTTCTCCCTCTATCCCAGGGCACCAGCATGATTAACGAGGTGATGACCAAAGGTGCGTCCATAGCGGACTTTCCGCTAACCGACCTGCTTTTCCTCGTTAGCAACTCTTTCTTCTACCTCGGGCTTGGATTTCTCGGGTTCAAACTACTGGAAAGAACTGCTCAAAGGAAGGGGCTATTGGGACACTACTGATGACACAGCTATTAGAGTTTAAAATAGTGGGGGACGAACAACAATCCCCTTAGAGATAGCCTTGGAGTATAATTAGTTCTTAAAAACCCAAAATTTAACATCTCACCACCTATGTTAAAAAACCTGGATCCATAAAAGCCCCTACTATACCCTAGCTGGACTGACAAAACTCCCGTAAAATACCCGCTAAATCGATGGGATTTTTCATCTTTGATCATTACCCTTGCACGCCAGCCCTTACCTTAATATTATTACGTAGGTATTAAAACGCAATATGATCTTATTCGATGCTTCCACGCTGATACTGCTAGCTAA
>JAGYME010000139.1 GCA_018400715.1 Candidatus Bipolaricaulota bacterium
GATCCGAAATCCAGAGTAGCAATCTCGATTCGAGGGCCCCGTGGCAGTGTCGTTTTCGGCACCGTTGGCGAGCGTTCGATTCGGGTGGTCAAGCTACAAAGGGCGCATGGGGGATGTCTTGGCATCAGGAGGCTTTGAAGGGCGCGGAAGGCTGCGATAAGCCCGGGGTAGCTGTCAAACAAGCGATGAGCCCGGGATTCCCGAACTGACCATCACTGAATCCATAGGTGATGGTGGCCAACGCGGCGAACTGAAACATCTCAGTAACCGCAGGAACAGAAAGAAAAATCGATTTCCTCAGTAGCGGCGAGCGAAAGGGAAACAGCCCAAACCGAGGTGGTTTCCACCTCGGGGTTGTAGGGCCCCCGAGGAGTTACAAACAACAAGCTAGCGGAACGATCTGGAAAGGTCGTCCACAGAGGGTGACAGGCCCGTACGCGAAAGCTGTGTTGCTCCGTTGAGGGGGTACCCTGAGTAGGTCGAGTCACGTGGAACCTCGACTGAATCGACGGGGACCATCCCGTAAGGCTAAATACTCCCTGATGACCGATAGTGAACAAGTAGCGTGAGCGAAAGATGAGAAGAACCCCTGTTAGGGGAGGAATGTGAACCTGAAACCATGTGCCTACAAGCGGTCGGAGCGCTATGGCGTAAGCAATGCGTGACGGCGTGCCTTTTGCATAATGATCCGGCGAGTTACCGTCAGCGGCTCGGTTAAGGTCCTCAGGACCGTAGCCACAGGGAAACCGAGTCTGAATAGGGCGACTATTGGTCGCTGGTGGTAGACGCGAAACTGCACGAACTACCCATGAGCAGGTTGAACCGCGGGTCAAACCGCGTGGAGGACCGAACCCACTTGGGTTGAAAACCGAGGGGATGACTTGTGGGGAGGAGTGAAAGTCTAATCAAGCGCAGAGATAGCTCGTTCTCTCCGAAATAGCTTTAGGGCTAGCCTCGGAAAATTGCATGGCGGGGGTAGAGAGACTGAATTGGATGGGGGCCCTTCCCGGGTACCCCACCGAACCAAACTCCGAATACCGCTTATGTGTACTCCGGGAGTCAGTCCGCGAGGGATAAGCTTCGCGGTCGAGAGGGAAACAACCCAGACCACCTGCTAAGGTCCCCAAGCAGTACTCAGTCACTAAGGAAGTGGAGTTGCCGTGACAGCCAGGATGTTGGCTTAGAAGCAGCCATCATTTAAAAAGTGCGTAACAGCTTACTGGTCGAGCAATTCCGCGCCGATAATGAACGGGAGTAAGTACTGCACCGAAGCAGTGGAATGCACCTAGTGCATTGGTAGGAGAGCGCTGTACGTCAGATACAAGTCGTACCGTAAGGAACGATGTCGGGGCGTACAGGTGATTATGCCGGAATGAGTAACGATAAAGCAGGTGAGAATCCTGCTCGCCGAAAGCCTAAGGTTTCCTGGGGAAGGTAAATCCGCCCAGGGTTAGCCGGTACCTTAGTCGAGGCCGAAAGGCGTAGACGATGGACAGCAGGTCAATATTCCTGCGCCACATGCTGGACCGATGGAGGGACGGCGTCTGAAGGGTGAGGGGACGGATAGAAATGTCCCTCGCCGGTGTGGAAGGTAGCTGTAGGCAAATCCGCAGCGACATCCGGAAGCATCGGACAAAGACGCTTATGTTTCGATAGTCATCTGAAGGACGTCCAAGAAAAGCTTCTAGGGTTGAAGGCATGTGACCGTACTAAAACTGACACAGGTAGGCGGGACGAGAAGTCCTAGGCGCTCGGGAGAACACTGGTTAAGGAACTCTGCAAAATGGCCCCGTAAGTTCGCGATAAGGGGGCCCTACCCCACTCGATGGGAAGGGGACAGAAAAGTGGCACTAGCGACTGTTTACCAAAAACACAGTTCTCTGCTAACACGTACAGTGGATGTATAGAGAATGACGCCTGCTCGGTGCCGGAAGGTTAAGGAAGCTTGTTCACGCTCGC
>JAGYME010000014.1 GCA_018400715.1 Candidatus Bipolaricaulota bacterium
CGTCGGACTTGTGCATCTCCGTCTGCAGAATGCCTGCCATGATGTCTGCGCCGATATAACCGGCAAGTGAAGGCAATAGCGTAACTTTACCACCAGGGTTGATGTTGACGCCCAGTTCCTTTGCGCGGAAGGATTGGCTGCGGGTAAAGGAAGGTATATAGGGTGACTGATCTAGGTGTGTCGGGTCCACACCGGTGAGGAGGTGCAGCATAATCGTGTTTCCCACGAAAGTCGCCTTATAGATGTCCTCTCGATCTACCATTTCCTCCTCGAGGAATTGATCTACTAGTTTGTTAACCGCCTCGAGGACAACTTCTTGCATTCGCTCGAGCCCGTCCTCGTGATCACGGACGTACTTGATCCTGGTAACAACGTCCGCGCCAAACTTCCCCTGTGGGTTCTCCTGCGAGTTTACGTCCAACGTCCGTCCAGTAGCTAGGTCCATTCCGTAACCGGCAACCGTCGTCGTACCGATATCAAACGCCATCCCGTAGAGCTCGTACTGTTTGTCGCCGGGGTCGACCGATAATATCCTCTTTTCCTGGGTATCAACCGTCGCCGTGACCTTGTAGTCGGCATCGCGGACGACACCCGGCAGGTCAGTCAGTTCGTCGAGGTAGAACCTGTATTCGCTCCCCACCTCATCCACAATCCTCCCCGCGTCTGCCCGTTGATCGTCTCTGCCGGGTGAGTTGAGCTCAAAGTACCTGCGCTCAATTAGACAGTCGGGCTCTACGTTAACGATTTGCTTGTCGAGCTCGGCCTTCGCTGTTGCTTCTTTGGCCTTGCCTTTAGCCCAGTGGGGAATCTCGACAACTAGGTCTTGCGACACATCTATCCTGCAGGAAAGACGCATGCCATTCTTTAGTTCTTCTTCAGTAAAAACCTCTCTGTCCGCCTCGGTTGGAGTTACGCTTCCTCGGATAACTCGAACTCTGCACTTGCCACACAGTCCCATTCCGCCACAGAGGCTGGGTAGTTCGTAGTCGGAGCTGTTAAGAAGTTCAAGCAGGTTTTCTCCAGACTTAACCTCCATCTCGTTATCGTCGTTCGTAACAGTAATTACGTGCTTGCCCATAATACTGATGCTCCTTTGTGTAGACTTGGTTATCTTTAGCTCTTAGTCAATATTTAAATCTCTTTATTATTCTAAAAAGGTCCCTCAGAGAAAACAATAGGTCTTCGATCAACCTGTTCACCGCAGTAAAGCTAAATTCCCTGCCCCGCTCGATCGGCTCTACCCTTATAGAATACAAACCCGCGCGGTTCGCTCCCAGCACGTCCGTCAGCAGTTGGTCGCCGACCATTACCGCCCGTGATGGCTCTACTTCCATTCTATCTAACAGGCTGAAGAAGTTTTTTCGCCGGGGCTTTTGCGCGTTAAATTGACAGGGATAGGGAAGGCTCTCGACAAAGGACTTTACCTTTTTTTTCTTGCTGTTGGTGAGGATTCCGACCTTAAACCCTAGGCCGACGATCTCGTCCAGGAGGCCTATTACCTTCTCGCTTAAATCATCCTCTCCCCACCTGGCTATCGTGTTGTCCAGGTCAAACAGGACCGCTTCTTTTTCTGATTCTTGAAGGGACCCGTAGTCCACCTCGAAGATCGAGGAAGCCTCCTCGTCCGGGAAGAATGCCCACGGGACTAGTCTACGAGTCATGGACTACACCCTCGACGTTTATCTCGCCAATGTAGATATATCTTCTTAGTTCTCGAATCCTCGCCACGGTAAAACCAACCAGGCCAGGTGAGGTATAGAGCAAGAAATGTTGATTACCGTCTACAACTCGATACTCACGCCTGACGTTGGCGATCCCGTCGTACCCGTCGATGACGGCGTCCAAAAAATGTACGTCCTCCTCGTCGATCTCCACGTGCAGGATAAGAGAATCTTCCGGGGGAGGGGGCACCTCCCCCAGGAAGTCGTTTAGACTTTCTCTGTTCATTAAGGGTTATCCTTCCGAACTGGACCCTCCTACTTCAGTTAGAAGTTCTTCCACCCTGTCCTTCTTGTACTCGGGGTCCAGGTCCGTTAGTCGGTTTAATTTTTCCTCTGCGCCGGACTGGTTTCCCTGGTTGATATTTATTTCCGCGATCCTCAACAACGCCTCTTTACCCGTCTCGGTCAGGTCATCCTCGCCGTTCTTCTCCTCGTCGGCGCCCAACAGGCCCTCGTAAAAGGGCAGTTTCTGAACGTCAGTCTCCGCCAGCCCGAGGCCTTGCTGGTAGTACTCCTCCGCCTCGTTGTACTCCGTCTTCTTCATGTAAGAATCGCCCAGCCCGCGGTAAGCCTCTCGCTTCTCCGCGGCGTTATCGGTCTCCGCGAGTATCCTGTTGTACTGCTCAATTGCTGAATCGTATACGTGCTCGTCGCGGTAGGCTCTGGCCAGAGTAAACCTCGTCTCAACGTCGTCAGGCTGGGACTTCACGACCTTCTTGGCCAGGTCGATGACGAGGCCACTTTCCTGCGTCCTTGCCAGACCATCGCGGTAGTTCTCGAGAGCCATCTCCCGCATATCCTTTTCCGTGTAGACGTCTCCCAGGCCAAGGTATGCCTCGGCGTTATAGGGGTCGGTAGACAGGACGTTATCGAACTCCTTCTGCGCTTTGTCCAGCTCCCCGTTTTTCATGTACGCCCGCCCCAAGCTTACGCCAGTCTCGGCATCAGCACGCACCGCCAGGGCGTCGTTGTAATATTCGATGGCTTCTTCCAAGTTACCTTCGTCTCTGTACAGATCACCAAGGCCCTTCTTCGCTTCAAAGTTTCCCGGGTCTGCTTCGAGGGACCTCTTGTACGTCTCCTCCGCCTTGTCAAAATCATCCCCCTTTCTGTAGGTCGAGGCGAGCTTGTTGAGGACGCTGACGTTGTCACCCGCCAATTCCAGGACCTTTTCGTATTGCTCAACAGCTTTCTCGTAGTTTCTTAGCTTGACGAGGACGTCCCCGTATTTTATGTAGGCGGCCACGTAGTCGTCCCTCGCCTCAACTGCCTCCTTAAAGTTGCTTAGTGCCTGATTATACTTATTTTGCTGGAGCTGCGCCTCACCAAGGTAGTAGTTCGCCTCGGCGTTGTTTGGGGCAAGGGAGAGGACCCTGTTCAACAGATCAACGTCGTTACTCCCTATGCTCCTCACGACCTCCATGTAATTGTCCACGGCCTTGTCTCTGTAGTCAGATATCTTCTGTTCGAGGTCTTTCTTCTCCTCTTCGGAGGCGTTGTCTAACTGACTATCCAGTTCACTAGCCTGTGATTGGTACAGCCTACCAACGTAGTAGGGCAGATACGAATAGTCCCCGGGATGCGTTTCCTCAAGGTTCTGATAAGCGCTTAAGCCTTGCTCAAACCCGTCCGCCTGTACCGTTCGAAAAGCTTTCACCAGTGGGAGTTGTATTTGAATATCGGCGCTCTCATTTACCTCGTTGTACCATTCTTCGTATTTCTCGTCCTCCTTCTGCGATACGTAGTCGCTCCTTACCTGGTCCTTTATCTCTCCCAGAGGTGGCACGACCTTCTCCTGCTTATCGTCTACGCGTAATATCTCCCATCCATTATTCGTTTCCACTGGACCGCCAACTTCGCCCTTCTCGAGCGAGAAAGCCAATTCCTCGACCGCGGGGCTCTTCTGACCCCGTTCAAACCAGCCCATGTCGACGTTCTCCTGGTCCGCGGCGTAATCGTCGAATGACTCCGAGCCCGTCTGGACCGCATCGAGTACGGTAGTCGCTTTCGTCTGGGTGTCATACACGAGGTGGCTGGCCCGGACCCTCGAGGGAGACTGTACGTACGTGTCGATGTTTTCCTGATAGTAGGTCTCTAATTCCTCGTCCGTCGGGTCTATTTCTCCGGTGACCTCGCTACGGAGCTGTTCCTGTTTTAACTGTGACTCTATATTGGTCTTTACGGTTTCTTGAAATTCATCATAGGTCCTCCCCTGGGCGGAGAGGGCGCTCTTTAATTGCTCCAGGTTCCAGTTCTGCTGCTCTAATAGCGAGTTTAGCTCCTTATCGTACCTAGAGTTAACCTCTTCCTGGCTGGGGTTTATACCTCTGTTGTTTGCTTCCTGGGTTATGAGAGTCTGGCGGATGAGCGTGTCCATCGCCTGAGATTTTAACCGCAGTTCATAATAATTACCGCTGATCCCCTCCAGTAGTTCGTTAAAGTCCTGGCCAAACTGGCTGTAAAGAGACTCCTGCTGAGCGATTATGTTGTCGTAGAGGTTCTGGAACGTCTCTTCGTAAACTTCCTCGCCGTTTACCATCAGGGCAACGCTATTGGTCGCCTCGCTTCCGCCGGAAGAGCCGCCCGAGGGGGTCAGGTACCGAAAAGCAACGAGTCCCACGCCGCCCAAAAAGAAACCAATAACCATAATCCAAATAATTACTTCTTTATAGCGATCAAAGAACCTATTCACTATTTCACCTCTCGAATTTTATCTTGTACGTTAACCTGCACACCTCTATTTCCGCTCGTCCTTCTCGCCATCACTCTCCTCGATAAACCGGCTGAGGGTCCGATAGACGCTCCACAGCCCTGATGCTATCCCGATCACGAGAAAGACGAGCTTAAACAGAAAATCCGTCCCAACTGCCTTGTCGATCCAGTAACCGATTCCCACTGAAATCAGGACGGAAAAGACAAATGTAAACCCTATCTGCCCCACTCGACCAAACGTAGATAGGGCGGACCTCCAGTCATTATCGTTTTCGGACATGGAGTCACCTGGCTCGCTAAATATCCAGGATATCCGAATCGTCTTCCTCTTCCTCCAGGTCGGAACCGAGTGAAGATTCCTCTGGTTCCTCGGGCTCCGCCTCCTCTTCGATTTTTTCTTCCTTTTCCTCTTCCTCTTCTTCTTGGCTCTCTTTTTTGGCAACGAAAGGAAGCAACGTCTTGACCTCAAGGCGCATTGCCGTCTTGTTCTCGTGGTCGATTTCCACGTCAACAAATGACGGGATGAATATTAAGTCAACGCCGCTCGGTGCCATGTACCCCCTTGCGATAATCACCGCCTTAACGGCCTGGTTAACGGCCTTGGGGCCGATTGCCTGTAGTTCAGCAATACCCTCTTCTCTCACCGTATTCGCCAACGCCCCAGCGGTTGCCGACGGGTCAGACGTCGAAGAAACTTTTAGTATTTCAGCCAAAATCCACACCTCCCTGGATTTTACCTGGTTCCGCCGTGGTAACAGTATCAGAATGCTCTATTGTGCGGCCTCGACAAATTGTGCCTTTCTGATTACGTTGATCTTAACCTCGCCGGGATAGTCGAGGTCTCTCTCGACCTCCCTGGCAAGGTCGTAGGCAAGCTTGCTTGCCATGTTATCGTTGACCTTATCAGGAGCAACAATAACTCGTATCTCGCGTCCGGCCTGGAAGGCGTTCGCCTTTTTCACGCCGTCAAACGAGTGCGCTATCTTTTCGAGATTTTCTAACCTCTCTATGTACCGCTCGTACGTTTCATGACGGGCACCAGGACGCGTCGCCGATAGCGTATCTGCCGTCTGTATTAAGATCGGCAGCAGCGATTTGGGTTCGGCCTCCTCGTGGTGGGCGGCAATTGCATTCACTATCAGTTCGTTCTCACCGTATCTGCGTGCCAGCTCTGCCCCGATCTCGGCGTGCGTGCCGCTTACCTCATGATCTACTGCCTTACCAATATCGTGCAGCAGACCTGCTCTTCGCGCCATTTTCTCGGACAGTTGGAGCTCACCAGCTATCATCCCCGCGATGAAACTTACCTCTAGTGAGTGCCGGAGCAGGTTTTGGCCATAACTGCTTCTGAAGTTCAACTTACCAACCAGAGGAACAAGTTTCGGAGACAGATCAACCCCCGTATCCAGCGCGGCGTTCTGCCCGGCTTCCTTGATCTTGTTTATCATCTTGTCGCGGGCCTTCTTCACCTTGTCCTCGATCTGGACCGGGTGGATTCGCCCATCCTCGACAAGCATTTCCATTGCGATCTTCGCTATCTCTCGCCTTACGGGATGAAAAGAAGAGAGAACGACCATCTCCGGAGTGTCATCAACTAGCACTTCCACCCCGGTCAGGGCCTCGAAGGTCTTTATGTTTCTTCCGTTACGCCCGATAACCCTTCCCTTGAAGTCATCGGAGGGGAGGGAAACAGATGCCACCGTATTCCCCTCGGCCTGCTCAGCGGCGTACCTTTGCATCGCCGTGGCGAGGATCTGACGGGACTTGGCCTCCGCTTTTTCCTCCGCTCGATTCTTTATCTCGTTGACCTTGCGGGCGAAGTACCTCTCCGATTCCTTCTTCATCTGCTTCATCAACTTATTCCTGGCTTCTTCTGCGGAGAGGCCGGCAACTTCTTCCAGGTACTGCTGTTCCTGTTTGATTAACTCTTTCCCTTTCTTCTTGAGCTCCAGTATCTCTTCCTGGTCTTCCTTCAGGGAATCCTCGACCTTTTCCAGTTGGTTACTCTTCTTGGAAAGGCGATCGGTCTTACGCCTTAACCTCTGTTCCTGACGGTCGAGTTCCTTCTCTTTTTCCTTGAACTTCGCCTCAAGCCGGTCCCTTTCCTCCTGAATTTTTTGCTGACCTTCGAGAATTTTCTCCTTCTTTATGTTCTCGCCGGTCTTTCGTGCTCTGTCTATGATTCCTGCCGCTTCCTCTGCTTTGAGGGCGACCTTCTTCTTGTACTGCTCTCTTCCCACTAGGAAACCTATTCCCAGAGCTACTATTCCGATTACCACCATATATATCGTAAGCATTTTCTCCACTCCTTGAGCTCATCCAGCGGGGCTTAGTTATAATCATAGGATCCTCCCAGGTAGTCCCTAGTCTCTACGAATACTTCCCGATAATCCTCGATCCAGGTAGGTAGATCGGTAAAGAACAACCTCGTGAGTAACCTTTCATTTTCCTCGGATCGCTCTAAAGCCCCTTCCATTTCAGCAAGAAACATCCTACTCTCGTCGATAAATTTTGGGAACGCTCGACCGTTGTAGACCGGATTGCCCTCCCTGATATTTGCAAGGTTGTCAAGCGCCAGGCTCAACCACACGAACCCTTCAAATACCTGTTCCAGTTCTCTAATCTCTACTTCAGAAAGAATATTCCCATCCATAGGGTAGTCTATCCCCTCGCGCCAGTCCTCTAGATCTTCGAGGTACGAGAGAGCTTGATTGACCATACTACCCCGCAACTCACCCGTATATTCGGTCAAAAGCTCGATCTCCTTACCGTCTATCTTACTTGTTAATTGATTTTCCAGTTCGTTTTGACTAAGAAAAGACCCATTGATCTTTATTCCCACCAGTACCCTATCGGTCTCCTCCAACTCCTCCCTCACTTCTTTTACCAGGGACCTGATAGAATGACTGTCGCCAACCTCTACCTTTTCGCCATCTAATTTAACGCTCATCGTGTGGCAATTTTATTTCTCATCACCGTTAAATGCAAGAAATAGAGCGACTGGCAACACCGTTAGAGATAGAACCATAGCAAACCCAATCCCCAGCAGAGCGGTAAGCCCCAGTATTCTCAACCCCGGGGTACGGGCGATAAGGAGACTACCAAATACGGCTATTGTCGTCACAGACGTAGTTACAACGGCAAGTCCCGTGTGAGAAAACCCATCGAGGATGGCCTCTCGCAGATCTTTGTCCTTTCTTTCCTCCTGCCATCGGTAAATAAGGTGAATACCGTCGTCGACACCTATACCGATCAGCAGCGGGGAGATGATGATGTTGATGAAGTTGAAGTTCATCCCCAAAACGTCCATGCCGCCAAGCATCCACAGGTAACCGAAGAAAAGTGGAATGGTGGCCAAAAGTGCGAGTCTGACGTTCCGGACCCCCCTGAAGAGGACCAAGCTTATCACGAGAAGCGCGAACAGCGAAGAGACGAAAAAGTCCCGTTTTATGTGACCCTCCAGTCGAGACTGAATCAACGGCAGCCCAAAGTAGTCATCGGATATTGTCTCTACCTTCTCGATAAACTTGGTGAGAACCTGAGACTCGTATATTCTTGTCTCCACCTGAGCAAACATCATGTATTCACCCTTGTCGGTGATGTAATTGGCCCGCAGCCTCTCCGGGAAGACCTCCTTGAGTTTTTCGGGATTGTCGGCCTGCTCTAAGACGTTCCGGGCAGCGGCAACCTGCTCGTCTAAGTAGGTCACGTCCTCCTGCAGGGCACTTATCGTCGCTATCTTCTTTTCTACATCGATCCCTTTCAACTCCTCGCGGACGTCTAACAGTTGGTCAACGTTCTCGTTTATCATGACGCTCAAGTCCGACTGACTGGATAGGGTCATAGAGAACTGGGCCGAAGAGAGGTCCGCAACCAAAGATTCCAACCTCCCCACGTAGTCGTCTCGGCTCTTAACCTCCCCCTTTAGCTCTTCAAGTGCGGCCTCGAAATCGGAAAGTCCCGTAGCCTTCTGGAGATAACTGTCCTGGCTTTCAACTTCCTCCGGCATGAAGTCCCGGATGGAGTTCACGGACCGGACGACGTCAAGTTCCTTCAACTCGTTCCCGATCCCCTCGAGTTCCTCGAGCGAATCCGCAAAGAATATAAATGAGGTCCCGACGTTGACGTTGGACCCGCTAAACTCGTCCTGAATCCTCTCGTCGACCCTACTCGACTCTACCTCCGTCGCCACGTCTGTGCTGGTAAACTGGAACCGAAGCTGGAAGGCACCCACCAGGGCCAGGGCGGAAAGGACCACCGTAACAAAGAGGACTGTCTTTCTCCACTTGATCATGAAGTCCACCAGCGCCCGCAACTTCGACCGGTAGTCGAACAAAACCATCGGCTTCTTCCGTCCCCACCACCGCTGATAGACGACGAGCAGAGCAGGCAACAAGAAGAGGTATACGAAGAAGGAAATCATAATACCCGGACTGGTGATAATTCCCATCTCGACAAGTCCTCTGGAGCTTGAGAGTACAAGCATGGCAAAGACGGCCGCAGTCGTCAGAGCGGCCAGGAATATTCCCTTTCCCTGATTCTGTATCGTCTTCTTCACTGCCACGCTCACCGATACCCTGTTGCTCCGTTCTTCAGCAAACCTGAACAGCAGGTGAATCCCGTAGTCGATACTCAACCCCAGGACGAGGGCAGGCAGGAAGGTAGTTAGCAAGTTAAAACCGTTCACGGAAAACTTTGCCCAACTCATAGTAAAGAGAACGGCCACGACAAGGGGAAAACCGATTAGGACCGAGTAGAAGAGCGAGCCCAGCGCAAAGAAGAAGGCAACCATAATGCCGACCGAGGAGATTATCGTCGTCTTCAGCATATCCATCTTCAGGGCGTCGTTCCTCTCCGCATTCATGATGAAGGACCCGGTCAAACCGACCTTCATCAATTCCTCGTCATAGACGGGGCGATCTTTTAGCTTTCGGATCGCGTCCTTCGCCTTGCCCGTAACGACTTGACTGAATTCCAGGTTATGAGACGACGGCTCAGTCGGCCTGCTGAGAACGAGCAGTGTAGAGAAATCGTTGGAGAAATATTCTCCGGCCAGGCTCTCCTGTCTCTCTTCCCAGGTTTGGTTCAGTTCGGAGATGAGGTTTGAGGTACTCGCCTCCAACTCAGACAGCTCGTCTAGCGCGTGGAGTTGATCGGAGAACTCGGAGTTGACCCCTTCCAGCCGCGCGAGCCATTCCTTGGCTTTTTCCTTATTCAGATCCTCCCCCATCCCCGTCTCCTGGAAGTCATTTACCAGGTCGGTATAAGACCCCCCTGCATTTCCGCCTCCGCCGGAGAGGTTTACATCGCTGGCGAAGGAATCGAGCTTTCCCTCTAATTCTTGCACGTTCTCCAACGTCCGATCCGTCAGCGAGTAAATAAGCCTGTACTTCTCGGGTACCGACAGCTTGTTCTCATAGCCGACCGACGCTATTTCATCTATTTCAGCGAGGAGTGGTTTAAGTTCTTCGGCAACGGCAATCAACTCTTCCTTCTTCTCCTCTTCCGAGAGACCGCTCCCCTCTTTAATTGAGAGTGCTACCGTAACGTACTCTATGCTGTTTATCGCGTCCTCGCGGTTCCGATACTCGTTAATTATGGGGTCGTTCTGGGGAAGGAGTTCCAGCATTGAACTACGAATTGGAAAGGGAAACACGTAGATAAGGGATGCTATTACCAGGGCCACGAACGCGCCAATGACAAAATACGCTCGGTGACGGGTAATACGATAAACGAGTTCTAGCAGTTTATCCAACATCCATATATTAGGTCAGAATCCAACCGCGACCCAATCCACCTCTACTCACGTTAATTGTTCTCAATAAGGGAAGAGTAGGAGAAACGCTAGAGGGGACCTACTCCTCTACGTCCTCGGGGCTTCTCACGTCGATATCACAATCCGCCAGGTCAACGGTAAGTCTGACGTTTTGCCCATTCTGACCAATTGCGTAGGCCAGGTCCTTCTTAGGTACGATCACCCTTGCCACCCTCTCGCCGTCTTCCTTCTCGTTGAAATCGATGGATAAGACCGTGGCGGGTTCAAGGCTGTTTCTAATTAACTGTCGGATGTCCTCGCTCCATCTAATCACGTCGATCTTCTCGCCGTTCAACTCCCTGGTTATCTCCTTTACGCGCTTACCACCCTTGCCAACGCAAGTACCAACAGGATCTATCTGCTCGTCGGTTGACTTGACCGCAACCTTGCTTCTCTCCCCCGGCTCCCTTGCTATCTTCACGATTTCCAGAATTCCATCCTCTATTTCGGGAACTTCGAGCTCCATCAATTTCTCGACGAATTTTTCCTTGGCCCGAGAGACACGAATGACCGGACCACCCTGCTTCTTTTCCACGTGATATAGATAAGCGCGCAGACTGTCACCCTGATTGTACCTCTCTCCGGGGATCCGCTCGGATCCTGGTAGCAGGGCTTCAACCTCACCGAGGTTTAACCAGACGTCGATGCCCTCGAACCTGTGGATGGAACCGTTTACCAGGTCCCCCTTCCGGCTGGCGTAATTCTCGTAGAGCAACTCGTTTTGCTTTTCACGTATCTGCTGACGAATTACGTCCTCCGCCTTCCGGGACGCGATCCTGCCAAACTGCCCAAGCTCGATGCTTTTTTCATCGATGAAGATATCCCCCGAGTTGTGATCTATATTGACCTCGACGTCCTCTTCCGTGCCGTACTGTTCCTGATAGGCAGCCTGGAGACCCTTTTCAACCATCCGATAGAGTTCATCCCTCTTAATTCCCTTGTCCTTGGCCATGTCCTCTAACGCTTCGATAAATTCGATATTCATTTGCTTGCTCCGATGGAGCCAAACACCTCTTTAGTCAATCTGCTTCGTAGTCGCCCTTGCTATGTCCGCAGCGGGTAGGTCGATGATATCGCCCTCGCAATCGATCTGAACTATATCCTCTTCCAGATCGTATCCCAACAGCTTCCCCTCGAACTTCTTCTTTCCCTCAACTTTGGCAAAGGTCTTTACCTCAACCGTCTCTCCCTCGGCCAGCTCGTAGTGATGCGGCTCCAGTAACGGCCGTTCTATCCCTGGCGAAGAGACCTGTAACTCGTAACTCCGGTCGATCAAGTTCGCCCGGTCTAGACCAGCCGAGACCTTTCTGCTCGCGTCAGCGCAGCCCGCACTCGACACTGAACCCCCGTCTCTATCGATGGTCACCTCGAGGACCCATCTATCTCCCTGTTTTCCCCAATCGAGCCAGTAGAGATAGAAGTCGTCCTCCGATAAAGCCTCGGTCACCGTCTGAGCCAGCCGATCAGTCTTTTTACTCATGAGTAACTTATTATAGGAAATTACACAGTGCAAGACAACTTTAAAGGTAATCCCTATCCCGTTATACTCTAGGACATGATGAGGAAACACGCCGTAGAGGAATACGAAGAGGGAACGCGACTGGACAAGTTACTGGCTCAACTGGAGGACTCTATCTCACGTAGTCAATGGCAAAGGCAGATAACCGGCGGTGGAGTTAAGGTAGATGGAGAGGAAGCAAAGGTTAGTTACAGGGTATCGGAGGGAGAGCAGATAGAGATCGATCCCCCGGAAGACTTCCGCCCCCATGACCTCAGACCGCAGGACCTCCCCATCGACGTAGTCTACGAGGACGAACACGTAATCGGGGTCGACAAGAAGAGTTCCACCGTCGTCCATCCCGGTCCCGGCAACTGGGAGGGCACGCTGGCCAATGCTCTTATCTTCCATTACGAAGACCTACCACGTCCCGACGACGGCCTGCGGCCGGGAATAGTGCACCGTCTGGACAAGGGGACGAGTGGAATTCTCGTGGTAGCGAGGACTGGATTGGCGTACGAGCATATTTCCAATCAGTTCAAGGAGAGAAGCGTAGACAAGGAGTACCTGGCGCTGGTAGAAGGAACCTTCGCGGAAGAGGGTGGATTGATAGACGCCCCCATCGGCAGAGATCCGAAGTCTCCAACTATCATGACGGTTAAGTTTGGCGGGAAGGAGTCGCAAACGGAATTCTTCGTCATCAGCGAGTCAGACGACTCCACGCTCCTGCGGGTAAAACCCCACACCGGCAGGACTCACCAGATCAGGGTCCACATGGATTACATCGGCCACAAAATAGCTGGCGACGAGCGCTATGGAGGAAGACCTTATTCCCGGTTCATGCTCCACTCGCGGAGGATTACCTTCGCGCACCCCAAGACGGGAGAGAAACTTACCCTGGAGTCACCGATTCCACCTGAGTTCGCTGAACTGATGAATGGGGACTAAACTGGCTCGTTTTCTTTGATACTGGACCCTTCAAGGGTTACCCTTTTTTGGTAATAATTCTACCACCTAAAACGAACGATTGGGAAACGTGGTTAAAGGACCTAGGTCGGTCATAAGTAAACTATCTTTGCGCACCCGATTCATCTCCCAGGTGTGACTTGGGGGTTATCGGCAGATTTCGGTAAAAGGAGAATTATGTCAAACGAGAAAGAGCTACTTATCTTCGGTCTGGATGGAGCAACTTACGATCTGCTCGATACCTGGTTTGAACGTGGAAGGTTGCCATTTCTTAAGAAGATTGTCGAAGATGGCGTGAGAAGTGATATGGAAAGCACGATCCCACCCCTGACCGGCCCAGCCTGGACTACGTTTCAGACTGGCGTGAATCCGGGAAAACATGGCGTGTTCGACTGGGGAAGTTCGGGAGAACTGGACTACGGACGCGGAATGATTGACGCCTCCTCAATCAAGACCAAGACTATCTGGGAACTGTTAAGCGAGGCGGGGAAGAGGGTCGGCTCGATTGGTCTGCCGGTAACCTACCCCCCCAAGGAGGTCAACGGATTTATTACGACCGGCGTACTGACGCCGAAAGCGGCGGACGACTACATTTACCCGCCAGAATTGCGTGATGATCTCGAAGGCGAGGTAGGACGATATCGATTCGCCCCAACCCACGCTGAAATGGCGTTAAACAGCAGCAAGTGGATTGAAGAACTCAAGAAGTCGATCAAAAACAGGGAGGATACTGCCCTCCACCTCTTGACTACTCAGGACTGGGACGTGTCTCTGGTTTACTTCATGGAAACGGACACCGTAAACCATCACCTGTATCATAAGAACACCGGTGATACCGTAAACAACACAAACGAGGACGCCGACGAGGACCCCGTCCTCGAAGTTTACGAGAGGGTCGAGGAGGCTGTACGGACGATCACGGAGGCAGTTGGCAAGGAGAATACAAATATCATGCTCGTTTCCGATCACGGGTTTGGCCCGTTAAAATGGATATTCAACGTCAACAGCTGGTTGCTCAAGAAGGGTTACCTTAAGCTGAAGGAATCGACTGGCGTCAAGATAAAGAGGCTTGCGGGGAGGCTTGGCTTCAACCAAAAGAACATGTACAAGATAGGCGATCTTCTGGGGCCGCTAGCCAGGGGCAACGAATGGGAAATGGAGGGGTTCGACGACATTCTAGGGAAGATCTTTCTCTCGCTAAACGACGTGGACTGGGAGAACACCCAGGCCTACTCCCGCGGAGGTGTAACCGGGGCCCTGAGGTTGAACATAAAGGGGAGGGAGAAGCACGGCTGCGTAGACATGGAGAAGGCTGAAGAGCTGAGAGAGGAGATCGTGAACGAGCTCAGCGCTTTACAAAACCCATATACCGGCGAACCGGTCATCGATACGGTGATGAAGAACGAGGAGGTCTACGGTGGTCCCTGGACTGAGTTAGGACCTGATATCCTCTTCTTGACGAAGGACATGAAGACCGATACGGGTGGTTTAACCGTCTTTAAGACGATGGATTCCGTTATACCTGCCTTTGCGATAACTGGAACCCACCGTATGGACGGTATATTTGCCGGAAACGGACCAAAGTTCAACCGTGGTATCACGCTCAAGGAGATGAGCATCGTAGACCCGGCATCGATTATCCTGTACTTAAACGACCTCGATATTCCCAACTATATGGACGGGGAGCTGCAGGAGAAAGCCTTCGCTCAGAGCTATTGGACGGACAACCCCCCAAGATACGTCGACGCTAAATTACCCGGCGCGGAAGGCAGGAAATCAGACAACAAGGATGACGAAGAGATAAGGGAGAGGCTAAAGAGCCTGGGGTATTTGGCTTAGGCAAGTCCCATACTTTCCAGCTAAAACGCCGACAGGTCGGCTGATAAGCGATGGATTGATATGGTTTTTAGTATCCAATATCATTTTCTGGCCTTTGTAGATTAGAGATTAACGGTTAAGGAAGATATCAAATTGGAGGTACATATGCCGAGATACGGAGATCTATCGGAAGATCCCCTCGAACGTGAACAGGAGGTCCTCTCTTACTGGGAAGAAGCCCATACGTTCACTAAAAGCACGGAAGATAGGGAAGGAAACGAGGAGTGGGTCTTCTACGAGGGCCCACCAACTGCCAACGGAAAGCCTCATTTCGGACACCTGATGGCCCGCGTATACAAGGACCTCTTCCCCCGCTATAAGACCATGAGGGGATACCACGTCAAGAGAAAGGGCGGCTGGGATACCCACGGACTACCCGTCGAGCTCGAGGTCGAAAAGGAACTTGGGCTGGATAACAAAGAAGAAATCGAGGATTACGGTATAGAAAAATTCGTGGAGAAGTGTAAGGAGAGCGTATGGGAGTACAAGGGTGAATGGGAGAAGATGATGGAGCGCATGGGGTTCTGGATAGACCTGGACGATCCCTACATTACCTACGAAGACGACTACATCGAGACGCTGTGGTGGGAACTGAAGAACGTCTGGGAACAGGGGCTGCTCTACAAGGGCCACAAGGTCCTCCCTTACTGCCCTCGCTGCGGCACAGGTCTCTCCTCCCACGAGGTGGCTCAGGGCTACGAGTTGACCGAGGACCCATCCATATTCGTAAAGTTTCCGCTTGAAGACGAAGACGGAGTAAATCTGCTGGCGTGGACGACCACACCGTGGACGATACCGTCAAATACCGCCCTGGCAATCAGTTCGGAACTCTGGTACGCCAGGGTCAGTGTCCAGGGGGAGGAGATAATTATGGCCAAAGCCCTCCTCGACAACGTCCTGGGGCCCGATTACGAGTTAATCGACGAGTTCAGCGGGGAAGAGTTGGTGGGAAAGAGTTACCAGCCACCGTATAGTCTATCCGACGATCCCAGCGCGTATCACGTTCACGACGCCGATTTCGTTACCCTCGACGAGGGGACGGGGGTAGTCCACGTCGCCCCCTCATTTGGTGAAGAGGACGCTGAACTGGGAGAAAGGGAAGGGATTCCCTTCGTGCAGCCGCTGGACCTGGACGGAAAATTCACCTCCAAGTTTTCCTTCGCCGAAGGGAAGTTCGTAAAAGACGCGGACGACGATATCGTAGAGGACCTGAAGGACCGCGGTATCCTCCTCAGACATGAACCTTACGAACACGAATACCCGTTCTGCTGGCGCTGTGGCACTCCGCTGTTGTATTTTGCTCTGGATTCCTGGTACGTGAAGACGACCGAAAAGAAAGACGAGATAATCGATAACAACCAGAAGATAAACTGGCACCCGGATCATATGAAGGACGGGCGGTTCGGCGATTTTCTCGACAACCTAAAGGACTGGGCCCTAAGCCGGGATCGCTACTGGGGCACGCCACTCAACATCTGGACCTGCAACGAGTGCGGCCATCAGCTGGCAATAGGGAGTCGCAAGGAACTGGTTGAGCACGCAGTAGACCCGGAACTAGCAGAAGACGTAGAGTTCCATCGCCCGTTTATCGACGAGGTCAAGTTGACCTGCCCGAGTTGTGACGGCGAGATGGAGAGGGTGCCTTACGTCCTGGATACCTGGTTTGATTCGGGATCGATGCACACTGCCCAGCTCCATTACCCATTTGAGAACCAGGACGAGTTCAAACAGTATTTCCCCGCAGACTTCATCTGTGAGGGCCAGGACCAGACTAGAGGTTGGTTCTATACCTTACACGTAACTAGCACGCTACTGCACGGACAGAGTTCGTTTAAAAACGTCCTTGTCACCGGTTACGGTCTTGATTCCGAAGGCAACGCGATGAGCAAGAGCAAGGGTAACGTCATCGATCCCTGGAAGATGATTAACGAGTACGGAGCGGACGCGATCAGGTGGTATCTGTACTCTTCTACTGCTCCTTGGAAGACGCGGCGGCTAGAAGAAGAGGGCCCGGGAGAGGTGCTTTACAAGTTCCTCGACACCGTGAAAAATACGTATAACTTTTTCTCCCTTTACGCTGATATCGATAATTTCGATCCCGAGAGCGTGTCAGCCGAAGACGTCGAACCGTCGCTGATCGACCGCTGGATAAACTCCCGACTCGCGGAGACGATAACCTCCACTACCGAAGCGCTGGACGACTACGACGTGCCTGCCGCTACAGCGTCCATAGAGAAGTTCGTCGACGATCTCAGCAACTGGTACGTCCGTTGTTCGCGGGACAGGTTTTGGAGCAGCGGGTCCTCAGCCGACAAGACTTCCGCTTACTATACCCTGTACCGTGCGCTGGTAGACCTGAGCAAACTATTTGCCCCCTTCACGCCATTCCTGGCGGAGGAGATCTACCAAAACCTGAGAGGAGATACAGAAAGCGTCCATAGGGCTGATTGGCCCGAAATTGACGAAGACTCGGCCCACCCCGAACTTGAAGAGAGAATGAAAGAGGTCCGGACGCTTACGGGTCTAGGGAGGAAGGCACGGAGCAAGGCAGGGGTCAAGGTCAGACAACCGTTGAGAAGACTGGTCGTCAAACCCAAGCGGGACCTCCCCGATCTATCAGAAGAACTCCTCAAGATAATCCGGGAGGAGCTAAACGTAAAGGCGGTCGTCTTCCAGGAGGATTTGGAGGAGTACTACTCGCCCGTAGTAGAACCGGATTTCAGCAAGTTAGGACCCAAGTTCCAATCTGACGCCCAGTTAGTGGGCGACCTGGTCAAGAACGGCGACGACGAAGAGATCGCAGGCCACCTCGAGGAAGACGGAGAGTTCTCCGTTGAGTCGGACGATGGAAGTTTCACTCTGGACAAGGACGACGTAGAGGTATCTTACGAGCCAGGAGAAGACTACATGGAGGTAGGAGACAAGAAATACGACCTGTTGCTGGACTTATCTCTGGACGAGGAACTGCTGGAAGAGGGTTACGTGAGGGAGTTGATCAGGCGGATCCAGCAGCTAAGGAAGGAAGCTGGCTTTGAGGTCACGGATAGAATAGAGCTGTTCTTTAAGGCTGACAGCACGATCAACAGCGCGGTAGAGAAACACTCCGCTTATCTGATGTCGGAGACGCTGGCCCAGGACTTGAGCCTGGACGAGCTCCCGGACGAGGTAGATATCACGAAGAAGGAAAGCTTGAACGGGAAAGAAGCGACAATTGCACTCAATCGAATCGGCTAGCCCCGAGAGGTGGGAAAGGACAGAGTCCCAGATCGAGAGCTCCGAGTTTTGGACGAGGTTGATCTTTAGGGAGAAGATCGACTCTACAAGCAACTTCCTCAGAAGGGAAGGGGGGTTGAACCGGGGTGTCGTCGTCGTGGCGGAGGCCCAGACCAGGGGAAGAGGTAAGGGCGAACGGGCCTGGATATCCCCGAGAGGCGGGCTCTGGATTTCTGCGTTGATCGACCCTCTGCCCAGGCGGCTCCACCAAAACCTCTACGTGGGAATACTAAACGGGATAAAGAAAGTTCTCCACGACTACGGGGTGAGAGCGGAGATTTCAAGGCCTAACGACCTTGTCGTCGGGGGAAAGAAGATAGGAGGTATCCTGGTAGAGGAGAACTCCAGGGGGATAATTCTCGGCTTAGGTATTAACGTAAACAACGATCCCCGCCGGTTACCCGACGGACTTAATCACCAGGCGACCTCGTTACGAGAGCTAACGGGTGAGGGCCTCAGCCTGGACGAACTGCTGAGCTTAATTTTGGTCGAAATCGAAGAGTTGACCTTTCAACTGAAAGAAGGAGGACAATAATACTTAGAGGAGGATAATAATGAGCACGACAACGATTATCGGCTCTCAATGGGGCGACGAGGGAAAGGGGAAAATTGCTGACCTATTGAGCGAGGATGCTGACTGGGTTGTGCGGTTCAACGGCGGGCCAAACGCCGGCCATACGGTCGTAGACGAGGAGGGGGAATTTAAGTTTCACCACCTCCCCTCCGCCAGCTTACACGAAGGATGCAAGGTTCTGCTTGGCCCCGGAATGGTAATCAATCCGGTAGGGCTCGTGGAGGAACTGGACCAACTACAGGCAAAGCGAGGCCTCAAGCCGGAGATATTTATCGGCTCACGGGCGCACGTCATTACCCCCTACCACCCCGTTCTGGAAGTGTTAGAAAAGAGCAAGGAAGAGGTCGGAACGACCGGCAGAGGTATTGGTCCAACCTACCAGGACAAGGCGGCACGTAGCGGATTTAGGTTTATGGACCTCGTGAAAGAGGACTTCGAGGACCGGTTCCGGGAAAGGTTAGACAGGTTAAAGGGGATCTGGGGAGACCCGGAGAGCCTAACGGACCTGGACACGTCCGAGTTTCTCGACGCCGTAGCTCGATTGAGAGAACTCCTGTCAGGGGACAGGCTGGTAAATTCTTCGACGTTAATCAACGCGGCAATAGATGGGGAGGAGAAGGTTATCTTTGAAGGTGCACAGGGGTCTCTATTGGATATAGACATGGGAACATACCCATTTGTCACGTCTTCCAACCCTACCATAGGCGGTATAGGCACGGGAGCCGGCGTATCACCCACGAGGGTCGAACGAAGAATTGGCGTCGTCAAGGCATATACCACGAGGGTAGGTAAAGGACCGATGCCAACAGAAAATAACGAAGAACTCGGAGAGTGGTTGAGGGAAAAGGGAGGCGAGTACGGAGCAACAACCGGGAGACCAAGGCGGTGTGGCCCACTCGACCTGGTTGGATTGAAGTTTACGACTAAACTCAACGACTTCACCGAAATTGCCCTTACCAAACTTGACGTGCTATCCGGGCTCGATGAGATCAAGGTAGCAAACGGATACAGGCTTGACGGAGACAAGATCACCGAGTTCCCGCCATCGTCTGAGGACCTAGCGCGATGTGAACCGACCTACATGACGTTAGGGGGCTGGGAGGAGGAGGTTACGGATGCGAAAAACCTTGAGGACCTGCCAACCGCAGCGCGGGACTACGTGAACTTCGTCGAGGCGGAGTTAGACGTACCAGTTTCGATTGTATCCGTAGGGAAGAAGAGGTCGGAGACCATCGTCCGCTAAACCCCCCGTTTTTCGGTATTTGAATGATTTCCGAATTACGGATATACTTTGTTAATATAGATTTAATTTTATCCCCAGCCCAAACTGGATGGGGGCGAGCAGTTAATGGGCAGAATCAAAGACTGGCTACTGGAAACAGGTGGTCCCTCCCCAAAAAACGCCGGATCCAACAATGGTAATCGTGGCTACTCTTCCCATGGACGGCAGGGCATGGCGGTTATCAACGGCGAAGGGGAAATTACCTATATAGACGCCACCTTCGCAACCATTTTTGGATATACAGGTGCTGGTGAACTCCTTGAATCCGATTTGGAAACCCTATATCCACAACGGGAACTGGGTCGGATTAACGTGGAAATCATTCCTCAACTCGAAGAACAGGAGGTATGGGAAGGCAGAGTCACGGGGTTTAAAAAGGGCGAGAAAAAGTTCAACCACCACCTTTCAATTTCAAAGACATCCGGAGATGACTTCGTCTGGAAGGTGAAGGAGTCCCCGGTCTCGCAGGCAGGACTACCCGGCCTAGGCGGGGTCGAGGAACAATTATCAACGTTACGCCAGGGCCTGAGCGCACTCCAGGAGCTGACTACAGAGGGAGAGATCCTCCGGGAAACGCTGGACATATTGGACGGAATTATCAATTTCGACTTCTGTGCGGTTCAGCTCGACGAGGAGAACATTCATGTCGCAAAAAGCAACATGGGTGGGGATGGATTTTTCCGAATCGGAGAAGGACTGGGCCAACTATCGAGCGAGAGGGGTAAGGTAGTGCGGGGTGACCACCTGGGGGAGTACCCAGAATTCGAGCCAAAATCTGATTACTTTAACTCCTTCATCAGCGTCCCCGTTGGCGACATGGGTTCGGTCCAGGTCGTTTCCCGGGCTCAAGATAACTTCACCCAGGGAGATGCTGACCTCCTGCAAATTCTGACGAACCACCTATCAGAAAAACTATCGCGGGTGCAGCTGGAAAGCGCATTAAAGACCAAGGCAATTCACGACCAACTAACCGGCCTCTACAATCGTCATTACCTCACGGAAATTCTAGCCAAGGAAGTAGAGCGGGCGGACCGCTACAATCACAAGATCGCCTTCTTGATGATCGACGTAAACCGGTTTAAGGACGTCAACGATAGTTACTCTCACGCTATCGGCGATCAAGTCCTCCGCGAGATTGGCTCTCTATTACGGGACAACGTCAGGGGGCCCGATATCGTGTTTCGTTACGGTGGTGACGAGTTCCTTATTCTGCTCCCCGAAACGGGCGAGGGTTCGTCTGTCGTGATAGAGCGCCTGCAGGATGAGATGGAGGAGTGGAACGAGGAAAACGACCTGGTTGACTTCCCTCTATCGCTCGCCATGGGCAACGCGAAGTTTGACCCCAGAGAAGACCTGACCGTGGAGGAGACGATAGGCGAGGCGGACCGCTCCATGTACGAGGATAAGAAGAGGAACAATTAACCGAGTCTGGCAATATACTTGGGCGGGATGAAATCGGTCACGAATATTCTCTCCGACGCCCGCTGGAATTTTATTCCCGATTTTCTCGCTCGTTTAGCGTCTACCTCCAACACGATTGGTTCTGGTGTATGTCGTCTGCCCACCTCAATCGCGTCCTCCTCGCAGACTGAGAGGTGGACCTTCCGTCGTGCTTGACTCTTGAGACCCTGACCGAGGATCCGCTCTGCTGCGCTGCTTGACGTTCCGTGAAACAGGAGATCAACTTGGACCTCGGGAAGGTCGGGTTCCACGTCAATAGAGTGACCATAGAGGGCGCGGACCTTGCGCTTGGTAATCTCGTAACGCCCCTTGCTGTCCTCCTCAACGATCTCCTTAACGTCGGCCCTCGATAGTTCGGGCCAGCGATTCCTCAACTTCTCGACAAGCTCCTCAAGTGAGACGAAGCCTATTTCATCGATATCCATACCCGAGGGGGCGTGTCGCAATAGGTAGGCCATCATCTTGCTGACTCTCTGTTTTTCCATAATTCACCAACTACCCGAACCCACGATCCCTCTGACGTAAGTCTCTCATGACGTTATACACCGTCGGTTATTGTATAAGAAAGAATTATATAATATTATACTACACCGAAACAATTCTATCAGTTGAAGGAATGAATTCAATCCTACTCGAAGAAATGTCACCAATTTCGCCACTTACGGACGACGCGACAGCAGCAGTCAACCTACGGTGACCCTCAAGCGTGCGGTTCGGATTATAGAAGCCCAGAAACAAGACGGCAGACGTCGTCGAGAAACTCCTCGTCCTCTTCCGTGAACGCACTTACGCGGTGGGAGTCGATGTCGAGTTCGCCAACCAGTTCGTCATTGGAAAAGATCGGGAGGACGATCTCGGACCTGACTTCAGGGCTACAGGACAGATAATTGTTCTCTTGAGACACGTCGGCCACGATAAAGGTATCTTTCCTCTCCGCAGCCTGTCCACAAACACCCTGGCCGTAACCTATATCCGTATGTTCAGTGGGGGCACCGCTAAAAGGGCCCAGGGAGAGTTTCTTCTCTGCAGGAGACGCGATATAGAAACCCACCCAGTCGTAGTGGTCTACTCCGTCGTGGAGCAATCGGACTACCGTCTCAAGCTTTTCCCTGTCCGAAGAGTCTGAATTAATCACGCGGTCTATGTTGTCACGCAGTCGTGGCAAACGGACTACCATCGCTTCTCCTCCTCAACTCTACCAACTATTAGTATTGAGAATGGACCTTATCCAGATAGTCCGCAGCTAAATCCGATACTCTCTTTCTCTTCTTCATCTTTCTCTTCTTCTCCTTCCTGCGCAGGTCCTCCGATTCAAGTTCGATGGCTTTTCTCTTGTTCTCCTCGTGGATCTTCTCGGCGATAATCAGCTTCATCGCCCTCGCCGGGGTACTGGATGAGTAAAACCTACTCTGGTCGCCAACTCCCAGAAGTCGTCTGTAGGATCGGTAATACTTCAACAAATCGTCCCACGAAGTCCTGGGGTTTATCGTGTTTCCCTCGTCATCGACGTAAGCCCGTTTTGGTCTGTAGTCCGGCTCCAAAACCTTTCACCCCCACTTCCAGGTTCTAAAGAAAGAGTAGAGAATTATAACGAGGTTCCGCGGGACTCCGCAAGCACTGGAGCAAGTCAATGCTGATGAAACAAGGGCCGACATCCGCACGAAGAGGTCCCGTTAGTTATGAGGCTCTCCCTTGAGCTTCTTCTTGAAATCCTCGATGAGCCGCACTGGAGACGGGTCAACTTCGTTTAGCAACGCGAGGTAAACCGAGAAGTAATCCCCGAAGTAAACCTGGCCGAGTATTTCAACAAACTTGTCGCCTTCAGGGGCCACGTTTGTTGAGAAAGGAACCTCTTCGGCTTCGAATATCTCCTGAATAATCCTCATCCTCTTTTCGTTCCGACTCAAGTCGAAGTCGTTAGTCAAAATTAAGGCCCGGCCGGTCTCCATCAACGTATCGGTCATCTCGTAACCGACCGTCTCGTTGTGGTTCAGCTCGGGGAAGACGTTCCAAAACGCCGGCTGTTTCGCGTTTTCGTTTACCTGCGTCTTCCACCGATAGGCGACTGCCTCCGTATTGTACTTCGTCCCATAAATAATCGCAATTTTTCCGGCAAACTCATCAGCCAACTTCTTTGTGGGGTTGTTATTAACATCCACCTCGCTGCCCCAGGAGTCCCTCATCTCCACAAACCGGGCGAGCAACTCGTGGAGGTCAAGGGTCCCAGCCAGCCCCGCCTGGCGATACAGTTCCAGGAGGGGAAAGAGTATGTATCCCGTTGAAGCCCTCGGTTGATGTCCGGTGGGAATCTTTATCAACGGTAGGGCCTCCTGGCCGGCTAACCTCTCCATCTCCCCGCCAGTCGAGAGGCAAACAGCCTTCATCCCCCGGCTGATCCCGTCCTGCAAGGAGGACAGGGTTTCCTCAGTGTTTCCCGAGTAACTTATCGCCAGGAGAAGGTCGTCCCTGCCGACGAAGTTGGGAAGTTTATAACCTCTATTAGTTATTACAGGGGGGTCAATCAGACGCTCGAGGAGGTCCCCCGCGATGGCAGAACCCCCCATTCCAGTAACTACCAACCTATCAAACTCCGATATCTCAAAAGGCAAATCCAATTCTCTACCAATCGAGACCGCCTCTTCACACTGTTCAGGAAAACCGTCCAAATCCTCAAGCATGCCCTGAGGGTCCATCTCCTTCATCCGTAGAAGGTCGTTAAGAATCATTTTTTCCTCCATCGTCTTTGCTATGGGCTTTGGCTATCGCCTTTACCGCTTGTGCCTCGTGCTTCTTCATCACCAGCAGAGCCTCCGACGTATTCGCTACGACCAGGTCGTCAACTCCCAGCAGGACCGCTGGCTTCTCGTCACCGTTATAAACCAGATTGTTCGCTGAACTGTGAAACTCTACCTCTCCATGCAGGGAATTCCCGTCCTCCACCCCGTCCAGGACGAGGCCCAGGCTCGGCCAATCTCCCAGGTCACTCCAACCGACTGAGGCGGGTACGACGGCCTTGTCGTCAGTTTTCTCCATTAGACCGTAATCAATCGATACGGAAGAAAACCCCTCGTACTCCCTGCTTAGGGCGTCCCCTTCCGATTCCTCCCCTACGTGATGGCCTATTCTATCCAATCCAGCGTAGAGGTCCGGCAGGTGCTCCCTTAGCCCGTCCAGCAACCTGTCTGTACGCCAGAGGAATGTACCACTGTTCCAGTAGTAGTCACCCGACTGGAGAAAGGCGTTGGCCGTCTCTTTGTCGGGTTTCTCGGTAAAACTTTCGGCTTCTCTCCCGGGCTCAAACCCGGGGATAGGGTTTCCGCCACGGATGTATCCGTATCCGGTCGCCGGCCTGGTTGGCTCAATCCCCAGGGTCACGTATTCACCACGCTCGTAGGCGAGTTCAGTTCCAGACCTGAGAATATCCCGAAACATCCCATCCCTGCTAATCAAGTGGTCCGCGGGCAGGACTATCATAACCGAGTTTTCCGGCTCGAGACCCAGGGACCTCTCCGCGTAGACTGCAGATAACCCTATGCAGGGGGCTGTATTTTTTCCAACCGGCTCCTCGATGACGTTTGCCTCCGGAAGTGCGGGTAAACACTCTCTGGCAAGTTCCCCCTGGCTTTTACCGGTAACGACGAGGACGTTCTCAGGGGGCACCAGTGGTGATATTCGCTTGAAGGTCCTCGTTAACAGGGACTCACCGCCGATGTCGATAAACTGCTTCGGCCTGGCCAGTGTACTCAGCGGCCACAACCTCGTTCCCTGGCCGCCAGCCATTATTACTGCGTACATGTCGTAGTTCGGCATGTTTTACCTCCTTTCGCAGGGATCCGTTTCCATCCAAATTATAAATCCTATTGGGCCAGCATCCAACGGCTCGGGAACGCAAATAGTCGCGTCCGTAAGATTAAAATTTTACCTTCAGCCCGGTCGACCCGAAAAAGCTGAAGTAACCGTCTCCCGACTCCTCATAACCCCAATTTATACCAGATGTAAACGACAGCCCCCATCTACCCAGAAACGGGTAACTGGCCTTGGCCTTGGAGGTAAGGTCGAGGGTTCCTGTCCCGGGCACGTACTCGGCGTTTACGCTCAACTTGGGGGTGAGTTCGTCGATAGCCTTCCAGTCAACGACGTCAGCAAAGGTATAGGAAAAACCCTTCTCGTCCTTGTACTTTAGGCCGAGCTTTACCTCGTTATTTACGGAGGGTATAGGTTGCCAGCTTGCAGTCAGGTTGACTTTTCCTGACACTTCCGTCTTGCTTCCGTAGGAAGGATGGGTCAGACTGGTACTATCAAGTCCATAACTGAGCTTTGGAGAAACCCCGTCCATAGAGTAGCTAAGGCTTCCGGCTATTCCGTCCACAAACTTCACTAGTTCGCTCTCCGTCGGCAATACCATCTTGCGGCTCACGCTTAGCCGGGTGGAGAGGTCCGAGACGTTTAATTCACCCGAGAACTCACCTAAGAACTCGTTTTTCGACCTGGAGGTATTCCACCCCAGGGTACTGCCGGTCGTTAACTTTACGGCGCCCAGAGTTACCTTGTCGAAGTCCAATGAAAGTTCAGTGGAATTGGAATAATCAACCTCCCCCTCGGTGATTAGGTCGTCGGCATTACCCTTGCCATTTAACTGGAACTTTACCCCGTAGTCAGCCCCCAACGGGACGCCCCTCGAAGCGGAAAAAGTCCAGGTCATTTTTTCCTGACCTTTAACCGTAAAGGGATCGAAGTTCAGCGGGTAGGAATAGTTTAGCGTTGCGTTAACTCCCTCCAGAGGTTTGACCGACAGGGAGGAGGTAAGGCTGGCGGACAAAATCGAAGTATCATCCTCCATGTCCCTCTCTTCCAGCCCTGACAGCCCAAGGGACAGGGAGAGTCCCCCGTCCCAGAAGGACCTGCTGCCAAATAGTTCGACCCCCAGAGTCCTGCTCTTCTCGCCTTTCGTCTGCCAGTAGAGTTCGGCATCCGTCTTCACGAAGCCATCCCAGATGAGGAGAAGAGCGGTGTCCGTCACCAGGGGCCCCGTTTCGGCAGCGGTCAACTCCGAGAGGGAATAGCCTTGACTCAATTCGACTTCGAGGCCGTCAAGGAGTTCCCCTCCGGCCGTGAAGTCAGCGGAAAGGCTGTCCCTTTCCTCGAACCTCCCGATTTCTGAATAGGTGGGTTGGACGTAACCGAAACCGGTGGAAAAGTAGAACTCCCGCGACCAGAGCTTAAAGGACTTATCCAGACTACCCTCGATAGCGACACCACTATCGGTATGGCTACTAGCGTCGATGTTTCTGAACCTGTGATCGTCCTCGCCGGGGATCTTTGTCTCATCCGAGTTGTACTCCTTTAAGCCATCGAGCAGGGAATACACGGATACATCGTATTCCTCCTCACGCTTATATCCCCTACTCCCCGCCCAAACTGTCTCCCCCGCCAGGACCGCCGTTATCTCTTCCTCTCCGTAGCGAGAAGTCCTGCCAAGGGTTGAAAAACCGTTTTCCGTTCCGTACCAGACTTCTCCCTCGCTTACCGACACTGCTCTCACCTCTGAACTTTCAATAAGGGTCCGCTTCCCGAGACTCCCGTCAAACCCGTACAACCCGGCGGACGTCACGACGTAGACGAAATCATCGCCGGGGGCGAGGTCGACGACCTCCTCCGGCAGTCTGGGGTCGGGGTCAACAAGTTCTCCCTCCTCCGGGTCGAAGACGTAAAGACCATCGGGGGTGCCGACCCATAGATAGTCGCCGAAGTAAGCGAGGTCCGAAATTTCGACGTCGGCGAAGTCGGCCGTCCCCCTGGAATCCCAGGGGTCTTCGTCTTCGAGGTCCGCAACCTTAGCCTCAACGAGCCCCGACGACGTACCGACCCAGACCCTCTCACCGTCGCTGGCGATGCTTAGGGATTCGACCCCTTTCAGTCCGGCCGGGTCATAATAACTGTTCCAGTTGACCGCCCTATCGAAGGGGGAATCGCCTTCGAGGTTTATCGTGGTGACGCCCGAGTTGGCCGCAAGCAGCAGGTAGTTATCGACGAGTAGACCGTCTTTAACGACGTTACCGGCCAGACCGTCTCCCGGACCGTACTCTGACCACCCTTCACTGCCCTCGACGGCAAAACCGTCCTGATGGCCGAACACCCTGTAGTCGTAACCCGCACCGGCCAGGTCGACGATAGAGTTGACTCGGTTGGGAAGGTTCTCCCGTTTGTTGTCGTCAAAGGGAAATTCGTTTATGCTGCCGCTGGCACGGAGGTTGGCATTCCACCCGTCCTTCTTGAAAGTGGCCTCTATTCCTCCAACTGTATGCACGTTGGGCATTATCGGGATATCCACGGGTATCTCTCCGGATATCTGGTCCCTGGCCTGGAAGGCGCTCATGGCAAGGCCGAGACCGTAGTCCGACTCCATTTCCACCCTGGCGCCATAGAGGTTTCGAGGGTACTCAGCGAAGCCCCCGATTCCCCCACGGGCCCGCTCGTAGTCCACCTTCAGTTCGTCTTCGGGGCCAATACTCTTGAACAGCATCAGCGAACCCGTCTCGTAGTCGATCGAGTAATCCGTGTTCCTCTTTAACAACTCCCCGTTAAGGTAGACGCGTTCGCTATTGGGTGTGACAGAGAAGCCGAGCATGTATATGTTGCCGGAGATATTGTACTTATAGGATATCCCCACTTCCCTGTACGCTAGGTCGGTAAAGAAATCGCCGGGGAACTCCAGGTCGATGATCCCCTTATCGGAGTAAAGCAGGTAACTGTAGCCAGAGAGCTCACCTACCGGCCTCCACTCACCGTCCACGAAGACCCTGACCTCCTCGGAGTTTTCCTCGATATCCGTCTCGCCGAGAGAGTAGAACCGGTTCTGTTCGTAATCGGACAGCTCCACATCCTCGTCGCCGAGGACAAACCTTGCGTACTCCTGGAGAGAGGTGAGGAAGTTCCGTTCGTAATCGGTCCCCTCGTTGAAGGGGTATTCCTTCTTCTCCTCCTCCGGGAGGTCTTCGTTGTAAGTAGAGATGTAACTCTTTATCCTGGACCTCAACAGAGACAACCTCTCCGTGAGCAGGACGAGGTAGTAATTCTCGGCGTCGATAATTCGAAACTGGTCGGAAGTGAGGTCCTTGCTGTCCTCCTCATCGATGGGACCTTCCAGGTACTCTAAGCCCCAGTCGGCAAGAAAATTCCGGAGGTCTGCCCCCGAGAGGAAGTTAAGTGCCGGGTCGGTAAAACCTTCGACGAACTTACCGGTTAGGTCGTAGTATTCCAGTCCCCGGATATTAGTCCTGTAACCGCGTTCTACGAGTTCTTCCTCTGTCTCGTAAAGAGAGAAGTTGATATCCGCGACGGCGGTCTTCCCGTAGAAAACCTTCGTCTCAGATATCCCCTGCAGGCGCCCGGTAATTAGCTCCACTCCGCTACCTTCGACCTCGCCGGACAGACGGACACCAAGCAGCTTCTTATTGTAGACGGTAAAGTTATCCTCCCCTCCGACGACGAAGTCACCAAGAACCCCGTCCCAGTTGTCGGTATCCATCTTCAACTTGAACTCCTGCAGGTAACTTGGGTCGCTATCGTCCAGGTCCGCGCTCAGGGTAAAGTAAGGTTCGATATTTCCCGACAGGTTCACGACGAGAGATTGATCTAGAGATAAATTGTTTGCCGGGTAACCCGTCCTGGACAGGCTGGTTGCGTCCCCCACCCCGAAGTTGACCGTCCACGTCTTCTCACCGGTAAGGTCAACCTTAAAAGAACCGGTTTGGACAGTTAGGGAATAGGAGACCTGACTTACTCCAAGTAGAATCCCAAGTGCAACGGCGAGTAGGACCGCAACTCCGATCCGCCTTGTACAGGTACGTTTATTCACTAATTATCAGCTACCTCGAGTCGAATTAACCGTTAAAATCGAAATACAAGCGAAACGTTATGGGACCCTTCAATATCCTCCTGATAAGCCACGTATGCCCAGTCCAGCCTGAGCACGTTAACATCGACCGACGCGCCAATGGTCGCTCCCCTGCCGTTATATCCAGCCCTTATTCCCAGGGCGTTAAACCAAAATTCTATTCCCAGGTGAGGAGTCAGTTCAGAGACGGCACCGCCGAGGAGGGCTTCCAGCCTTCCCTCGCCCTCGACTACCAGGTTGACCTCCGCGGCCTCTCTAACGGGTAACCCCATGGAGACTCCGGCCCTGACCTTCCTGGCAAGTTCCTCCGTATGAGAACTCCCATAAACTATACCAGACGACAACGCGTTTTCGAACAGAACCCCGAGGCGGAACCCCTGTACCCTGACCAGCAAAGCTGGATCAACTGCCCAGCCAAAGCCATCCGAACTAGATTCGGTAGAGACGTGTGAATAATAGTACTTTAACCTCCCGCCAAGCGAGAAGTTCGAACCCAGCGGGTATCCGAACGACGCGACCCCGCCGCTGCTGAGGTAAATAAAGCTTTCGTCCGTGGGAACGCTAAATACGTTGGGGACCTGTAGCGTCCCCGAGGAGAGGAGACTGACATTTGCCCCGAAGTACTTACCGGCAACACCTACGGACCCATAATTTAGTAGCCCAAACCGGGGACTCCAGGCTGAAGTTACTCCGGCGTCCTCGAGGAAAGCGAGGGCGGCCGGATTGTAATAGGCTGCGTTCTCGTCGTCGGCGAGGGCGGTAAACGCACCCCCCATTCCCGCCGGGCGCCCGCCCGTGTCGAGCCCAAATATCCCGGCCGTCCCCTCGTACTCCTCGCCGGTAGCAGCGAGAGAAACAGACGGAGCCATCAAGAGGACAGTTATCCCCAGCAGGAAAGCGGTCAGGGGAAGGGTCTTTCTCTTCATATATTTCGCCACCAGTTCATCTCCTTATAACAAGTCGACTAAGGTCAGAACGTCGGTCGTCAGTCCTAATCAGATAGATATACAGACCGTTGGCCAACGGGGAGCCATTCACCTCAGTTAAGTCCCAGCGATACTTCAAACCATCGTCCAGATGAGGGCCTTCAATCTTCCTTACCAGTTGCCCCAGCACGTTGTAAACCTCTATCGCTACAGCCGAAGAACCCTCGGGATAACTGTAAAAGAGATCAACGTAGTCCTCAGCGGGGTTCGGGGTAGCCCTGACCCACAGGTGGCTACCGTCTTCCTGGACGGGGGGAGAAACACCGAAGACGCTTTCCTTGACGTCAAGCCTTCCTGCTCCCCAGTCGTTGGCCGGAGAAAACCCGTCGACGCTCTCCGCACCGGATAGGAGGGTATCTATCACCTCATCGGCCGTAACCTCTGGAGCGGCGTACCAGACTAGGGCTGCCGACCCCGCTACATGAGGGGCCGCGACGCTGGTACCTGCCATCGCATAGTGTTGCCCGTCCGGGGCGAGGTAGAAGCTATCTACGGCCGCCCGGGCAGAAAGGGTAGACAGCACCCAAGCTCCGGGCGCAGTCAGGTCCGGCTTCGTCCTCCCGTCCCTGGTCGGTCCCCTGCTGGAAAAGTCGGACAGTTCTCCCTGCGGATAACCGCTCACCGAGCTTCCATCCCAGCTATTTCTCGTGTTGAAGGAACCGACCGTAACTACCCCGTAAGCGTTGCCGGGCTCGGCAATCGTCATATCGCTATCGCCTTCGACGAATTCGACGACTCTATACCTCCCACCCAGCAGGTTATCGCTTACCCAGATATCCAGCCGGGAATCGGTACCGGACCTGATCGCAAGTTTCCACCTCCCCGGATCGGGGGGTGTACCCGGGTCCAGGTCCCCGGCCCGGACGTACAGTTCGTTATCCCCGCCGTACGCGGTCTCTCCATTGGAGATGTAGACGGAACCGGACGATAGGATAAAGGAGTTGGCCTGACCGGACCCCACCCAGGCCGTCTCGTCGCCTCCGGGACCTATCAATTTGGCGTCGATATACCCATCGGAGGCGTAAAACCCGTCAAGGGAGAAGTAGTCCGAAGTTGTAGAAGACGGGGAATAAAAGGGGACATCAATTGAATACTCCGCCTCAAGACCGGTGTAAGCATCCAGGCCCAGATGTATCTTCCTATCTCCCGAATTCCCCGCAGAAACGGTAATCAGGTGGTCGTCCGAGACGAGATTTGAAATTCCTTGTTCAAACAGCGAGGTCCCGTCGTGCGGTCCCGACTGTGTGCCGAGAGACAGGTTCGTAATTACTACGGACTTTCCGAGGTCGTAGGCTTTATCCTTGATATAGCTGACGCCGTCAATTATCGCGTTCGTCGAGAAGGTAGTCTTTACGGCGATCAGCGATGCTTCCGGGGCAACGCCAACGTATCCTAGATCAGAGGAGGAACCATCGCTGGCGATAACGCCGGACACGTGGGTCCCGTGTCCGGCGTTATCCTCCTGCCTGACCGACCCGGAAGAGGGGCCATAACCGGCAGATATGTCGCTCTCTATCTGGTTTCTGGTGTACTCGCTACCGTAAGTGTAACCGGCAGGGGGCAGGGAATACGGGTCGGTCTGATCCCAGATAAACGAGATCCTCGAAGACTCCTCGCCAGGCATTCCCTCGTCTTCGTCGACGCGGAAGTCGAGGTGATCGTAATCGATTCCAGAGTCGACCACGCCAACAAGGACCCCCGCTCCCCTGTCAACAGGAGTGCCGCCGTGCAATACGTCAGCCTCGATCGCGGAGATACTTACGGTGAGGGTCGGGTGAACGGGGTGAGCCGGTGATACGTATTCCACGTTATCCAGGGCAACTATCTTATCAAGAAGGGCAAGATCGACTATCCCCGTGCCAATATCCCCGGCCGTAGATTGGATATGGAGACCGGGCGTGCTTACATAGCTGGCCGGTTCCGTGAACTTGATCGTTACGCCAACCCCGACCGCCGCCCCGCCCTGAACGGTGTCACCAGGAGACAGTTCGTTGATCCTGACGTGGCCGGGGACACCTGATGCCGAAGCCTTCACTCCGCTCCTGTATAGGTCAAGGGACCCAACGAAGGATTCGACATTGAGGCCAGCGGTATCCTCGCCAGCACCCCGATTCGCGTCAATTAAATAAGAAATGATTGGGTCCGCTTTCTCTCGGACTAGATGGGGCCCACTCGTCTCAGCCGACCCCGGAAGAGATAACGTGCTGAAGAGTAACAGAAAGCACAAGACCCCGGCTAGAACAGCGGGAGAAAATCTATTCATAGCATCCTTGACCGGTCGGTCGGGTAAACCAGTTTGAGAAACAATTATTCCTCCAGGCACGTACCGTTATATACTTCTAAAGCAGCAGCCTACCTACGGGATCCTCGGTAAAGCTAACCGATATTCAGCGGTCCTAATGCGAAGGCCAGTAAAAAAATGTTATAAGCTTTCTCCGCTTCGGTCAAATACGAAGGGTCTAGCTCCTCAGCTTCTCCTCCCCGAGCGGAAGTAGAAAGGGACCAACCGGATAGTCTCCATATCGACTTGGGTCAGTTCACGCCCGAGGCCCGACAAGAATTCTTCCCCCCGGTCCGACTTGATCAATAATTTGGCCCCACCGTCTCCGGAAGTTGGGGACCTCGCTGACTTCACCGGGCCGAGAACAGATTTTACCCCATCCAACCCCACCAGCAACTCCTTGATCCGGGAGATGGTCTCCTTGTCCTCACCGCCCCCAGATCCCCTGTAATGTAACTCGATGAGGTCGACAAACGGCGGGTAGTCTAACGCCTTCCGTGACCTCAGTTCGGACTTATACAGGGAATCCCAATCTCCGGAGAACAGCGACCGGACGGAGGGATTGCTACTATGATACGTCTGGGCAACTACCGTACCACCCTCCTTTACCAGGTCAAGACCCCTCGCCATCCGCTTGAGGTACCATTCGGTGGAACGATAACTCGACCAGTCCAGAACGAGATCGGAGCCCAGCAGGCAGAGGAGGTCGGTCTTCCCGTACAGGAAATAACTTGCGACCGCCCAGGTACCTACCAGTAGGTCAACCTCCCCGGAGAGCAAACTTTCCGACAATTGAGACAGTTCCGCGGGCCCGCTATCCCTGGTGTTGAACCTCCCGATATTGGCCCCCGGGAAAAGCTCTTCGAGTTCGTTCGCCACCTGCTCCAGGCCCGGGCCGACAAAGTTCAGGTTTGTCCCTCCGCAGTTCGGGCAACTCACCAGGTCCTGACGATAACCACAATAAGGGCATACGCCATAACTCCCCTCGCTGGTAAACTTTAACGGGACCTCGCACTCCGGACACCTAATCACCTCACCGCAATCACGACAAATCATCGCGCTGGAGGCCGACGTCCTTTCCCCAATAACAAGGGTTCTACCGCCGTCACGGAGGTTACTCGCGATAAGACCGATGATCTCCTCACCCAAACCCGATCTATCGGGGGTGGGACCGGGCCGGACCTCTCGTAAACTTTCTACAGACAACGACCCCATGGGGGAGGAACCGACAATTGAGTCAGCCCGTCCAACCTCAACCTCGTGGTAGGTCCCTACCGAGGGAGCAGAATCCCCAAGTAGTACGGGGATATCCTCTATCTCTCCTCGCTGGAAACAGATCTCGACCAGGTCGCCCCTGGGGTCCTGGTCGATGAGCTGGTAATTTCTATGACCTTCGCCTTCCACAATTATCCCGCCAAGACTCTCAAACGGCAGATAGATAGAGTTTAGCACGCCGATAAATAATCGGGCGTCACCCGACCGAGCCATCTGCCACCTCCCGGAAACCTCGCCCGGCGTGAGGCCGCTGTGAAAGGTTATAGGGTGATAACCACGCGCGGCCAGTATCCTCTCCATCTCCTCGGCACGAAATATGTTGGGTGTAACGAGGAGTACGCCCTCCGAAGAGGTAATCTCCTCAATAAAGCCCTCGTAGGCAGCAAGGCGAGTATTGAACCCCCCATGAACCGTCAGGAAGGCAAAGGAGTCTAGGGAAGTGGTAATATCTATTTCGGGAAATTCCGAGTCGACCTGGAGGCCGGGAATCTTTTCCTCAGCGGGATAATCTGGAACGTCCCGTCTCTCTAGCAACCCCCTTTCCACCAGTGCATTTACAGGAGACCTTGAGCAATCCGCTTCCCTCCGTACCTCCTTGCCGGTCGGCGGTTCGTCGCTGGAAAGCAGGGTTTCTAGGACTTCTACCTGTTTCGGAGCGGCGGCTCTCCTCTCCTCTATGAACCCTTTCACATCCTTAAAGGGAACGGATATCTCGTAGACCTTCTTCCTCCTCGGTTTGACGGAAAGGTCAGAGGGGATCATTCTGTTGAATACCTGTCCAAGCGGCGTCAGAGTGGACTCGGCAAGCCACTTACCCAGCTGGATTAGAATTTCTCCTACCGGGTCCTCGAGTACTAACCCTGCTACCTCGCTCAATTCCCCCTCGTAACTCACCTGATCGAGGACGTCGAGCACCAAGCCCCGTTCCTGAGACCCGTGGAATGGGACGCTACATAGAGACCCTCTCACCACCTGTTCGCGAAAATCGTGGGGGATACGGTAATCGAAGACTCGCCTGATCGGTAGGAATACCGCCACGCGAGCGAAGTTGTCAGGAGGCATAGCTAGTTGGTAGACGTCATGATAATAACCTTCAATCCGCCTTGCTCTCTCATTTCCGAATGGAGGTCCTAAATATCCAGATCTGTTAATCTGTGCTCGGCTCGGTCTAAGAGGTCTCTATCGTTTTCGTAGGTAAGTGTACCCAGGGCCCGCTCGTAAGTCTCCCAGGTATAACTAAGGTGCTCATGGGATAGCTCGACTTTATCGTGAGAGACGCGGGCGGAAAAATATACCACCAGCTTTCTTATCCTCTCCCCGGACCTGGTGAAGTCGTACCTCGATTCCTCCCTGAAATCACGAACAAACGAGACCACGGACAGGTTCGTTTCCTCACGAAGTTCCCTGATTGCGGCCTCGCGCATCCCCTCACCGGGTTCAAGGTGACCTTTGGGAAAGCTCCAGTGTCCCCCGTCCGCGTGTTTCAGAACCAGATACTTCCTCTCTCCTGACGAATAGCGGAAGGATATGATTCCAGCCGAAGTCTCCTGGACGTTAGGTCCTTCAGGAAAGGTCGAGTTCTCTTCCCTGCTCATTTAAGGCTTTGGGGGAAAGTCCGAGACCTCTTAACTCCCGCACGAGGACCTTGAACGACTCCGGGATTCCAGGGCGTGGCATCTGCTCGTTCTTAAGGATGGCTTTATAGAGCTTTGTCCTTCCATGGATGTCATCTGACTTAAGCGTCAGCATCTCCTGGAGTGTACTGGCGGCACCATAGGCCTCCAGTGCCCAGACCTCCATTTCTCCAAACCTCTGCCCGCCAAATTGCGCCTTACCGCCCAGCGGCTGCTGGGTGATTAACGCGTAAGGTCCCGTCGACCTAGCGTGGAGTTTCTCGTCGGCGATGTGTTCCAGTTTGAGTACGTACATGTACCCAACCGTGATCGGCCTATCGAACGGCTTGCCAGTTCTACCGTCCCGCAGGACGACCTTACCGTCATCGTTAATCGTCTCTGTCTTTCCTTCCTCTTCCTGAAGTTCGACCAGTTCGTCGAGGATCTCGTCCTCCTTGGCACCGTCGAAGACGGGAGTCGATACGTGTTCGTCCTTCATCGAGGCAAGCCATCCAAGGTGAGTCTCGAACACCTGCCCCAGATTCATCCTGGAAGGGACTCCAAGGGGGTTAAGTAAAACGTCAACCGGCGTGCCATCGGGCATAAACGGCATGTCCTCTTCGGGCATTATCTTGGAGATAACTCCCTTGTTACCGTGTCGTCCGGCCAGCTTGTCACCAAT
>JAGYME010000140.1 GCA_018400715.1 Candidatus Bipolaricaulota bacterium
AACAAATGATTTCCTTAAAGCACGATTTGAGTTCAAAGCTGGATGATACAAACTAGTCACCTGACATAATTCCATCTTTTTTTCTAATTCAAGTTTTACAAGTTTGATCATGATCTTATCTCTAGGAAATCTCAACGCTTCCTATCAGGCATAGGCGGATGTTTACATCCGGTGTTATGGTTGGTATAAGGGTCGTAGCAGCTGCTTCGGTATGTGCAACGTAGCCGTTCAGCTAGTCTGCACATACCGAAGAAATCCCGCCAACCCTTATCACTCGCCCAATATCACGGGTAGACCCAGGGGCTATCCCGAACCAAAACCAACTCTGCCAGTCATTTAACTGCGGACTGAGGACTCTGGACTGCAGACTGACCTGAAAACCCCCGAATATGACTAACTAATAACGCTCCCTATTGTTTAACCAGTTTAATTCATTATAATTTATAATGAATCATTATTAACCGCGAGGTGGTCGGCATGGCGAAAAGACAGTTCTCCGTAAGGGTTGACGAAAAGGTGGGAGATGAACTTGAACGTATTGCAAATTCAGAACACCGTTCTTTAAACAAACAAATCGAGAAGGCACTTGAGGAGTGGCTGATAACAACTTTTGACTGGCATCCACCACTGGACGAGGCGATATCAGGAGTAGAAGAGGGAGAAATCGAACCAGCTTATAACGGGGAGTAAGGTTGAACTACGACCAATACGCGTACACCAGATACAATCGGGAAGTAAAAAAGTTACCCCGGGCTGTCAAAAAGAAGGTATTAGGGGTGCAGGACGACCTCGCAAAAGACCCTCATCTAGGAAAACCACTTAAAGCCAACCTTAGAGGTTGGCGGACCTACCCCTTCTCCCTGGGCGGAAATTCTTACAGAATCGCTTATAAAATAGACGAAGAGAACAATAGGATTATCTTCGGGTCCATTGGGACGAGAGAAGGTTTCTACAGCGACCTCAAGGACCTTTGATGAGACAAGCGGACCACTACTCTAACAACCTTGAATTTAACGCTTTTCCCTGTGCTTCGTAACTTTCGCTTGCTCCGAAATTGAGACCCCTGGAAGCCTCCTCGCATTCTTGCTCTAACTGTTTTCTCTTCCATTGCTTGACCCTCATCTCGAGGGCTTTCTGAACTTCCTTACTTCTATCCTCCGTCCCGTATTCCTTCCTTAAATTTTCAAAACTATCAAACACATCTCGGCTTATGATTACGGTAAGTTTCTTCCTGTCTCTCATTCTATACCTCCGTCTCTTTCCGGTGAACGTCCACACCCAAAGAATACATAAATACTGACATATTTCACGCATGACTACTTTTCTTAAATACTTTCTTACCACCGGAGTTCAAGCGTAAACGTCCAGAAAAGAACATTCAGTACAAACAACCATTACTCGCAGGACTCCAACGAATTTTCATCACCAAAGCGTGCACTATAACCTACCTCTGGGGTCAATGGATGACCGTTGAGTTAATCCTGATTTGGTCTATTATCTTGCACCAAGCCCGGTCTTTTGGTAGGTTTAATTGTCACAATATGACAATACAGAACCCTCACCGAATTTGGGTAGCTATCCACAATAAGGAAAAACCTCCCAAAGTTGAGGTTCCACTGAAAGTGGTGAGAATGACGGGTGAGTCTCTAACAGAAGGCCGAAAACAATACGGAGTCGATAGTATTTCTGTTAACGTCTACGAGCCAGCAAAGACCGTGGCAGATTGTTTTAAGTTCAGAAACCGGATTGGTCTCGACGTAGCCCTTGAAGCACTCCGTGAATACAGGACAAAGAACCTCGGAACGATGACTGAACTCTGGAGTTATGCAAAGATTGACCGTGTTCAAAATGTGATTCAACCTTACGCCGAAGCACAACTATGAGTTCTAAATCTAACCTTGCTCAACCCTCATCTAAAAAATTATAGTCTCTCAGGACCAACGTTATTGGTTG
>JAGYME010000141.1 GCA_018400715.1 Candidatus Bipolaricaulota bacterium
TGTAAAATGCGGAGCTTTGTCACAGGATATGACCCGATGTATGATAAAATGAGCAATACACCTGGAGGTGGTATCGGGAAAAAGGCCCGAATTATTCGTCCTTAGCAATATGACTGAAGAAAAAACTTTTCTTAACGAGGTGAAAAAGAATGAAAAAGTCTGTAATGACTCACGTAACGATTTTTTTGGCAGTCCTGCTCTTCGTAGGGCTGGTAGCCGTACCTGGATTTGGTGCCGACGAGAAGAAAGATGAAAAGGTAGAGATTATCTACATGGTCGGAGGGCCACCCGGCGGTTCGTTTGCGTCGATAAAGGCAAGGGGAGCGAGGGACGCGGGAAGGATTCTTGGCGACAGGGTGAACCTTAAGATCGTCTATGGAAACTGGAACCCACAGAACGACGCAAAGATCTTCCAGGAATCCATGGCCATGAGCCCGGACGGAATAGCAGTAGTCGGCTGGGGAGCAATTGAGCCTTTCGTAGAAGAAGCTATCGACAGAGGGATTATCGTGACGACGCAGAACGTGGCGCTGACTGATATGGAAGAAAAGTACAAGTCAAAGGGATTTGGCTACGTCGGACAGGAACAATATGCGTCAGGTTATACCCTCGGCAAGGCCGCCGCGGAGAGATCGGGGCTTGGCGAAGGCGACAACGCAATGGTCTGGGGACTGAAGTCGGAACCCGTCAGGGGACAGAGAACGAGGGGTGTCATCGACGCCCTGGAGGAAGCAGGGCTGGAAGTCGACGACCTGGAGATCTCCTCCGCCGTAGACAAGGACGCATCGAACGGAATACCTGTCTTCACCGGTTACATGCAGAGTCACCCGGAAATCGACCTGGTAGTAACCGATCACGGCGCGCTCACGGCAACACAGGAGGAATACTTCAAATCGGCCGGACTCGACCCCGACGAGGTATACGGAGCGGGTTTCGACCTGTCGCCCGCAACCGCACGGGCAATTGAGAGCGGATATACTGACCTCGTCCTTGACCAGCAGCCCTATCTGCAGGGCTTCCTCCCCGTGTTCCAGATTTATTTGACCGAGAAATATCAGTTCTCCGGTCTACACATAGACACGGGATCTGGTCTCGTCGGACCAAGCAACATAGACATCATTGCACCTCTTGCGGAGGAAGGAATCAGGTAGACAAAGGACCTACAGGCCGGGGACTCTTCCCCGGCCTGATTTTTTGTCCCGATAAAACTCTCTCCGCCCGATGGGACCTGTCGTCCCAGATTAGATCAAGGAGAAGAGGAGGAGGAATGGATTCAGTAGAAAAGTACGATCTCTATTCTATCCCGCCAAGGTGGCTATTTTTAAAGCTCGAGACCGCCGATGGGCTGACAGGATGGGGCGAACCGATAGTCGAAGGTAGGGGGAAGACGACGGCTGCCGCGGTCGAAGAGTTGATGGAGGGATACGTACTGGGAAGCGACCCCGAAAAAATCCAGGACATCTGGCAGGTACTCTACCGGGGTGGGTTTTACCGTGGAGGGCCGATCTTAATGAGCGCCCTCTCCGGGATCGACCAAGCCCTCTGGGACATAAAGGGCAAGAGGTATGGAGTCCCCGTATATCAACTCCTCGGCGGTCCGGTGAGGTCCAGGGTCAAAGTCTATTCCTGGATAGGGGGAGACGCCCCGGACCAGGCCGTACAGGGAGCAATCAACAAGGTAAACGAGGGTTTCTCCACTCTGAAGATGAACGTTGCCGGAAAGATGGAGCGGATCGAGACGCAACTTCAAATACGGAAGATAGTCCGCAGGTTTAGGGAGGTAAGGGAGGCCGTAGGTCCCGACGTAGATCTCGCTATTGACTTCCACGGAAGGGTCAGCAAGTCAAACTTTCCGAGAATCGCGGAGAAGCTTGAAGAGTTTCAACCTCTGTTCATAGAGGAGCCGATAATTAACTCACACCCCAGGGAGCTCGGTA
>JAGYME010000142.1 GCA_018400715.1 Candidatus Bipolaricaulota bacterium
AATAGCAAACGTGGCTATTCTCACACCCGCTAGCTTTATTTTAGGAGTATCCTCAAGCTCACCACTCATCTCTCTGGTTGATTTTCTCGCAACAACAAATGTAGCTTGCGGCAAGATGGCGGGTCCGATAACCGCAAACATCGATCCGCTGGCCCAAACAAATAGTGGCTTTTCGACAAGCTCGAACAATCCCGTTATCGCTAAGATTACTCAGTTATCCGCTCAGAATTTCTCGCAAGTTACGAGTCAGAACTCTGTATTGCTGATTGACTTAACACCATTGACTGCCAACAATGTAATACGGTCTGTCAGTGCAAGCGGAGTCCTGACAGCGAATATTGATTTTCTCGCACAAACGAATATCGGAAGTCTTGTTTCACAGAGCGAACCGTTATCCACGGGAATCTCTATCTTAGAGGCTCTATCTTTCGGGCAACAGGATTTATTTGAATATCTCCGGGGGCTACAACCGGGTGAGACTTTGACCGTCAACGCGGAAGATTTAACAGTCAAACTCGACGGAGTAAACGACCGAAAAAACTTTGATGGGGAGTATCCCTTTTTGAGTCCTGGTGAAAAAATCTTAACATATATTGACAGCGAAACTACCAGGCAGATAAAAATAGAAATTGAAAAGAACAATAGGACTATATAGGTGGTAATATGGCAGATATACAGGATGTTTATGGAGGTATAAAGTCTCGGGTCGATGACAACCCATTGACGTCCGGTGCTACTTCCGTGACAGTACAAAATGAGTTTACGGGCCTAGACGTAGGCGTACCCGGATATCTAACCATAGGCGACCCTCAGGATGCTTTACCGGGCAGCAATGGGGAAGTGCCAACAAGCGAATTTGTCCGCTACGAAGGGTTTACTCGTAATGGAGATGGTACTTCTACTTTTAGTAGCCTTACGAGGGGCTTGCGAAATTCAACGGCCCAAGAATGGCCGCAAGGAACCGTAATTGGGGTGAGTATTCCGGGCGCTTTGCTGCAACGCTTGCCAGAACAGCAAGAAGATTTTAGTCTAGGAGGCAACTCAATAACTAATTTGTTTGCTATATTAAGCTCCGCTCAGTCAAGTCCGCCCTCTACCCCCAGTAACGGAGATTATTACATGGACGATGGAACTAACACAGAGGACGGATACGCTGGTCTTAGACAGTACACTAACGGGTCGTGGGAGGATGTTGGAGCTGGCGGCGGCGGATCGAACGCATTTTCATTTTTCATGGGATAGGTGATTTACTATGGCTGAAGATTATCAGAAATTAGGTCAGGGGACTCTTACAGGTGACGGTACGACCGTTGACACGCTCTATACAGCCCCTACCGATACGGAAGTAATTATCAAAGAGATCAGAATCGTCAATACAGATACAAGCAATCATTGGGTAGAGGTCTATGACGTAGATTCAGGTGGATCGGCGGGGGATAGTAACGTAATAATACCAGAAATTACAATCGACGCTGGCGGTTGGCTCGTAGAACATGGGGAAGTCACGCCAACGGCAGACGACGCAATTAAGGCCGTAGGTGGCGGTAGCTTGACTTATACCCTATACGGGGTCGAGGTGAGCTAGGATGGGAACCAGTATAGTTGATTCAGAAGGAAATGTGAAGGGCTATCCCGACAACCCGACTTCGCAGATATACGGACCAGACGGTTCTGCTGGGCGGGGAACTTATGCTGATATACTACCACCAATCTATGGGGTCGAATGGGATCAGTCCTCCAGCTCACCCAACTTAACAAGAACAGATAATGTTACTGGAATGTCTGCTGGTGCAGATTTTAGTCAAGTTATGCCTTGGGCTGGTATGCGGAGATGTAACGTCAAAGACGATGGGACAGTTGCGGCCTATTATGG
>JAGYME010000143.1 GCA_018400715.1 Candidatus Bipolaricaulota bacterium
CAAGGGGCTTTTGTAAAGTGCGGATAGTCATACTGGCAATGGACGACCCTCTCTACACCAACGATTTCATTCGCCATATCCTTGACGAGGAGAGACAGGACGTAGTTGCTTACGTCCAAGTGACGGAGGGAAGCAGATTAACCACGGGCAAATCCACCTCCAAAGCAGGTTACCTCTTTTCCTTGTTATTGATCATGGGGCCAAGGTATTTCTTGAGAAACTCCCTCACAACATTACTTCACAAGTTTAAGAAACTTCTTTCGCGGTCAGGAATATGTAACGACCCGACCCTATGCCGCTATGCCCGGGAGATAGGAACAAGGGTCCTCGAAGTTGATGATCCGAACTCCGGTAACTTTCTCGACAAACTGGAAAAACTCGAGCCAGACGTGATCATTAACCAAAGCCAGGCGATAATTAAACAAGGACTACTCGATATACCAAAAGTTGGCGTAATCAACAGGCATAACGCCCTCCTACCAAAAAACAGGGGGAGGCTGACACCCTTCTGGGTCCTCTATAAGGGTGAAGAGGAGACGGGTGTCTCCATACACTTCGTCGAAGAAGGGTTAGACTCCGGGGACATCATCGCCCAGCGGAGGTTTGGCGTGGACCCTGACGAAACATTCAATTCCCTCGTGGAGAAGAACTACCGTCACGCGAAGAGGGCGATGGTCGATGCGTTGGATAAACTGGAAAGCGGGTCATACTCGACGATAGAGAATGACGACAGCAAAGCGACTTACAACACCCTGCCGACGGTAGGGGAAGCGTGGGAGTATCGGAAGCGTAGGATCGTTAACTGGTTGTCACGTTTTAGGAATAACTTGCTTTGAGATCTTCTCTCGACAGCAAGAAATTAGCTCAGAGCTGTGAGCTAATAGCTGAAAGGTACAGTAGCCTGTGGCTTGTGGCCTGTGGCCTGTAGAACTGCAATCGTGGCGAGATGTCTACAAGCTACAAGACACATGCTACTGGCCGAATCTTTTCTTGCAACTTACAGCTCAAAGCTTTTAATATATCGTTATTACTGCTATGAGCTTACAGCTCTCAGCTCATAGCTACATAATTATGCAAATCAAAAAACTACCCCTCCTCTATTTCCTCTCCGATATAGCCCTCCTTCCCCTTGGGACCTTCATTTCATTTGTTATTAAGGCAAAAGGATACGGCTATTTCGCGAGTTACCGGTGGTACTTTGTAATCTTTTTGCTATCCTGGTTATTCGTATCCATCGGCACGCGAAAGTACCGGGTAAACGACGACAACTACCGGAGGTCTCTAGTCAAGCTAGGGTATACTTCCCTGATAGCGATAGGACTGTTAAGCTTTGTCGTCTACATCTTCACCGGTTACCGCGACCTCTCAAGGTTTGTAATCTACGGTTCTATATTATTTACCGCCCTGTTGGACCTCGTCGCCGTGTCAGGGCTTCACCTGTCAAAGGGGTTTAAGCTAGTCTCCGAACCCAAGCTCCGTGACGAGAACAGGACGATATTCGAGATCCAAGACCGGGAGAACGGGTCCAGTACAAGCGAGGAAGACCTGCCTGAACTACCCCCTCTAGAGGAGGGCGAGGTGCCCCTATCTGAAACGTGTAAGGAGGGTTTCCTCGGTGATAACGGCCCGGTGCGGGAGTTTCTCAAGAGACACCTCGACCTGAATAGGATAAATAAGGACAAGGCAGAGATACTCTCTACCGAGACCTACTTCAACGTCACCCGCTACGAGCCAGAAACGCTGCATGTATTTATTAACGAGCACAAGGTAAACGACATAAAGGACATCGACAGGTTCTTCTCCCGGATAAACGAGAACCTAATGCAGGGTGGATACTTCGTGGGAAAGGGGATAACGATAGCCGAAAAGT
>JAGYME010000144.1 GCA_018400715.1 Candidatus Bipolaricaulota bacterium
CGGCGGGATAAAGTGTTCCATAGAAGATAACTAGGGCGCATATGGTTAGCGAGAAGACGTCCGTTCGAGACGCCAAAAGGGCAGAACCCAAGGTGCTAGCCTCCCCGTAGACAACGCGACTGCGGTTACAGGAGTCAGAGGAAGACGATGGTGTGTGCTCAACCTGATCCCAAGCAAGACATCAGCCTCTCCCGGTGGCTGCTCGAGGAGTTCTACGGCAACCAACGAGAGGCAATCTGCATCCATGAGCTTCTTCTCGACGAAGGTGGCGCTCCCACTGACTACCGCATTCTGGCAGCGAACCCCGCATACGAACGCATCCTGGGGATTCGTGTCGACGACGCGGTGGGGCACTTGGCATCCGAACTTTATGGAGCGGGAGAGGCTCCATACCTCAGGGAGTACGCAGAGTCGGTTTCCAGCGGCGCGACGACGCAGTTCGAAACGTTCTTCCCTTCTATGAGACGGTACTTCGATATCATGGTCGTCCCCTTGAAGGAAAAGCGTTTTGCCACCCTGTTCACCGACATCACAGAGCGGAAGCAGGCGGAGCCGAAGCTCTTCCGGACTGCTCCGGCTCTCAGGATGCTCGGCTCGGGAACCAAGCTTCTCGTTCGTGCCTCTGACCTGGATGAGCTGTTGCAAGGCATGTGTCAGATCCTCGTCAGAACGGGCGGCTACCGCTTTGCGTGGGTCGGACGAGCGGAGGGGCGTGAAGGGAAGGTGATCGTCCCGGTGGCTCATGCCGGCTACGAGGAAGGCTTTCTGGAGGAGGTTGATCTATCGTGGGGAAGAGGTACTTCTGTCCACCTTCCAGAAATCGATAGCATGCAAGAGCAGTGCCCTATAGTCGTCAGCAACATTCTGTCGGATCGCCGATACGAGGCGTGCAAAGAGGAGGTTCTGTCGCGTGGATACGCCTCAAGCGTCGCGTTCCCACTCATCATTGGCGGAAGTGTGTGGGGAACCCTCGCCATCTACGCGTCCGAGCCGGACGTGTTCGATAACGACGAGCGGGCCATCTTGCAGCAGATGACCGACAACATAGCCTCCGGCATCGAAGTGTTTCAGCACAAGACAGAACTAGTAGCGAACGAGAACCTCCACCGAGCGGTTCTCGAGACGGCCAGTGTAGGGATTGTGCTCATAGAGGAAGACACGACCATCGCGCTTGCCAATAAAGCATTCGAGACTCTCTCGGGGTACTACAAGGAAGAGCTCGAGGGGAAGAAGTCATGGACGGACTTCGTTGTCCCCAAGGACCTCGAGCGGGTGAAGGAGTACCAGAAAGCGCGAAGAGATGATCGCAACGCCACTCCTGCGGAATACAGCCTCGGATTTGCCAGCCGCGAAGGTCGAAGGATGGAGGTCCTCCTGTCCATCGACACTGTCCCGGGAACGAAACGGAGTGTGGCTTCTCTACTGGATATCACCAGCCTCAAGAAGGCCGAAGCCTCTCTTCGACAGGCGATCGACAGCCTGTTTCAGGTCCTCGGCTCCACTGCAGCCAGTCGTGACCCCTATACGGCCGGTCATCAGGAGCGCGTTACCAGCTTGGCAGTGAGTATTGCTCAAGAAATGGGGTTGGCCGACGAGTCTGTCCAAGCGGTTCAACACGCAGGAATCATCCACGACATTGGCAAGATGTCCGTCCCCGCGGAGATTCTGAGCAAGCCCACGGCTCTCACAAAGACTGAGTATGAGCTCATCAAGACTCATCCTAAGGTCGCCTTCGACATCTTGAAGGACGTTGCCCTTCCTTGGCCGGTCGCAGACATTGTCCTGCAACACCACGAGAGGCTGGATGGTTCCGGGTATCCCGCTGGGCTGAAAGGTGAGGAGATCCGCCTCGAAGCTCGTATCCTG
>JAGYME010000145.1 GCA_018400715.1 Candidatus Bipolaricaulota bacterium
ATGATCGACATGAAGCACGGCGAGGGGACTTTCGAGAAGAACCTCGAATATATCTACCGCCTCTACACCAGGTTCGGCATCGATCCCACGGAGGAGCCCATTCTCGTCTATCCCACCCTCCACTATCAGAACGGAGGGGTAGAAATCGATAAAGACGGACACACGGCCGTAGATGGACTCCTCGCCGCGGGCGAGGTCGAGGGGGGAGTCCACGGGAAGAACAGGTTGATGGGAAATTCTATCATGGATTATAACGTCTTTGGCAGACGGGCCGGAATAGCTGCCGCTAAACGGGCGAAAGAGGAGAACGGGTGGGGAGAGGTGACGTTAAACCACGTTGAAGGGTACATCGATGCCTTAAAGGAAAAAGGAGTAGAACCGGACAGACGTTCTCCGATGATTATCCCCGATTACAGAGGAGCACGGACCCAGGGGAGGACGCTTGATCTCCTGGACCCGAGTTGATTTCCCTGAAGAGTAGTTAAGATTATTGACCAAACGCCGGGAACGCTTGCAAGATCATAGAGGGGTTCCCGGAGCGGTGATAAATAAATTACATAGGACGGTGGAACGATAATGAGCGAGAACGCGATAATGACGGGTAAGTATTTTTTGAACGGTGACGAGGCCTGCGCCGAGGGGGCAATTGCTGCAGGCTGTCGTTTCTTTGCGGGATATCCCATAACTCCGCAGTCGGAGATTGCGGAGAGGATGTCGCAGAGGATGCCCCAGGTCAACGGGACGTTTATCCAGATGGAAGACGAACTGAGCTCGATTGCCGCAGTCTTAGGTGGAGCCTGGGGCGGAAAGAGGTCGATGACCGCCACTTCGGGACCCGGTTTTTCCCTGATGATGGAGAATATCGGCCTGGGAATGATGACGGAGACACCGTGTGTCATCGCCGATATCCAGCGCGGTTCCCCTTCCACGGGATTGCCGACGGCGGTGGGACAGGGCGACATGATGCAGGCCCAGTGGGGATCTCATGGAGATTACGGGGTAATTGCCTACGCACCCACGTCGCCTCAGGAGATGTTCGACTACACGGTCAAGGCGTTCAACAAGTCAGAACAGTACAGGATGCCCGTTTTCGTCATGGCCGACGAGAAGATCGGCCACATGCGCGAGCGCGTGGAAATCCGCGAGGAAGATATCGACATCTATCCCCGCCGCAGACCAAACGTCTCCCCCGAGGAGTTTTTACCTTTCAAGCCCGAGGACGACCTCGTACCGCAGATGGCCTCTGCGGGAGAGGGGTATCGGGTTCACGTGACCGGGCTTACTCACGATTATAAGGGCCACCCTAAACTGGACGTGGAGACGCAGAAGGAGTTGATCGGCCGTCTCGTCGACAAGGTCGAGAAGAACAAGGGCGATATCGTCGAAATTGAGGCTAAGGGCATGGATGACGCGGAGGTAATGATCGTTTCCTACGGCATGGCTTACAGAACCGCGATGGGTGCGTATAAAATGGCACGTGAACGTGGAATGAAGGTGGGTATCGTCCGGTTGATAACGGTCTGGCCATTCCCCGAGGGGCAGATACGTGAATTGAGTGAGGGTCTTAATGGGATAGTAGTGCCTGAGATAAACCTGGGACAGCTTGTTAGAGAGGTAGAGCGGGTGGCATCGCCCGACGCCGAGGTGAAGCTGGTACCTCACGCGGGTGGAGGGTTACACGACCCCGAGGACATCTTACGCGAGGTTGAGAGTTTTCTTTAAAATTGTACCGGGAGGTAAATATGTCGGAAGAGATCAGTGAAGAGGAACTGTTGGAAAAGGCGAAGGAGCCAGGCCGTGATGCGCTAAAGTTGCACCCGTTTTACCGGGGTAAGATTCAGACCAACCCGAAGTGCGCCATCCG
>JAGYME010000146.1 GCA_018400715.1 Candidatus Bipolaricaulota bacterium
TCCGCAGCAGTTGCTGCTGGAGTATCTGGGCTGCCAGGGAGTGGTAGTCCGGACCAGAGGTAATTATGTCGACCTCAAATCCGTTCGCGTAACCGGCCTCTGCAAGTAGTTCTTTCGCCTTTTCCACGTCCTGTTCGTAGGTGGGACATTCATCCCAGGACCCGACCATCGACGGCGGTAGTGCGCAGTTGTTCTTCTCGGGGATGCCGTTGTAAGCTCCCTCGATGATTTCGTCAACGTTTACCGCGTACCTGATCGCCTTCCTTACTTTGATGTTGTCGAACGGTGGCTCCTGGATGTTGAACCCGATCCAGTGGTAACGTAGGTTGGTCAGCGTGTGAATGACGGAGTCCTCTTTGCCCTCGTATCTGTCCACGGAGCTCAACGAGATCGATGTGTCGTCCAGTTCACCCCTGTCGAACGCCATCTCTGCTGACTTGTCGTTTTCTATGGTGAGGATTTCGATCGTCTTGAAGTAGGGCTTCTCTCCGTAGTAGTCCTCATTCCTCTCCAGGACGATCTCCTGGTTCGGCGTCCAGGACTTCCAGCGGTACGGGCCCGAGCCTATGGGGTGAGTTGCAAACTCGTCTCCCAGGTCCTCGTAAGCCTTCTTGCTGACGATTGCCCCAGCGGTGTATGGGATGGAGGTCGTGAACAGCGAGGCAAGAGGTTCATTGAATACCAACTTGCCCGTGTACTTTCCCGTTACCTCCACGTGGTCCAGGGTCCGCCATGAACTCTTATAAGGAGAGTCGTTTTCGGGGTCGATGATCCGTTCGTAGGAGAACTTTACGTCCTCGGCGGTCAGTTCGCCGTAGCCCTCGTGGAACTGAATGCCCTGTTTGAGTTCAAAGGTAACGACCGTGCCGTCCTCGCTTACGTCGACGGACTTTGCCGCGTCGAGAGTTAGCTCCTGAGAACCAGGCTTGTACTTCATTAACCGGCTGAAGATGGCGAGGTTGATGTTGTACTCCTCGTCACCCAGGTGAAATGCAGGGTCCATCGTCTGTATGTCCTGGCCCTTCCTTGACCTGACCCGGAGAACTTCACCGTCGTCCGCGGCCAGAGCGGTCAGACCGCCTGCCAACAACAAGCTGGTAAGAATTAGGATTAGTCCAATTATTGGTCCTTTGACGTACGTGCTTTTGTTCATATTCCGCCTCCTGTTGGATTATAGTATAATATTAGCATTGAAAATCTGCTGATTTCCCGCCACGACTGTCTGGTGAGTGAATTTATCACCCCCTTTGAGATTTTTTCGTTAAAGTTATATTCTAAACATAAAGAATCACGTTAACCGATATATCGAATAAATATTGCAAAAGCAAAAAAGTCTGGCAGTGACCAATTATATATTATATTCTTTTTTTTGAAAAGTTTTTTGACGCCCTTTTTTCTCCGTAAGTGGATAACTCTAACCGTGTTACCGTATCGACCGGACTCAACCGCGACAAAAGAAGCAAGAGAGAAACTTTTGACTCTCCTCCTACCATCAATTATTATAATGATGTCGAAACGGTGATTCAAATAATGGGAAACGATGTTTCTAAAAAGTCCACCATCCTGTCCGTGGAGAGGGCCGTGGTCCTCCTCAAGAAGATGAGCGAGGAGGAGACGCCAATCGGGGTCAGGGACCTGGCGAGAAAGGTGGGGTACAACGCCTCCACCGTCCAGAAACTGTTGAGTTCGCTCCAGGTCCAGGGCTTTGTCGACCAGGACAGCGAAACTGACGGATACGAGCTCGGCCTGGGGATATTCAAGCTCGGCTCGTCCGTGCTCCACCAGATAGACGTGCACCAGGTCGCGCGTCCGCACCTGGAGGGGCTCACCGAGGAGACGAGCGAGAGTTCGTAC
>JAGYME010000147.1 GCA_018400715.1 Candidatus Bipolaricaulota bacterium
GAGTAACGGTCGTTTATCTCTTTAAACCGGTTTACGTCGATCATCAAAAAGGCCAGTGGTTTGTCGTAACGTTCTGCCTGCTGGACCTCTTTTTGCAGGCTCTCGTTGAAGTAACGGCGGTTGTACAGGTCCGTGAGGGGGTCACGGATCGCTTGTTGGCGCAGGTCTTCTTCTAGCCGAACCCGCATTAGCTCCTCCCGGAGGTGGCCGGCAAGGATCTCGGCAAGTTCTACGTCCCGTTCGGTAAAGCTTCCCACTTCCTCGGAGATGACCTGCAGTATACCTATTTCTCCGATTGGGACGCTGATGAAAGCTCTGAATTCGTCCTGGGTCGGTTTTGCCTCCTGGTGTTCCCTGACGTCGTCTCCCCAGATTGTTTCGCCTCGTTGGACGGTTTTACCCGTAATTCCCTCGCCAACTTTGAACTTAGCCGTCTCTTCCGAATCTAGATTTGTCGAGTTAGCTCGGGGTATTAGGTACTCACCCTCCAGAATAGAGATAGCACAGATCTCAAACTCAAGCATGTCCTCGGCCACTTCCACGGCAGTCTGGAGTATCTCTTCTTCGGTATCCTGACGCTGTAGTTCGTCCACCGCATCATGGAGGTTTTTTAATTTGTTACGCTCCTCGTCCAGGGCCTGTTGGGTCCGTTTTCTCTCTGTAATGTCTCTATCCATCCCTAAAAACCCGATTACATTTCCATCACCATCACGACGAGGCAGCTTGTTTATAGAGTACCAGCGTTTTTCTCCACTTGGCAGAGTGACTTTTCTTTCCCTTCCAATTACTGGCTCTCCGGAGAGGGCACGGCGTTCGTCCTCCATGATCTCCTCCGCTTCCGGCCAGAAGTCCTCGGCGGTCTTCCCTATCATCTCCTCCTCATCCATATCCAGCAATTCCGTATACCCTTCGTTTGCCCGCTCGAACCGGTGCTGGACGTCCTTAAAGTAAATCAAGTCGGGAGACAGGGTCATTATGGACTCCATCAGGTCCTTTTCCGACCGAAGCTCCCTTTGCAGTTCTTTTTCTTCAGTTACATCTACTGCGTTAGCCACGATGGCCGGCTTGCCTTCGTACTCGATGAGGGAGGGAAGAGTACGAATCCAAATTGTTTCTCCCTCTTTCGTTAAGGCCTTATATTCCACTCTTTCCGGCAGCCCTGAATCGTCTCCCGTCAGTGCCTGTCGGGTCCATTCGGCAACCCTTTCCCTGTAGTCAGGATGAACGAGTTGGAGGTAATCAATATCCTTCAGCTCTTTTCTGCTATAGCCACTAAGTCTTTCCAGACCTTCATTTACGAACTTGAACTTACCGTCCTGGAATAAAAAGATGGGTTGGGAGGTTCCCTCGGTCACTATCTGGTATTTCTTTTTTGCTCGTTTTCGCTCAGTCATATCCCTGATGCTGATCAACATCCTTTCTTCGCCCTCGACCTCTATCATCCTGCCCCGCAGCTCAACGGGGATTTCCGTGTCGTCCTTCCGGACGTTGGTGGTCTCCAGAGGCCTCCCATTCCTTGTCGCTTCGTCGATTTGACCCGGAAGGAAAGCGGGCGCTCCCTCGGGAACTAGATCCTCGACTTCCATGTCGAGCAGCTCATCTCTTTCGTAACCGAGCAGCTCGCAGGCCTGCCGGTTGACATCGAGAATGTTTCCCTCCAGATCCTCCAGGAAGAGGGCTTCTGGCAGCTTTTGAATGAATTCTTTACAGATGTCGGCAAAGAAGGTCAATTTATTCTCCTCCGAATTCTATTTCGCCTTCTTCTATCATCTTGACCAGTACCTCAACCACTTCCGGGTCGAACTCCTCCCCTTT
>JAGYME010000148.1 GCA_018400715.1 Candidatus Bipolaricaulota bacterium
TGGGAGCCGATAAAGCCGGCACCGCCGGTAACGAGGACCGTCTTAGGGTTTATTGCGTTTATTGGGTTCATAGGGTTTATTGAGTTCATAGGGTTCGTAGCGGAAACCAGTTACGGGTGACGCGTGATGGGACAGGCCGTGACAGGTGACAGGTGACCAGTGACGGGTGACAGGTGACAGGTGACACGCGATCGGTGACGGGTGACAAGTAACAAGTAACAAGTGATTGGTGACAGGTGACACGTGATGGGACAGGCTGTGACAGGTGACCAGTGACGGGTTCGTAGAGTCTATAGGGTTCGTTGCCCCGGTGAAATAATCCGATTGGTGGTTATTGCACGGGGCAGGGGTTCGTAGAGTTCAGAATTAAGAGTTTAGAATTGAGAATTAACAGACAGCAACTAACAACTGCGGGTTCGTAGGGGAAACCAGTTACGCGTGACAAGTGACAGGTGACGCGTGATGTGACAGGCCGTGACGGGTGACGCGTGACAGGTAACGAGTAACAAGTAACAAGTGATCGGTGACAGGTGACACGTGATGGGACAGGCCGTGACGGGTAACGAGTGACAGGTGACGCGTGATGGGACAGGCCGTGACGGGTGACGGGTGACCAGTGACGGGTTTGTAGGACTTTTAAACCCATGAAATCCGTCTGCAGGGACATGTTAGTCCATTGATCACATCGCACATGCCCAATTACACCATATTGTCTTAGCTGAGATGCTTGGCCCATCAAGTGAATGTCTTCCAGAGTGTCCATGCACCTAGGGTACAAGTCAACACGGAGGTTACGATTTTTAGGTCTAACTTCTTGGCTACAACCTTTGTTGTCCATGCGGCAACAGGTGCCGCGGATACGGTTCCAAGAACTATTGGAAGATAGAAACGCCAGTTAGCAACAAACCAGCTTGTTCCATCGTGTAAAACAAGGTACAAGGAGAATCCAACTGCACAGATAATCCCCTCAGCCAACAAGGTTGCACCAATGGAGTTCTTCACGGCGTTTCCCGAGAGGATCTGGCCGGATACCACCAATGGACCGTAGCCTCCCCCGGATATCCCCTTATTGAATGCAGAGACTACTCCCAGGCCGATGATCCTCGGCCAGGAGAAGCTGAAGCTGTATTTTCTGAAGGCGAATACCAGTACCCCCATAGAGAAGACCATCGCGCCGATGTAGCCTTTCAGTACGATGGGAGAGATATTGACTGCCGTGAACACAGCGATCACTGTACCGATAATCCCGGTTAGCGAAAGCGCTAGTACAATACCTCTGTCACGGCTTCCGTTCTTAAGCGATATATTTCCAAACCGCGAGTGAGAAACTCCGGATATTATTCCTGCTAGAAACCCGGATAGAAGGACTGTAGGCACGATCAAGATAGGTGGATATCCTAAAAGAAGCAGTACGGGCGTGAGTGTTGTTCCGTACCCCATGCCTAGAGCTGAATTCATGTACTCACTTAGGAAAGCTATAAGAGCGATTACGATGACCATTGAGTTTGTTGGGTTCTTTTGGTTCATAGGGTTCGTAGCGGAAACCAGTTACGGGTGACACGCGATCGGTGACGAGGGATCGGTGACAGGTGACCGGTAACATGTAACGCGTGATGGGACAGGCCGCGACAGGTGACAAGTGACAAGTAACGGGTCAGTCCTAAGCTTATTTCCGACGAATAAAGAAATCCCTTGAAATTGACTATCCCCGTAGCAAGACTACCGGGTATTG
>JAGYME010000149.1 GCA_018400715.1 Candidatus Bipolaricaulota bacterium
TCTGCTATGATAAAGGGTAACTAAAGGTGTAATTAAAGGGATCACCCCTCACAATTAAATAAACCACCAACTCATGAGGAGTGATCCCAATGAAGTTAGGTAATTATAGCTCAGTTCACCTCGATAGTGTAGACCAAAGTAAGATCGATTCCCAATTGAGGGGAGATACGTTGATGGTCGGCTTAGACGTAGCTAAAACGAAGGAATATGCTGCCCTTGCGGACGATACCGGACAGAATGTCGGGGTGATCCGCTGGAAACACCCCTGGGAGACAAGGGAGTTTGCCGACTTCGTCGACGGGCTTACACCCTCCACTGTCCAGGTGGTAATGGAACCGACCGGAAGCTATGGGGACCCGTTAAGACACCTTGCCTACAGGAGAGGCTGGCAGGTCTTCAAGATGGCCCCCAAACGCGTCCACGACTCAAGGGAGATCGCCGACGGGGTACCCAGCATACACGACTCCAAGGCGGCCCACCTACTCCTGTGGCTACACGGCCAGGGGCTCTCCGAGCGCTGGCTGCCCAAGGGAAAAGAGAGGAGGATGATAAAGACCCTCACCCGCAGGCTAAGCGGCCTGCAGGTGGAGTGGCAGAGACACCTCGGCTACCTGGAGGCGGAGATGGCCCGTTTCTGGCCGGAGATCCTCCAGGCCTGGGACCTAAGGCGGGCGACCCTGCTGGGCGTACTCCAAAAGTTCGGAGGCCCACAAGAGATAGTAGACAGAGAAGATGAGGTTAGGGTTTACATGAAGAAAAAGGGCGGGCCCATGTTAAGCCAGGAAAGAATAGACGACGTAATGGAGGCAGCCCACAATAGCTTAGGTGTAGACATGCTCGATTCAGAGCTTTTGAGCTTACAGAACTTGGCGGAACGGGCCGACCGGCTAAGGCGTGACCGGTCAGCGTTCAGACGAAAGCTAGAAGCACTCATAACAGGGGAGACGATACTGCGGATCGCAGACGAGGTGGGAACCCCAACCGCGGCAGTATTCTGGGACAAGGTCGGCCCGTTTCAAGACTACCAAAGCCCCCAGGGGTTGATAAAGGCATTCGGCCTAAACCTAAAGGAGAGAAGTAGTGGAAACTACAGTAGTCTGTTGCACGTGACAAAGAGGGGGGACTCAGGGGCCAGGGCTTCTTTGTACCTCGCCACCTGGAGAAAGATAAACGACGACCCCTACTTTCATGCCTGGTATAAGGCCAAGGTAGACCGTGACGGTGGAGAAAACAAGGCAGACAAGAACGTAAGCGTAGTCGCCCTGATGAGAAAGTACCTACAGGGCCTGTGGCATCTGGCCAGGGGAGAAAAGTTCGACTCCTCCCTATTGTTTGACGTAAACAAGTTAAGGAGGAAGAAAGGAGTAACTATATGAGAAGATGATCGATATTTCCGGCCTCGACGGGTGACTTCCTCGAGTACCTTTGACCCTTAACTGAGGTCCTGTATCAGTACTGAAGCACCCTCGAGCGGCCGGTAAGGTAAAATGCCCTATGTAGCAGATCCGACACGGCTTCCTCGATCGGAAGTTGATGTCCAAAGTGAGAGGTTTGGCTTACCCTTACCAGAAACTTGCGAGGCCAGCGATATCCGATCAAGTTAGAAGAGACGACGTTGAGTTACAGGAGGTGGTAGTTGACAGAGAATAAAAGCCGTGCAGGAAGACTGTGTCATTCGAGGAGTGTTCCCAAGTGAGAATGATGGTTGACTTTGTTAAGAGAG
>JAGYME010000015.1 GCA_018400715.1 Candidatus Bipolaricaulota bacterium
GTTGTAAGGTAAATAAAAGGAAAAGAAGCGCCTCCTAGAGCGCCAGTTAGTTAAAAAAATTAGAAAAAAATAAAACAACTTGCATAGAATGTAAAACATAAGAAACCCCTACATTCCAGTTCACAACTGGATTTCAGCGGTTCTCAAGCACTCGTCAGTATATCAAGAATTTAAGAGAAAGTCAACAGAGAGGGGGGCGTTTTAGCTTAGAGTTCAGCCAGAATAGCACTCATTAGTTGGAGAGATTCAACGACGTCGTCAAGCGAGTAAAGTTCCAGGGTCACCTTCTTCTCTCCTTCCTGCTTGAGTAGGCAAGAGAAGAAACCTCGAAAGTCCAGGTTGCCAGCCCCCATCTTTAGGTGCTCGTCTTCGCTACCCATGTTATCGTGTAAGTGGAGGTACTTCGGTTCGAGTTGGAGGAAGTCACCCAGTGAAGAAGAGACGTTAGCGTGTCCGACGTCAAGGATGAAGTTTATCCCGTCAACGGCGCCAAACACCCTATTAAACTCGGTAAGAGTATCACAGAGGCCAAACGGCAAGTTTTCTACGAAGAGGGTCACGTCGTGCAGTCGGTTGTACCGTACGACCCGTTTTAACGAAGAGATCGAGTTTTCTACGTACCTATCCCGCGGTTGTTTGAGGTAGTTGAGGGCATCGACGTCCGGTAGGGACTGATTGATAGTTAGGTGGCCTGGATGAATTACAAGGTCCTCGGCACCAATTTCAACTGCAAGATCTATGCTGTCTATCACTTCGTCGGTGTAAGCACGCCGGACGGCTGGATGCGGGTGGGCGATATCGTCGAAGAGAAAAGGTACGTGGAGAGAGTAGTCTATCCCACGGCCCTCCTTTAACCTGATGACTTCGTCTACCCATTCATTCCCGGAAAGGGGTTTCCCCAGGCCAATTTCGATTCGCTTGAAACCTAATTCTGCCTGAACGATCTCGTTAATTGCCCTGATAGGATCGTGGGGGTACATCAGAGTAGAGACTCCCAAATTCCAATCACGACCGAATCTCCGCGAAACTTCGTCCTCTATCTCTTCTACTATAGTCATCTTCCCTCCTCGTCAATTAACGACACGAGCGCAGACGGGGTAATCGCATCATTTCTTGCCGGCATATTTGAAATCTTTATCCCCATTAACTTTACATTTTAACGGTACGTAACCTACCTTTTCACGTAAGGAGACGGAAAAGAGGGGAAGTTATCTACACAGGTCACGGCGCAGACGATATCTTCTGAGTCCGTACATAAACGGATACCTTGATATCGTAACATTGTTATGTTAATCTATGCTGACATTGGTAGGGAAGAATTGGTGGGGAAGAGAATATACCCGAACAAAGGTGTTGCCACGGGCTTTGAGACAGACCAGGTTATCCTGTATCCAAGTAAGTAGAGGCAACTCATTCAGCGGGTCAAGAAATTTTAGATGAAAAGAATCAGGAGGGTCAGGAGATGAAACTCGACGAAGCAGTTGACACAAAAAGGTTAACGGAAACGATCGAAGCCGCACAGGAACATCTGTTTGACATCCAGGAAGACGGAGGCTACTGGCAGGGTGACTTCAAGAGCAACCCGACGATCGAAGCAGAACACCTGATGTTGACCCAGTTTATGGGGTTAAAAGAAGAAGAGGAATGGGAAAAGGTCGTCAATTACCTTAAACGCAAGCAACTTGAGGACGGTTCCTGGAACATCTTCCCCGGCGGCAAAGGCGACCTATCGACGACGATCGAATGTTACTTTGCCCTCAAGCTGGCAGGAGAGTCCACGGAAAGCGATGCGTTGGTTAAGGCAAGAGAGTTTATTATGGACAGGGGCGGGATCCCCAAAGCACGGATATTTACGAAGATCTGGCTAAGCCTGTTCGGCGTCTGGGATTGGGACCGGGTGCCGGCGATGCCTCCTGAACTGATCTTCTTTCCGGACTGGTTTCCAATTAACATCTACGAGTTTGCCTCCTGGGCCAGGGGCACCATCGTACCCCTGCTTATAGTTATTAGCAAGCAACCAGTTCATCAACTTCCAGCCGAGAAGAAACTTCCTGAATTATTCCCGGAAGGCTGGAAACCGGAAGACGAAGACGACGTGGAAAAAGACTATCCCACCTTCTCCTGGTCAAATCTATTTCAAATAGCTGACGACGCGTTGAAGTATTACAACAGGCTTCCCTGGCAACCGGGAAGGGAGAAGGCGATAAAGAAGTGTGAGAATTGGATCCTCGCCCGACAGGAAGCGGATGGGAGCTGGGGCGGAATCCAACCGCCCTGGGTTTATTCCCTACTGGCCCTGTATATTCAGGGCTACCCGTTGGACCATCCCGATATGCAAAAGGGGATCGAGGGCCTCGACTCGTTTTCCATCGAAAACGAAGACGAATTAAAGCTACAGGCCTGCGTCTCCCCCGTCTGGGACACCGCCTGGGCTGTTCTAGCGCTGGTCGAATCGGGAATCCCCGAGGACCATCCCGAGTTGAATCGGGCGGGAGAGTGGCTATTAGACATGGAGATCCGCTCCGAGGGCGATTGGTCGGTAGACCTGGACGAAGTAGAGCCTGGAGGCTGGGCGTTTGAATTCGCCAACGAGAACTATCCCGACACCGACGACACCTCGATAGTGGTTATCGCCCTCGACGAACTCTCACTGCACGACAAGGAGAAAGAGAAGTCAGAGGCCATAGACCGCGGACTGCAGTGGTTGCTGGCGATGCAATCCTCAAATGGCGGCTGGGGGGCGTTCGACGTCGATAACGACCAGGAAATCCTGTACGAAATACCGTTTGCCGACTTTGGCGCGATAATCGACCCCCCGACCGTGGACGTTACCGCACACATACTCGAGATGATGGGGCGGCTGGGATTCGACATGAGCGACGAGCCCGTAAAACGTGGTTACGACTACATCAGAGAGGAACAGAACGAAGACGGTTCCTGGTTCGGTCGCTGGGGAGTGAACTACATCTACGGGACCGGCTGTGTTCTTCCCGGAGTTGAAGCCCTCGACGAAGACATGTCAAAACCGTACGTGAGAAGAGCTGTGGACTGGATAAAAAATCACCAGAACGGTGACGGGGGTTGGGGGGAAACTCTGGAATCTTACTCAGACCCTGACCTAGCCGGCGAAGGAGAGAGTACTCCTTCCCAGACGGCGTGGTCGTTGATAAGCCTGATTGCCGCCGGAGAAGAGGACAGCATGGCGGCAAAGAGAGGAGTCGAGTACCTGTTGGAACAACAAACTGAGGACGGTACGTGGGAGGAGGAAAATTATACGGGTACGGGTTTCCCCGGTGACTTCTACATTGGCTACGTGCTCTACCGTCACTACTTCCCGCTTCTCGCCCTGGGCAGATATCGGGAAGAGATGAAAGAAAACTAGCTATTGGAGGCCCCAACCATGGAAAAGAAAGTTCCCCGACTACTGGGGATAATGGCCGATAGCCATGAGAACATGGACAAGCTGGAGGCTGCGGTCGACCTGTTTAACGGGGAGGACGTGGACCTTGTCCTGCACGCCGGAGACTTCATCTCGCCCCTTACCGCAGACCCTCTGTCGGAGTTGAACGCGGATCTAATTGGCGTCTTTGGCAACAACGACGGCGACAGACTGTTTCTCCGTAAGAGGTTTGCCGAGGAGGGAGTCGGGAGAATAGAGCGTAACCCCCACAGGTTTGACCTAGGGAATATAACTGTGGTCCTCGCCCATCAACCACGGCTTCTCGATATCATAAAGCGCAGCCCCGTACCGGACGTGGTAGTCTACGGCCATACACACGAGATAGATATCCAGGAGGGCAAACCACTCGTCGTAAACCCGGGAGAGGTCGGTGGATGGCTGACGGGTAGGTCAACCGTGGGGCTGCTCGATCTCAAAAAAATGTCAGTGGAAATTAGAGATATCTAGGTCACAGGAAGGACCAGACCACGACTGACGCCCCAAGGGCGAAACAATAATAGGCAAACAGACTGAAGCGGCCCTTTTTTAACAGTCGTATCAGCCAGACTATCGCCAGGGCACCCGAGACCGCCGCGATGGCCGTTCCAACGATATAGGGTAGAGCCAGCTCATAAGAAAGGGGTGCGGGGTTTGAGATGATCCCATCCCAGACCTTGAACAGAGTGGCCCCAAAGACCGCGGGCACCATGAGCAAAAAGGAGAACTCGGCGGCAAACTCCGGCTTGAGTTTTCTTCCCAGTCCCGCGGAAATCGTCACGCCGCTCCTGGACACACCGGGAAAGAGCGCAGCCGTCTGGGCTATACCGACGAGGAGGGAGTCCTTCCACGTCAGCGATTCCATCTCCTTATGAGGCCGCCCCAGGTACCTTACCCCCGCCAGGACAAGACCGGTTACGAGAAGGCCAAATCCCGCTGCCCGGATTGAACCGAAGGCGGACTCGATGAGGTCCTGGGCAAGGAAGCCAGCGACCGCTATCGGCACCGTGGCCAGAATCAGGTTAAACAGGTACCGCCTCTCTCCGTTGGACCCGTCAAAGAGAGAAGAAATCAGCTCCCAGATCCTATTTCGGAAAAGGAACAAAACGGCGAGGAGCGTACCAAAATGGAGCAGGGCATCGAGAAGGGTATTCGTCTCCGTCTCCATGCCGAAAAAATGCTGCAGGATGACGAGGTGTCCGGAACTACTTACGGGAAGAAACTCCGTTATTCCCTGGACCAACCCCAGTATCACGTATCTTAACAAGGCTCTCCTACCCTTAGAACTCTGCTGCCCTGCGGAGGCGGTCCACCGTCTTCCGCGGGCCGACGAGCTCCATGGTCTCGAATAGACCTGGTGATACAGTCCTACCCGTTAACGCAACACGGCAGAGCTGGGCAATGTCGCCCAGGCCTCCGCCGTTTTCGTCCAGGTAGTCCCTCGTGACCTCCTCTAATTGTTCTGGCCGAAACTCCTCCTCGGGTAGAGCTGCAAGCTCGTCCGCCAGGCCACCGAGCAACTTCTGCGCCCTCTCTTCTACATAATCAGCAAGAGGGGTGTCGTCGTAGTCTAATTCCTCGTCGATCACGAAGGTGCTTGCTTCCGCCAGGTCGGCGAGAGTCTTGTTCCTCTCCCGCAGGGACTCCACGGTCCCGGAAAACTTGTCGGGCGGGAGTTTCTCCAATTCCTCGCGACTGTAAAAGTTCTCTTCGATGAGGTAATTCTTGAGCAGCCCCCCAAGTTCTTTGGGGTCCTTTCTCCCCATCCACTGATGGTTGAGCCATAACAACTTGTCTTCGTCAAAGACGGCCGAGCTGCCGCCCACCCTTTCGAGTGAGAAGTACTCGACCAGCTCTTCGGGAGAAAAGATCTCCTGGTCGCCGTGCGACCATCCGAGCCTGGCAAGGAAGTTGACCAGTCCTTCGGGGAGATAACCCCTCTCCTTATAGCTCAACACGGACGTCGCTCCATGTCTCTTGCTCAGCCTCTTTCCGTCCTTTCCCAAGATCATCGGGAAGTGGGCAAAGCCCGGTGGGTCTATCTCCAGGGCCGAGTAAACGAGGAGCTGTTTGGGGGTATTGTTCAGGTGATCGTCCCCCCGCATGACGTGAGTTATTCCCAGCTCCGCGTCGTCCACCACACAGGCAAAGTTGTAGGTGAAGGTACTGTCCGAGCGCCGGATAACGAAGTCCTTCAGCTCGTCCGTGGAAAAACTGACGTTCCCCAGGACCAGGTCTTCGACAACGACCTCTTCTCCGCCGGGGACCCTGAACCAGAGCGCTCCCTCCGATTCGTAAACGCGCCCCTCGTCGAGGAGCTCGTCGGCGCTCTCCTGGTACAGCGACGTCCTATTCGTCTGCCTGTAGTACTCATCCCAGTTAAGCTCCAGCCAGGAGAGGGAATCCTTTATTTCCTCAATAGATTCCTCCGTCGACCTGGACTGATCCGTGTCCTCTATCCTGAGGATAAACTCTCCGCCCCTGTTTCTTGCGAACAACCAATTAAATAGCGCTGTCCTCGCCCCACCGACGTGTAGATACCCAGTGGGAGAGGGAGCAAATCTTACTCTAGTCGACATACGTTATCGGCTCCAGTTATCGTGATTTGTGGTTCGTGTCCTCAACTATTCCTTCCGCCGCGATCATGCCCGTTATAGCGGAGTAGACGATTCCGCGGGAATGGCCTGACGCGTCCCCGGCAACGTAAAATCCGTCGAAGTTGGTCTCCAGATCCTTTGTCACCTGATATTTCGTATCGTAAAACTTTATCTCCGGGGCATACAACAGGGTGTTGTCCGACGTCACACCTTCGATTATGTTGTTCAACCTCTCCAGGCCTTCGGTCAGGTTAACGGTCACCCGGTCGGGAAGGGCCATAGAAATGTCGCCCGGAGTGTGGTCAGTTAACGTCGGCTTGTACGGAACCCTGCTTATGCGCTTCGCCGTTGACCTCCTTCCGTTGTTCAAGTCCTTTAACCTCTGCAGGATTGGCTTTCCTCCGCCGATGGTGTTTGCAAGCTTGGCGATGGATCTTCCGTACCTGGTCGTGTCCTCAACGGGGTCCGTAAGCGTGATCCGAGACAGAAGGGCGAAGTTGGTTACGTTGGACTTGTTGCTGTTTTCGGCGTGGCCGTTGATCAACATGAAGTCCTCAAACGGCTCCTTTACCACGAACCCACGGGGATTGGTACAGAACGTTCTCACCAGATCATCGTACGTCTCCGTCCGCAACCTGAACTTGGCATCGTACATCACTTCTTCTATCGGTTGGTATATCTCGGCGGGAAACTCTACCCTGACCCCCACGTCGATGGGGCCGTAGTTGGTGGTAACCCCCAGCGACTTTGCCTGCTCACGGAGCCAGTAAGCTCCCGACCGCCCCGGAGCGGCAAGAACGTAGGGAGCGCGGTACGTCTCACCCTCTGTCGTCAGTTCGTAGTATTCACCGTCGTAGCTGATCTCCTCTACTTTGGTCTCCAGGTCAAACTCCAGGTCCTTATCAACGAGGTAATTATAGAAGTTGTTGATTACCTCGCGGATCTTCTTAGTGCCAATGTGCCTCTGCTTGCCCGGAATAAACTCTATGCCGTACTTACCGGCCTTCTTTTTGAGCTTCCGTAGCCCTTCCTCCGATTCTCCGGAGTAGGTACTGCCCCCTCCGTAGTCGGCAAAGACCTGATCAATTTCGTCGATATACGGCAAGAGTTCCTCGCCCTTACGACCGAAAGTGCTGGGATCTCCCCCAATCTTTGGCGTTAGGTTGAGTTTGCCGTCCGAGAAGGCCCCAGCTCCTCCGATCCCGTAGGTGATGCTTTCTCTTTCCTTTGGGGGGAGGCCTCTTTCCAGGACTACTACGGACAGGTCCGAATCGAGGAATTTACTCCCCGCGAACAACCCTGCCGGCCCTGCACCGATTAACACAACGTCTCTCTTCTTCATGATAGCTTTATTCTCCTTGAGTTAAAATCATCAGATAGGTCTAAAATCCCCAGACCAAAGATCTCTTTCAGGTCTTCGACGACGAAGTCCGGTTCGGGATATTCCTCCTCCGGGACGGGTTCGTCTTCGTCCGGATTTCTTCTCCACACGACGGGCAGGCCCGCATTCTTCGCGCCCTGCACGTCGTATTTGTGCGAGTTCCCCACGTAGATGGATTCCTCCGGCGTGGAACCGAGCTTCTCCAACGTAAGATAGAATATTTCGGGGTCCGGCTTTACCAACCCATGATCGCCACTCACTACTACCTCGTCAAACAAATCCTCGATTCCCAGATGGCGGATCTTCGCCCACTGGAGGCTCGAGGGGCCGTTGGTGAGGAGACCCAATTTAACGTGACCTCTTAACTCCCCCAACACGTCAACGGTCTCCGGGAACAAAGCAAGTTCCGCTTCCCTGATCTCGTCAAATCTGTTGGCACACCTCAATATCCTCTTACGGGAGAACCCATCGAGGGGTTCGAGCAAACTCCAAACTAGCCTCTTCCTGAAGGAAATCTCCGGGTGTTCTACCCGTCCATCTATAGCTCCCGGAAACTGCCGCTTGAACTCATCCTGGTAGTCCTCAGGGGTAAATGGGAGGTCATCTACGCTCTCGACCTCAAAACACCGTAAAATAGAACTTTCCAGGTCTTCTTTGTAAGTACATAGGGTACCGTCGAGGTCGAAAACGACGGTGGTTAACTGATCTATTTCCATTTAGACACACCTTGTATTCAAATTCTTCAACCAGTATAAGATAGTATGGTCGTTCAATTTCTCAATCAACCTTCGTTACGGTTATGCACATAATAAGCGGACAGAAGAAAGGACACAGTTTGTTCGGACCAGGCCCCAAGGAAATCCGCCCTATCCAGCACCTCGTCCGCAAGGCACTCTTTGACATGATCCGCCAGCTAACCGAAGGAGCTCGTTTTCTCGACTTATTCGCGGGCACCGGTAGCGTGGGGCTGGAGGCACTCTCCCGGGGTGCGAAAAACTGCACCTTTGTAGACCGGTCTCAGAAAGCTATATCGCTCGTCTCAAAGAACCTGGAGAAACTCGATTACGTCGACAGGGCGGTCGTCGAGAAGAGCGACGTGTTTTCCGCCCTCGAGAAGTACGACCGGCGGGCCCGCAGGTTCGACATCGCCTTCGTCGGACCCCCCTACGACACGGACCTAGCAGAGAAGACCCTTAACCAGCTCAACGACCTCAAGGTAATCAGGCCCGGCGGCGTGGTCATAGTCGAGGTCTTTCACAAGGACGACTTACCTGAGGAACTATCCCACGTTAGCCAAATAGACTCCAGAGAGTACGGTCAGACGGAATTGATCTTTTACCGGCGGACCCAGAAACCACAACATAGAGGTTAGCGTTAGGTCAGTTTTTCGTATTCTTCGTCCGGCATCCCGTAACTGTGGTCGGGCCCGGGAAACTCTCCCTTCTTTACCTCCTCCTTGAACCGGGCAACAGCGTCAACCACCTCTCTCCCCAGTTCGGCATACCTCTTGACGAACCTCGGCTTAAACAGCTCAAATAGCCCGAGGATGTCGTGCGCGATAAGGAGCTGTCCGTCAACGTGCTCCCCCGCACCTATCCCGAAGACCAGAGCTTCCGACTCCCTGTAAATTAACTCAGCGACCCGCGTGGGCACTGCCTCCAGCAGTATGGCAAATGCGCCCGCATCTTCCAGGGCTTTTGCGTCCGCGATCAACTCCGACGCCGTCTCCGCGTCCCGTCCCTGGCTCTTGTATCCACCGAGCTGGGCAGCAGACTGCGGGGTCATCCCTATATGGCCGACAACTGGGATCCCCGCGTCCACGATGGCTTCCACGGTCGGTGCCATCCTCCGTCCACCCTCGAGTTTTATCGCGTCGGTCCCGCACTCTCCCATAAACCGGCCGGCATTCCTGATCGCTTCTGACTTATCGGGCTGGTAACTCATGTAAGGCATGTCACCGACTACAAAAGTCGTCTCCGTCGCTCGCGTGACCGCCTTCGTCATCATGGTCATTTCGTCCATGGTCACCGGCAGGGTGGAATCGTAACCCAGTTGGGTCATACCGCCGGAATCCCCGACGAGGATCATCTCTATCCCGGCCTCCTCCTCGTACCTGGCCATCGGATAGTCGTATGCGGTGAGCCACGATATCTTTTCCCCTTCCTCCTTTTTGCCGTATAGGTAATTGATGTCGATTTTGTCTCTGTCTGCCATTCTCTTGTACCTCCATTGCTGATAAAGGGTTGATGAGTCAATTATAAGGGGAAAGGGCGGGGTTGTTCAGTCGGTAGTTTTAGTCCAAATCCCAAATCCTGACACCTAATACCTCATCACCCATTACCAAATTAACCAGTCAACCAATTAACTAGTTAACACGATAAGAAATGGGAATTCTTGTCAGATAAACATGACAGAGCAGGCAACATCGGACATCGGACTAACTTACGAACTCAGATCGACCACTGACACGTCGAGCGTTGCCTGGTACTTTCCGGCGGGGTCAACCATGCCGTTTCTATGCGCGGAGACCGTTACATCTACCCACAGGTTTGCCCTGCTCGGGTCCACCTCGGCAGCCACCGTCCTCTCAGCGGTTGAATCTTCGGCGGCAGTCAGGTCTGCGAGGTTTGTCATCGCGGTTGGTTTGCTGGTAGACTTGGTCCATTCCAGCGTCCAGGTGGCCGGTATGGCGTAGTCCTCGGCCCCGTTCTGGAAGGAAGAACCAACTATCGAAAGCCCCACGTCGTAATTGTGCTGCAGTTTTAGGTGGAGAGTGGACGACTCGAAAGTACCCGAGGCGGTTGACCTGGATACCTCAAAGGAAAAACTCAGGCTCTCGTCGTTCAACACGGTTAACTGGTGTGCCTTTGCTATGGAGAAGTCAACTTCCTGGTGGATGTCCGTGTTATCGCTTGCCAGAGAAGTAATGCTAAAGAGAAAAGTTGCTGCAAGCACAACTAGTAACAATCTATTTCTTAGATGCTTATTCATGTCCTTCGGCAGTCCGGCCGCCCTCGTCTAAATTTCGCTAGGGCCCGCAACTTTGTGCACCCACCTCTCGGCGGGATTACCCTTATCGAGACCTTTTACACCTCTGTCAGTGAAGTTTCTTTGCCTCTATCTATTATTATACCTAATTCCCAACATTTTAGACATCCTTTCAGTTCTCAGTTCGCAGTTCGAAATACCAGTCCACGGTCCAAAGTCATTTACCAACTACGTTGAATTTCCTGGAGACTCGGAAGTAGGAAACGTGGACTCCACCGGGGAGTTCGAGACCACCGAACTGGAGATCTACCTGGAGCACAACTACGACGTCCAGGTCACGGCGGCAGGCTCGGCCTTCGACCTCGACCTCTCAAGCAGTAACTACTCCAGCAACTACGCCATACCGGCCGCAACCTGAAACACGGTTGCGGCCGGTTTTTTATTTTGTACGGCTGATGTCGTCCCCCCTACTTCCCCGGGCAGGCCTTCACCACCTCTTCTTCGATGCCCTTATCCCCATATGCTTCGTCGAAGTGGCTGGAAAATTGTCTGGCAAGTTCCTGAGCCCGTTCGTCATAGGCTTTCGGGTCGCTCCAGGTATCCCTTGGGTTCAACACTTCGTCGGGTACGTCCGGGCAACTCCTGGGGAACTTCAGGTGGAAGTTCTCGTCTTCCTCAAATTCCGTACAGTCCAACTCACAATTCAGAGCAGCGTCCACCATCGCCCGCGTGTAGGATAGATTTATCCTTTCCCCTTCACCGTAGGGCCCACCTGTCCAGCCAGTGTTTATCAGGTACACGTCCGTGCCATATTCTTTCATCTTTTCACCAAGCATCTCCGCGTAGTCGTCGGGGTTTCTCGGCATAAATGGCTCGCCGAAGAAACGCGAGAAGACCGATACAGGCTCGGTGACTCCCGTTTCCGTGCCAGGTATCTTGCTCGTGTAGCCCATCAAGAACCAGAGCATGGCCTGGTTCGGGTCGAGCTTGGAGATTGGCGGGATGACGCCGTTGGCGTCGGCCGTGAGGAACAGGATGGTACAGGGGTGGCCCGAGACCGATGACGGCTTGATGTTGGTAAGGTATTCAAGCGGATAAGAACCCCGGGAGTTTGGGGTTAGTCGGGTATCGAAGAAGTCAAATTCCCCGTTAGGGTACATGAGGGCGTTTTCAACTATCGCCCCGTGGTCGAGGTAATCGTCCTCGTGCATTATCGCGTCCCATATCTCCGGCTCCTCCTCCCTCTCCAGGTCGATCAGCTTCGCATAGCAGCCGTTCTCGAAGTTGGCAATTCCGTCTTCGCTCCAGCCGTGCTCGTCGTCGCCCAGAAGGGCCCTATCCGGGTCTGCGGACAGGGTAGTCTTTCCCGTGCCCGAAAGGCCGAGCAACAGAGCAGACTCTCCGTCCTCCCCTTCGTTGGCGGAACAGTGAAGGGGGAGAATCCCCTCACCAGGGAGCAGGTAGTTCATAACCGTAAACATCAACTTCTTGACGGTACCCAGGTAGGCCGATCCGATTACTACGCCGAGTTTCCTGTCGAAGTCCATGGCAACGATCATGTTACTCGTCGTCCCATCGGAGAACTTCCTCAGCCTCCCCTCGTACCTGCTGCTCTCGAGCTTGTTGTAGGGCAGTACCACGAAATTAAACTCCTCATCGGAGAATATGCTCTCGTCGATGGAATCGGGAACTGGCCTGAACATGTTGTAGGTAAACAGGGCGGTCAACGACTTATCGGTAACAGTCTTTGTGGGCAGGGCAAAACCCGGATCAGCCCCGATCACCCTATCCGTTTGATAAATAGTTTCCTTTTCCTGCAATAGACCGAGGGCATCGTTAAATGCCATGTCGAACGTCTCTTCGTCAATTGGAATATTGTTGGGAGAGTCCCAGTCGATATTACCCTGACTTTCCTCTCGCTTGACGATGACAGTATCTTTCGGCGTTCTAGCCGTTGATTCCGGCGGCGTCCACGTCGCGAGAGCGCCGTTTTTGCTGACAAAAGCTTCCCCACCTTCAACACTTCGGTCTACGAGTGATTCGCGAGTGGGATTAATTTCAACGCCATCGTGGCCATCTAATACGTCGTTAAGATCGTCCGCTAAGCTCATAACACCCTCCTTCGGAATGCGGAGCAAAATTGATTAAACGTTCTCCCAGATACTCGCCAGACGGCTTACGCCCGCTTCGATCTCTTCGGGCTTCAAAGCGGGGAACGGCAGCCTGACGAACCTCTCTCCGTCGTAGTCAGGATAGAACCCCTTTGGCGAAGAAAGGGTCAACCCCTCGTTTTTTGCTTGCCCGTAGAACTTTTCGACGTCAGTCCCCTCGGGTAGCCAAAGGCCAACGAAAAAACCCCCCCGCGCCTCGACCCAGTCCGCCTGAGAGAACAACTCGCCCAAACTCGATAACGTCGCATCGAGCCTGGGCTTATACAGGTCGACGAGACGCTTTACGTTCTCTTCGACCCAGCCAGTCCTCATCAAGTGGCTAACTACACCCTGGCTGAGCAGGCTTGGGGTAATATAGGTGTCTTCGGAAAACCGGGCTACTTCATCGATCAACTCTTCTCGGGCAATAATCCAACCAACCCGGATACCGGGGCTGATCAACTTGCTAACAGATGACATCTGGACCACGCAGTCGGGAGCTATGCTCCTGTACGTAGGCTCGTCCTCGCCAGAATACCGCAGTCTTCTGTAAGGAGAGTCTTCGATTATCGTCATCCCGGCATCGCGTGCCATCTCGGCGACCCTCTTGCGCTTTTTACCAGACGTCGTTATCCCCGTAGGGTTGTGAAAATCGGGGACGGTATAGAACAGTTTGGGGTCAACGCGGTCGACCATATCAGCAAACTTCCCCAGATTAACCCCGTCCTTTTCCATCTCAACGCCAAAGACGTTCACCCCAACCCGGTCAAAGATTTTTATCGACCTATCGTAAGATGGCTTCTCCACCAGGACCGCATCACCAGGTGAGAGATAGACGTGAGCAAGGCTGTCGAGTATCTGCAGCGAGCCGTTTCCCACCAGGACTTCCGCTCTCGAGTCCCCACCGTACTTATCCGCTACCTCTTGTCTAAGTGGGGGATAACCCCTCGAATCACCGTACTGCAATACGTTCTTTCCATCCTCTTCGAGTACGGCGGCGGCCGCGTCGCTCACTTCGTCCGGATGCAGTGAACTGGTGGCCGGAACCCCTCGATTAAAACTTATCACTTCTTCCATAATTTCAATCACCCTCCTGTCCCGTCATCAAAGATAACGGTTGCTATCGTTTAAACAAATTAACTAATACGCCAGGTCGTAGACGGTCCCAATTACTCGTCCGGCCTCGTCGTCGGGGACGAGGCACTGAACTCCGTCTCCAATCTTCGCGACTCCCAGATAATCTCCCTCTGAAACCACGTTTTCTATTTCCCCCATTAACTTAACCGTATCCTCCGGCCGGGTAGAGACAGCTGTAACGAGACTTAGACCGTCAACTATCTCAAAATCACCGTTCTCCTGAGGCCGCTCGTTATCGTCGAACAGAGCAACCGTTTCACCGTCAGTTGTTTCCAAAATATCCTCCGTCCGCTCGGGGGTAAACCTCCCGCGGAGTATTTCTCCGTCTCCTATCACTCCGGTAAGACCGTCCACAACGGCTATACCAAGTGGTGTATCCGAGGAGGCTGGCGACCCGTCCACTATCGTCTCTCTTCCTCCCTCCCAGGCGCACTTTATAGAGAACGGGACGTCATGGGTTATCGCACTCTTGACGGCGCGGGGGTGGATGACAGACGCCCCGTTCTCAGCTAGAACCAGCAGGGCATCTCTGGGTATCGATGAGAAGAACGGGGGACCGTCGATCAGGTTCGGGTCAACCACTGCTATCCCCGGCACGTCCGTAAATATCTCAACGAGGTCGGCTCCCAGGTGGCCACCAACAGTCACGGCCGTCGTATCACTACCCCCCCGGCCGAGAGTCGTAACCTCGTTTTTTACCGTTACTCCCTGGAAGCCGGCCAGGACGACAGGCCGATTCTCGTCCAGGAAACGTTCCATCCGCACGGGGTCCATCTCCGTTATTCTGGCGTCCCCAAATTCGCCCGTTGTATATATACCCGCCTGGAAGCCGGTCATTGGCACGGCTGGATAACCTCTCGAGCGGAGGTGCTGGGCGAATACAGAGGCCGAGATGACCTCGCCGTTGGACATCATGAGGTCCTGAATCAACGGGTCGATATCCGGAGAAACGTCCTCCAGCAGGCGGATCAAGCTATCGGTAGCGTAAGGGTCGCCTTCTCTGCCCATGGCGGAGACCACGGCGGTAACGTGGTCTCCGTCCTCCAGGCTTTCAACGACGTCGTCAACTGCAAGCTCAATCCGTTCTTTCGTCCTTAGTGAGGTCCCTCCAAACTTCTTGACGATTGTTCCCATCGGTCTCTCATACCTCCAGCGGTACTAGATTAAGTCCCGTTCGGCCATCGTCTCGGCGATCTGGATGGTGTTCAGGGCCGCTCCTTTGCGGAGGTTGTCTGAGACGACCCACATGTTAATCCCGTTCTCGATCGTGGGGTCCTTGCGGATCCTCCCCACGAAGACCTCGTTGCGGTCTTCGCCCGTCAGACACGTCGGATACTCGTTCTCCGCAGGATTGTCCATTACCTCGACGCCAGATGCCTCGGACAGCAGCTCCCTTACCTTATCCACGTCCATCGGTGAGGCCGTATGAACGTTTATCGATTCCGCGTGAGACCTGTATACGGGTATACGTACCGCAGTCGGACTCACTTCAATACCCTCGTCCATTATCTTGTGCGTCTCGTGCACCATCTTCATCTCTTCCTTGGTGTAACCGTTGTCCCGGAAGACGTCGATGTGCGGGAGGGCGTTAAAGGCGATCTGCTTCGGGTAGACTTTGACCTCGGGCTCTTCACCGTTGACAATGGCTTCAGTCTGCTCCCTCAGTTCGTTTATCGCGTCAACGCCCGAGCCTGATACCGCCTGGTACGTCGAGACTACCACCCGTTCGATGTCGTAAGCCTTATGTAATGGCTGCAACGCCACGACCATCTGTATCGTTGAACAATTGGGGTTGGCAACTATTCCGTTGTTCCAATCCAGGTCTTCCGGGTTAACTTCTGGAACGACAAGAGGGACTTCGGGGTCAAGGCGCCACTGACTGGAGTTATCCACCACGGCACACCCTACATCTGCCGCCATCGGGGCGAGCTTCTCCGAGACCGCAGCTCCCGCGGACATCGTAGCCACATCACATTCCGATAACGTCTCCGGCGTGGCTACCTCACAGGGGATTTCCTCTCCAGCAAATTCGGCAAGTTCTCCCTCCAGTTCGGGCCTCTCGAACATCTTTACCTTGCCAATATTAAGGTCGCTCTCGGCAAGGATGTCCCTCATCTGTTCGCCAACTGCTCCAAGCGCTCCAATCACTCCAACGCAGTATTCTTTCATTATTATCCTCCTAAAGTTTTAATAGTAAGCGTTATAGTCTGTCGTTTATCGCCAGCAAGTCAGTCAGCAAGGACTGCGCGGTTGCCTCGCTCCCCGCTCCCGGACCGATAATCGTTACGTCTCCCAGGGTATCCGTCGCGAACGTAGCCGCGTTCAACACGCCGTTGACGCCGGCCAGAGGATCGTCAACCGGCAACTCCTCCACTCCGACTTCCACGTTTATCTCGCCGTCATCTTCCCTGGCACTGGCAATCAACTTCGTCTTCAGGCCGCTCTCATCGGGGTCCCGTACCTCGTCACCGGTCAAGCCGGAGATTCCACTCCTGTCCAGGTCGGATATCTTCAGGTCCGCTCCCATAAGCTTGTTAGCCAAAATCACGATTTTGGTCCCAGCATCAAAGCCCTCTACGTCGGCAGTAGGGTCAGCTTCGGCGTAGCCAAGTTCCTGTGCGGTGCTGAGTGCCTCCTCGTAGGCCGTCCCCTTTTCCATCTCTTCAAGAATGTAGTTACACGTACCGTTCAGGATACCTCTAATTGCCGTTACTTCCGTGCCTCCCATGGCCTCTGATCCCAGATTTATACATGGCGTACCGCTCAACACCGTCCCTTCGTACCTGTAGATAACTCCGTTCTCCTCCGCAAGTTCCTCCAATTCGGTCATCGCTAGAGCCGGTGGCCCCTTGTTGGTCGATATCACGTGTTTTCCCGACCGTATTGCCCCTTTGATGAAGGAGGTCGCGGGCTCACCCGTCTCAATGTCCGTAAATGTGATCTCTGCGAGCACGTCAAAGTCCTCTTCCCTGATCAGGCCTACGGTGTCGGGGTCCTTGTCATCAGAGATTTCTCCGTCCTTTTCGACCTTCTCCAGGGCCCAATCGAGATCTATCCCGTCGTGATCGACTACCGTACCAAGTACCGTATCGACGATCGCGGTTACCTCGACGCCTAGATCGTACTCCTCCGCTAGATAGTGCTCCTTGCGGGACAGCAGCTTTGTAAAGCCTTGCCCAACGGTCCCAAAACCGACCAAAGCCAGTCTAAGATTTCGCATCCTATCCTCCTAAGATATTGTGAAGTTTTTCTACCCACCATTTTGTCGGCACTATTAACCGGATGAGTTAACGTTCCGTTTAACTCATTCTCCCAAAACAAAGGGTAGAGGCTACAATATACAAAATGTAGCCAACTACCCGTAGGAGTTGCAACGGGATAAAATCCCCGTCCTTCACCCAACGATCCCCATTATCTCCTCGACGACGTCGTCAGGGAGCTTCTCCGGTTCGTAGTCCTCTATTATCTCCTTGACCTTCTCGTTAAGCCTGTCGTTTGTGGTGGGTGAACCGGCGTTCTTCCAGTTTTCTCTCAGGGAGCGGTCGAAGTAGTCCGGTTCCCAGTAGTCCCTGAACTGATCTACCGTCTCCTGGGTGCCGAGGAAGTCTCCGCCCGGACCCTCGTCCTTGATCTGGTCGAGCATGAGGGTCTCTTCGTTTACGGGTATGCCTCCCATCATGTGGTTAGACATGTCGATCAGTTCGTCGGTCAACGCCACCATCTCCAGGGACGTGGCCAGTCCACTTTCCATGTAGCCCACGTCGTGGATCAGGTTTGCCCCGCTGAGCTTGGCCATTATGACGGACATGGTCGCCTCGCTTGCCGCCTGCTCGTCCATGACCTTGGCGTCGGAACAGCCGGCGTAACCCCAGGTGGGGACACCGTAGTAGCGTCCAATCTCCGCCACGGCAGTCTTGGTCAGCTGGAACTCGGGGGAGCCATAGCATATCTGGACGTCCTTCATGTTGAAGTGGTGGGGTCCGGCCCCGTAGACGAAGGGGGCTCCGGGGTTGTACAGCTGGTGGAGGACCAGCGAGCTCAGTATCTCGGCGTTACACAGGGCCATCTCTCCCGCCATTCTGATCGGTCCGGTGCTTCCCATCATCGGTGCGGGGGAGTGGACGACGGGCAGTTCCGTCTCCGACATCAACAGCAGCTTGCTTAAGGCCGTCTCGCTTTGCTGAAGCGGCGAGGTCGGCTCGGAGTAGAGAAGCAGGTTGGGCCGTCTGCTTAAGTCCTCCCTGCTCTCCCGTAAGACCGTCGCCATGTCTATGATGCTTTCCAGGTCCTCGCGGTCGTCGCAGACTACTACCGCCGGCTTGGTGCTGTACTGGAGCATTTGGGCGTACTGCCACTGGTAGTTGGACAGGCCTTCGGGCTTGTCTTCGGGCATGCCGACGCTCATGAGAAAGTCTATGTTGTCCAGGGCATCTATGACCTTGTAAGCGTCGGTAATATCCTCGGTCTGCCACTTGCGGGTCTCTCCGGTGAAGGGGTCGAGGTACTTTAACGTATCCGATCCCGTGCCGAAGTAGGTCTTGGTGTCTTCGAGGAACATGGTCGGTTCCCCGCTTCTTTCCGTCAACACCACCCTGCCCGGGGCCGAAGATATCGCCTCCTCGACCATGCCCGGGGGAAACCGGACCAGGTTCTCGTCGGTGACGTATGCCCCGGCCTCCTTGAGTATATCGAGGGCCTGGTCGTGTTTGAACCGCAACCCTACGTCCCGGAGTATCTCCAGGGTCGCGTTGTGTATGTCCTTGATCTGGCTGTCGGTGAGCAGGTGAAACTGTGGCGTATCGTAACTGGTATGATTGGAACTAAATATTCTCGACTTGCGGTCTTCTAACATTAAGGATCCTCCTGTTGTTTTGGTTGTTAGTAAAGGTGTTATAAAGTTGTGTCCGTTACTTCTTGTTAGTAGCTAGCACTGATTCTATTTTCTCGAGGTCGTCCTTTAGCTCGCTATCCGCCGAGCTTTCCTCTCCTCCCTCTGCGAAAAAATCGAGGACGTAGCCATTTATCCTTTCTCTGAACGTATCGAACTCATCTATATCCTGGTTTGAATAAGGACTTCTATCGAGAAACCTGGGGTACCAGCTACTTTTAAAGTTCTCCAGAGTGTGTGGATGGGAGACGAACTCCCCACCCGGACCAATTTCCTCCAACAGACTGATATCTACCCGGTCTTCTACCTCCATACCACCCAGCGTATTTCGAGTAAGGGCAATCATCTCGTCTACCGCAACGATCATCTCCGGAATCAAAATCTTTGCGCTTCCGAACAGACCCACGTCGTGGATCAAGTTTGCCCCACTCAACGAAGCCATGTATACGGAGGATAGGGCTTCGATCGCCGCCTGGCCATCAAACCTCTTAGAGTCACCCGTGCCGGCTGTACCGAAGACCGGAAGGTCGAAATGGCCCCCCATCTCCGCGATAGCGGAAGACATCACCTGCAGGTCCGGTGCCCCATAAGAAAAGTTCGCCGTCTGCATGTCCATCATCGATGGCATGCCACCAAAGACAAACGGCGCGCCGGGGTTAACTGCCTGATGAAGGACCAGGCCAAACAACGACTCGGCGCTTGACTGGGCCACGGCGGTCGCAGGGTTCTGTGGTGCCGTAGCCCCCATCGCCAGAAAGGGCGAGTAAAGGAGCGGAATTTCCTCCTCGGCACAGTAGATAACCTTCTGTGCCGAATTGTCGGGGTTAACCAGCGGCGAGATCGGTTCGGCGTAGTTGACGAAAAACGGCTCCTCCGCAAACCCACCTGGCGTTTTGGCCTCCGCCATTTTGTGGATAGTCCTTAGGTCCCGTGGCGTTTCAGTGATAACCACCAGGGGTTTATCCGTATTCAACATGCACTGTTTGGCGGATACGACCTCGGCCATCTTGCTGTCCCGGTCGGCTGCAAACCCCGCCGGCATCAAGAAACTTACGTTTTTCATCCTGTCGACGAGTCTGACGATCCAGCCGATGTCCTCCTCGTAACAGTCCCTGTAATTTCGGCTCTTGGGGTCGAGAATTGCTGGGCCGTCGACGCTGGCGCCAAAATAGCTATCGTAGCCTCTCAGGTCGAGCGCCTCTTCGCCGCTCTGATCGTAGAGGGTAAACTCGTCGGGGGCGGAATCAATCGCGTCCTTGACCAGGGTAGCGGGGAGATAAACTCTATCCCCCTCAATTCGCGCACCAGCATCCCTCAATATCTTGATTGCCCCCTCGTCGGTCAGCTTCATCCCGATGCCCTCCAGTATTCGGTAAGCTCCCTCCGCGAGGCTTTCTCGAGAGTTAACGTCAAGCAACTCAAACTTCAATCCTGCAACGGGCTCATAATCTGTTTTCAATTATTATCATCCTCTGTGTTGGTTCTTTTTTGGACACTATTAGGCGGGGGTAACCGAAAATCCGTCCACTAGCGGATCTCCGCAAGATGCGACGAAGTAATTCAGTCCGGTAATGTAAGAGGACCCCGTGACCTTGGGGATGATTATTTCATTTCCGTCTTCAATTCTCTCTTCGGCAACCTCGCCGTAGAACTGCGTCCCAATTATGCTCTGATAGGGTTTTCTTTCCCCTTGATCTATTGCCCCCCGGTGGTTCTCCCAGGCAATCTGAGAGCAAGTTCCAGTCCCACATGGGGACCTATCTATCACGGCTCCCTCATGAATAACGATGTTTTTCAGGCCATCATTCCCGTCGACGAACCTAATCCTTTCCAGAGGGAGTTCGCCCGTCTCCGGGTGAACTAAGCGGACCTCGTCTTTTGCGTTTATCTTCTTCATAATCCGGTGGGCAAAATCGTTCAGGACGGGGATATCATCGGGGGCAATTGAGCGGCCAATCTGGTCCACCGTAACGATGCCAAAGAAGTTTCCGCCGAAACTAACGTCCACCTTCACTTCACCTACACCCTCGAGGTTGACCGTCACTGAGTCGAGGTAGTAAGAAGGGGTCCCAAAAAGTTCTACGCTCTCCGCAACTCCTTCGTGGAAATGGACTACAGTAGTCACCAATCCCGCAGGTGTGTCCAGCACCACCTCGTTATCCCCCTCATGCGCTGACAGCAACCCCAGCTCGGTCAATACCGTAGCAACGCCTATCGATCCGTGGCCACACATATCAGCAAAACCGGCGGGATATGGAAACAAAACGCCGACGTCAGCCTCGTCCCGCGTCGGCTCCATGACGATTGCCCCAAACATCGCCGCATGTCCTCGCGGCTCCAGCATCGTCCTGGTCCGGAGTTCGTCGGCATTCTCCTTCAACCACTTTTGCCGCCCCAGCATGGAATCTACTTCGAGCATTTCCTGGTTGTAACCACCGATAATCGTCCTTATCGGCTCTCCTGCGGTATGGGCATCGACAGCGACCGCAAACGACTTCTCCCTGAGTTCTGCAAGGGCCTCCGAGACGCTACCCGACAGCCAACTCGGTTGATCTTCTTCCCTCATTCCGTCTCCTTGTTAAGCTGCAGTCCTCGGGGGGTAAGGGCGTGTTCCGTCTCCGATAGGAGCAGGTCGAGCGTGACGGCAAGAGCGGCAGTCAACAAAGCCCCCTGAAGCATCAACGCAACGAAGTTGACCGATTGTCCCCTCATAATTATCTGTCCCAGACCACCGGCGTTTATCAGTGCAGCGATGGCCGCCGTTCCCACGCAGAGAATGGTCGAGGTTCTGATTCCCGCTACTATCACGGGCAGAGCAAGGGGAAGCTCTATTTTTCTAAATATCTGAAATTTCGACATCCCCATGCCTCTGGCGGATTCTATCACGCTCCTGTCTATGTCCTCGATACCGACCGTCGCGTTACGTAAGACCGGCAGGAGGGAATAGATAAACAGGGCGATGATACCCGGTCGCGGGCCAATGCCGAAAAAGGGAGATACGCCGGCTACCAGGGCGAGGGGTGGAATCGCCAGTCCCACGTTAGCTATAGCGGTCACGGGGGTGGCAAGAAATTTCAGACCCGGACGGGTGATCAACAATCCCCCGCTTATGCCCACACCTATAGCAAGGAGCTCGGCAATGCCTACCAGCTTTAAGTGCTCCCAGGTCCTCAGCAACATCTCCTGTCCCGTCGCGGGCGAGTACCAGCCCTGCGCCCCGTAGAAGGTGTAATATATCGTCAAGCCAACCATGACAAAGATCAAAACAAATGACATTATGCGTTTACCGGTCATTTTCCCCCTCCTCTCGAGCGCCAGCTAAGTCTCCTTTCCACAATTCCGGATAGCCAGTCAAGGATAATCGCCAGGATGGACGAGAATATGGCCCCAGTCAGGATCAAATCGACCCTGAGGTTTCTGATCCCCCGGAATATCGGTATGCCAAAACCCCCACCACCGACGAAGACCGCTAAAGCGGCAATCCCTACACTCATTACCACTGCGTTTCTCACTCCGGCCATAATCACGGGGAAGGCGAGAGGCAATTTGACCCTGTACAGTATCTCACGCGGGGTCATGCCCATCCCCCTACCAGCTTCAATAATCGCCGGACTCACTTCCCTTATGGCGGTATAAGTGTTCTCGATGATCGGCATCTGTGCGTAGAGAATTAAGGCAATTATCGCAGGCACCATGCCGATGCTCTGCACTCCGGGAATCGAGCCCAGAAGGGGGATCATCATCGTGTACAGTGCCAGGCTGGGAATGGTGAGCATGATCTCGGCCATGTTGACCACGACGTTTGCCAGGCTCTCCCTTCCCTCGCCCGCGATGTAAATCCCGACCCCCACTCCCAGCAGGGTCGCTATCGCCGTAGCTATAGCGACCATCTGCAGGTGTTGGGCCGTCCAGTTAAGGATTAACGGCCAGTGGGTGTTTATGTAATGCCAAGTAGATTGGAATATTCTCTCTTCCATAATATCAGTACCTCCCTCCGCTCCAGGGAATAAAGTGGCCACCCCGGAAGAAACGACCGGGGTGGCGCGTCTCTTCCTGGGTTAGCCTTCAATCAAACCGTGCTCGACCAGGAACTCCTCGGCTACCTCCTTTGGGTCCTTCGGTGGGTCGGACAGGTCAGCTTCGTGGTTTAACTCCATCATGGTCTTCTGCGCTGACGGGTAGGCCTCGGTCCCTCCTAGCATCTTCGGTTGCGGGAAAGCACCGGCAAATTTGATGAGAATTCCCTTTAGTTCCGGGTGTTCTTCCAGTGTTTCCGTGCGGATTACGGGGAAGAGGTTATACGGGGGCCAGAAACCCTTGTCGTCCTTCAAGATCTTCAGCCCCATCGCCTTCGCGTGAGGGTCGGTACCGTAGATCATTCCCACTATGGCGTTGTCCTTGTCTACCTGCCTCATCGTCAACCCGATGGACATCAACTGCAACTTGTTCCTCTTTATCTCGAACCCGTACGTCTCCTGCAGGGCCGGTAGGCCGTCGGGCCTCTCGTAGAATTCGTTCCCGATAGCCCACTTGACCTGTTCGGCGTTGTTTATGTAGTCCGCCAGGTCGGAAATCGAGTGGACGCCGTTTTCGTTTGCCCACGTCTCCTTGACACACAGGGCCCAAGTATTGTTAACGTACAACCCCTTCTCGGTAATCCAGGTGAGGCCGTTGGGCTTGTCCAGCACCTTCAATGCCCAGGGGAAGGCGTACCATGGTACCCGGCCTTCGCCTTTGTAGGCCCTGCCCAGATACGTCGTGTAGGCCGTACCGTCATAGGACATCATTAAATCGATATCTCCTGATTCCAGACCCGCCCGAAGAGTGGGGCTGGGGAGATTCTTCTTCAGGCTTACCTCGTACCCCCTGTCTTCGAGTAACAGCTTGAGCATCCAACCAACGATCCATTGTTCGGTGAAGTCCTTCGTTCCTACCGTCAATTTACCTTTCGGCTGAGCGGCAGCACCAATAACGGCGAAAGTAGAAAGTGCCAGAGAGAAGATCAGAACAAAAGTTAGTGCTTTTTTCACTTTTAACCTCCTAGTTTATGAAAGAAAAAGTCAAGGTTTCTCGTTCAACAGAAGTGCTTTAGTTAACCGGGAATAGCACTACCACCTCCCTTTTCTGTATAAGTTTCTCCTATCACTTGCTGTAGGTCGTTGAAGGTCAGTATTCCTTCCAGCTTTCCATCCTCCTCGAGGACGGGAATGTTGGCCACGTCCTCTTCCAGCATCACTGACAGCGCATCCGACAGAGGGGTCTCCAGGTTTACTGAACCCACGTCCTCTCGGAGTGCCTCGGTTATCGAGTCCACCTCGTTCGTCTCCAGGTCCCAGATTTCTACCCATCCGATGAACCGGTCCTCTTCATCTGTAACCATCAAGTACTCCACGCCTTCTTCCTTCATCCTCTCGTGGACGTGGTCGACGTCGCTATCCCGGTGAACGGAAATTGGAGAAGGCTTCATCGCCTCCTTCGCTTGAATCAACCGCATGCTCTTCAGCGTCCGGTCCGCCCCGACGAAGTCACGCACGAACTGGCTCTTCGGCTGAGAGAGGAGTTCCGCCGGAGACGAGTATTGGACAAGTTCACCGTCCTTCATCAGCGCGATCTTCGTCCCCATCTTTATCGCCTCGTTGATATCGTGGGTGACGAAGACGATCGTCTTCTGGATTTCTGCCTGAATCTTTAGAAATTCGTCCTGCAACCTATCCCGTGTTATCGGGTCGATCGCTCCGAAGGGTTCGTCCATCAGCATGATCGGGGGGTCGGCCCCGAGTGACCGCGCCACGCCGACACGCTGACGCTGGCCGCCAGAAAGTTCGGCGGGATATCTTTCCATGTGCTCTTCGGGGTCCATCCCGATCAGGTCTAGCAGTTCCGCTGCCCTCTCGCGCCCCTTCTCCTTGCCCCAGCCTTTGAGGCTGGGTACGGTCGCTATGTTCTCTGCAACCGTCATGTGAGGGAATAGCCCAATCTCCTGGATCGCGTATCCGATATTTCTCCGCAGTTCGTTCTCGTTTAACTCCTGGTTGTCGGTCCCATCGATATAGATCCTGCCTCCACTTATGGGGATCAACCTGTTGATCATCTTCATCGTCGTCGTCTTGCCACAGCCCGAGGGACCAAGGAGCACACAGAGTTCCCCCTCGCCAATATTGAGATCGATGTCGTTTACCGCCTCCGTGCCGTCCGGATAGACCTTGCTCACGCCTTCAAGTTCAATCATGCATTATCACCGTTGTTGAAGTTAGTCTGTTTCAGCCTCCTTGCTGCGGACCTCTGCGAACCTTTCTCTCAGATATTCCAGATGCTCTTCGACCTCGTGCTTCATCTTCTCCGTATCGCCGACGAAGAACGCTCTCGCCAGCCTCTCGTGCTCCCTTACGTCCCGGTCCGGAGGAATGTGTGCCTGCTTCGCTTTGGAAACGATCATGGGCAATAACAGTTCCATGATCCTGACGGCAGTCGAGTTGTGACTGGCCCGGGCCAGCTCCACGTGGACCTGGGTGGTGTAGTAGATCAGATCGTCGCCCCGTTCCAGAGCCCTGTTCATCTCATTGACTGCGTGCCTCACTCTCTCTATGTCCTCATCCGTTGACCGTTGAATCGCCAATACACCGATTTGCTTTTCGATAACTTCCCGAACTTCCACCATATCAAAGAAGTCCTCTTCCTCCAGGACAAGGTCGAAGATGACGGAGTTATCTATGGGCAACGAATAGTCCTGGCGGACGTAGTATCCCTTCCCGGCCTGGGATTCGAGTATTCCCAGAGCAACAAGAGCGTGAAGTGCTTCTCGAATGGAAGAACGGCCAACGTCGAACCTCTCTCTTAGTTCCTTTTCCGACGGCAACTTGTCCCCTGGTGCAATTTCACCGTTCCTGATATAAGAAGTGATCTTCTCAATGATCTGCTGTGTGATGGTCTTACTCTTCTGCCTAAACAGCTTAGTGTCTTCTGTGTTACTAATAACCACGGTGACCTCCCCTCATGTCTGATATCAAACCTGTTCGATAGGTTTGTAAATGTTATTCTATCAACTCACCCTGGGACTGTCAAGCAAGATCCTAGTTAACCGTGACTGTTCCTTGATAAAGGAGGGCCCTGCCGTATAATGCATTTTGAAGATAGAAAAATAACTTTGATATAACATAAATATTATGGTCTTTGTCTTTCAGGAAATAAAGAGGGAGGAATTCTACGCTATGAAGCACAAAGGAGAAGTAAGGGACCTGTTGTTGGACTCCGGGGTTGTCGGCGTACTTCGGACCGAAAGCTCGAGCAAGCTAGTTAACGTGGCCAGGGCAATCAAGGAGGGTGGTGTATACTGCATCGAGGTGGCAATGACGACCCCGAACGCTCTCCAGGTTATCAGTGAAGTATCCGAAAAGTTAGACGACGTGGTAATCGGAGCTGGCTCGGTACTGGACCCCGAAACCGCCAGATCCGCAATACTGGCTGGGGCAGAGTACATTGTATCCCCAACGCTAAACTCCGAGACCATAAAGATGGCGAGGAGATACGACAAGTTCGTGGCGCCCGGCGCGTTTACGCCTACGGAGGTCCTGAACGCCTGGGAAGCCGGCGCGGACGTGGTCAAGGTCTTTCCCGCCACAAGGCTCGGGCCAAAGTTCGTCAGTGACGTGAAGGCACCGCTACCCCAGGTCTCCCTCATGCCCACTGGCGGGGTAAATAAGGAAAATGCCGCGGACTTCATTCGCGCGGGCGCTGACCTTATCTGTGTTGGGTCAGCGCTACTCGACAGGGAAGCGATAAGAGCGGGTGACTACGGCGTCCTCACGAAAAACGCGCATGACCTCGTGGACGCAGTTCAAGCTGGCCGTGAGGGACAAAACTAAACAACAAGGAGACGTGATACAGTATGCAGAAAGTTATTACGTTTGGAGAGACGATGATCCGGTTGTCACCACCGGACAACAACAGGCTGGAGCAGACAGGTAGCTTTGACGTTCACGTTGGCGGTAGCGAATCTAACGTGGCAGTAGCGATCAAGAGGTTGGGCCTCGATACGTCCTTCGTCACTCGACTCACTGACAACCCCCTGGGCAGGATGGTGAGAAACAAAGTCCGCGAGCACGGGGTAGACGTCTCCAGTATCGTCTGGACGGAGGAGGACAGGGTCGGTACATATTACGTCGAATACGGGGCCAACCCCAGGCCGAGTGCAGTCATCTACGACCGGAAGGACTCTGCCATAAGCAAAATCGAGAGAGGTACCGTGGACTGGAAGGAGGTCTTCGCCGGAGGAACGTTGTTTCATACCAGCGGGATAACCCCGGCGCTGAGTTCCAGTGCCAGGAGAGTAACTGAAGAAGCGATGCAGAAGGCAAAGAAGCAGGGCCTAAAGGTCAGTGTCGACCTCAACTACAGGTCGAAACTCTGGAGTCAGGAAGAAGCCAGGGAGTGCATGACGGGATTAATGGAATTTACCGACATACTGGTAACCAGCGAGGAGGACACCGAGAGGGTATTCGGAATATCAGGGGAAAGCTACGAGGAAGTAGCGGAAACTCTCGCGGAGAGGTTCGATTTCGAGGCCGTTGCGATAACGCTAAGGGACAACATCTCCATGCGGAGAAACGACTGGACCGCCATCGCGTACAAGGACGGCAATTTTTTCGACGACATGACCTACGAACTGGAACTAGTCGATAGGGTCGGCGGCGGAGATTCGTTCACGGCCGGGTTCCTCTACGGGTACCTTACTGGTGGTCCAGACAAGGGAATAAAATATGGTAACGCGACTTCGGCCATCAAGCAGACGAACCCGGGGGACCTAAACTGGTGCACCTTAGAGGAAGTCAAGAACCTGGCGAAGGGTGGCGGCAGGGTCAGAATAAGTCGATAGGGGTTTAGAGACGGATAAATACCTCGGGCCCATCGCCCATATCGTAGACCTGATTAAGAAGTCTTCTCGCGGGTCGACCTGTGAGTTGAGGAAGTCAACTTCGTAAGGAAAGGACCGGAAGGGAGATCATCCCAATTCTAACTCTTCAGAGTAACCTCTCAGGTTATCAATTTCAGAGAGGTTTGTGGTCCAGTCCAAAAGCTCTTCAACGCGGCCCTTCGGTTGGGCGTGACTCACAACCCGCCTGAACTTGTTCTCTATCCGTTCCAGGTCCCAACCATCGGGAGGATATTTAATGTTCCCCTCGACAGGTCCAGAGCTGAAAACCTCTCCCGACGCCGTCTTTATGTCTACCTCGGCGGCGTGCTTGCCACCGGGCTCCCCCCGCACAGCCCTCTCGTACTGAGCGGTAAATTCCGGGTCCTCTTCTATTTCAATCTTTTGTGCCATATCAATAATCGTCCCATTCTGCAACGCGTCTCCTTCCACCTGCTCTGGTCCCACCTCGCCGTCTACTAGGAACGCTGCCACGGGCCAGGCGAGGTTAAACTGTGCCTCTTCGGTCGTGGTTGGAACCTCCGTACCCAGCTGAATCGCCGGGCCATGTCCCCGGACGTGGACGGACTCGATCTCTTCCGAGCTCATCCCGGTATCTTCCACCAGAGTTTTGACCGCGTCCAGCGCCGGATGCGTCCAGGCGCAACTAGCGTATTCCTTCCAGACCACTCCTCCCTGGATGACGAAATCGGAACCCACGTCATCCAGCCAATTTCCATACCTATCCAGCGATAGGATCGTCTCGGTACCGGTGAACCCTTTCTTCGCGAGGCGTGCAGCCGTGATCCCCGCGACCGGACCGTAACCCGCACCATGTTTTACCATGGAAGGATCACTTACGCCTCTATCTATCGGAATGTAGGGGGAGTTGTATTCGGCGATTCTGAACGCCTCCAGTGTCTCTCCTGGAGTTAAGTCCATCAACCTGGCGGCAACACCTGCAGCCGCGACCGAACCCCAGGAACCACCGGCCCGATAGGTCCCGTAATAGTCATGCCAGGGTCGAGCCACACGGGCAGCTAGTTCGTAGCCCACGGCAAGAGACTCGCAAAACCCACGCCCGGATATCCCCAGATCCTCACCCAGCGCCAGAAGGGTGGGGAATATCTGGCACCCGGGATGGCCCTTCGTGTATAGCCCGCAGTCATCCACGTCGAGCGCGTTAATCGCTACTCCATTGGCAAAGGCCGCACCTTCCGGGCGGGATTTATCTCCCGTAGCAAAAATCGTGCAGTCACCGTTCCCCCACGCCTCTTTAGCGTAGTCCGCGGCTATCCTGCTCGACTTCACGTTCACCCCAGCATACAGAGAGCCGAAGTCGTCGGTCTTTATCATTTCAGCGAGGTCCCTTACCTCCGCCGGGAGGTCATTCCACCGGACCTCCAGGACGAACTCGATCAGGCGCTCGATGCCCTTCATACTACCCCCTGAGGATCAAAGACCCGCTTTCCGGGTCGATCTTTAGCCAATCTCCGTCATCAATCCCCTCGAACCCTGCGGCCTCGATGCTTACTATCGGAATCTCTACCCCGTAAAGCTCTCTCGCGATCAACGCCCCGGTAACCAGTATTGGTTCTGTCCTCACGTTAACTATCCCCAGTGGGTGGGTGGAGTTTCTCACCGACTCCAGCAGAACGGCCGCGGTCGTGCTCGACCCAACTCCCTCGGGGAAGAGAAAGATCTTTCCGGTTACCCTCTCGCCGCAGGCCTCGTTGCGCCCGTCGATAATCCGGCCCTCAGCGGGGTCGTAGCCGCCCCAGAAACTAATGGGATCGGGAGTCTTTATAACTTCTCCTTCACAACCCGCCTCCACGTAGAACTCCCCCGGGACCGTTATCTCCGTCATTCTAACCCACTTCCTTCAATCTCTCCGGTTACCGCGGCCCTTACGCAGCGGTCAATATCCCTTATCGCAGTGGCCAGGTCCAGTTCGTTCGGCGCGTAATGGGCAAACTTCGCGGAGTTGGTGACGGCACGCTCGAACTCCCAGTTATCGAGCGGCCAGTTGAACAGACAGGAATCGGTACTGACCTTTACCCCCGCACCCTTTATTTCATCCAGTATCCCCATCTCTTCGATCCAGGAGTACACCCCGCGGTTAGTCTGAATCCAGAACTCGACGCCGTCGGCTACCTTCTTTTCCGCCAACCCGGCGAGGACCATCTGGAACTCACGGACTGAAGCGTGAGGACAACCCAGCAGGACCAGGTCGATATCGTCAGGAGAGCAACCGGTCAACTCCTCTTCTGCGCCGAGTAGCTGACGACCGGTTACGACATTCCGATCCTCCCGGACTTCCCCAGTGGTGACCGACTCGAGGTCGGGCGCCTCCGGCGTAACCCCCACTATATGAAAGAGACCCACGCCACCGGACGAGGCCACGGCGGCACTGAAGTTCTTCAACGAATCACGGTTGACCCCGGCCGGAATACCAGTAACTACCGGTATTTGGCCACCACAAATCCCACCGATATGATATCCAAGCAGTGAGTAGAATAGGTCTTCCGAGAATGAGTACGGCCGGGGGTCTTCCACGTGAAACCACAGGTCAGCGAACCTGTTCTCGTCCCTGTGAAGGTCGAAGTAAGGAGCCCGACCGGTAATCGCGGCGCACACCTCGAGAAAATCTCCATACCGAGGGGTCCTAGCACCAAGGACCGAGTTGGCAAAGGAAATGGCGTTCGACTCGGCGTAGGCGATCTGTTCGCCCCGACAGGGTATCGTGCCGTAAGTATAGGGGGTACAGGTCCAGGTGGGAATCGCTCCCATCTTCAGATACGCATTCTCCATCAACTCACACTTGGCGGCGAACTCCTCCGGTATCCGAAACTTCCTCCAGCGAGATATGTCCCGCCCACCCGGGTTGAGGGTGGTTGGGACGCTCACCTTTCCGCCGGCGTGAACGATTTTCTGGGCAAAGGCGAGCTTCGCCTCGCCGCTAACACGTCCGTAGCTATTCGCGTCAATGTGGGCCCCGGTGATCGGGATGAGACGTTCTACCCCGTAGGCCTCGCCAAGCTCCACCTCAATTTGGAGACAGAGCCTGTTCGCCTCCCCGTACTCTCCGTTCAAGGTCCTTCTTTCTTGCTCGTTCAGTCGCACGTTCTCCTCCCGTTAACCGCTTGCTGCCTGGCCAAAGGCTAAAAAGGCAAAGGGGCCCGGTAAAGAATTAAACCCGCCGGACCCCGAACTCTTAAAACAATAAACTCGCGGTCACGCACGTTCCTTCTCGTAGCGCTTGACTATCTCCGTTAGTTCGTCCGAGACGTCCTCGTCCAATCTCTCCGGTTCGTGACTTTCCAGAATCTTCTGGACCTTATCTCTCGCCCGGTCACGGAGCGTCTTCTTACCCTTCTCCTCCCAGCTCTCGTAGACATTTCTGTCGATGATTTTCGGGCTCCAGACGTCCTCCTTGAACTTGTCTATTGTCCCCTTCGAGGTAAGATAATTGCCTCCGGGGCCCACTTTCGCTATCTCGTCGACACCGATAGTATCCTTGTTCACCTGGACGCTCTGGATGAACCTATCTATCATCGATATCTCCTCGTCAGCGATGGTCAAAAGCTCTAACGAAGAGGTCATGCCCGATTCCATATAACCGACGTCGTGGACCAGGTTACCCCCGGCGAGTGCCGCGGCGTTGAGTGAGTTAGCGACTTCCAGACCTGCCTGCTGGTCGATCTCCTTGGAGTCGGTGAACCCGCCCGCGTTGAAGGTCGGGATGCCCAGATAATCGCCCGCTTCCTTTCTCAGTACGAGGCTGAGCATCGTCTCCGGCGCACTGTAGGAGAACACGGTCGTCTTCATGTCCATGGTCGTGGGGCCACCGCCAAATATGAGCGTAGAACCCTCACGCACGGCCTGTGATAGCACCAGTCCGGCCAGATATTCCGCCTCGGTCAACGCGTAGGCTCCAGCAAGAGAAATTGGACCCGCCGCCCCAAGAGACGGAGTAGGCACGTACTGTATCGGTATCCCCTTTTCCGTCGAGTACATCAGCTTCTCAACGGCTTCCTTAGAGTGCTTCAACGGAGAGCTCGGTTCGTCGTAGAGGAGGATAAACGGGTTGGACCTAAACTCCTCTTCGCCCCCGGCGACGGCGACGCTCATCTCGTATATTCCCTGTAGACCTTCGAGGTCCCAGGCGGTAAAGAGAATCGGTTTCGTGGTGTTTTTGACCATTGCCTCGAAGTGGTGTAGGTCGGCGTTTGCCTTCGGCACGTCGTTGGCAAGCGCGAAGGACATGACAAAATCGATGTTCTCCAGCTTGTCCACCAGGGTCGCGGCGCGGACGACGTCGTCCTTCTCGCAGGTCCTCCGCTCACCAGTGTAAGGATCTATCGTGTAGGGCGTCTCGGAACCCGGGCCAAAGTACGTGTTGTCCCCCTCGAGGAACATCGTATGCTCCAGGTTTCTGTCGCTTAACACAACCCTCGATCCACATGAATCCAGTGCGTTTTCTACCATACTCGACGGCATTTTTACCACGTTATCATCAACCACCGTTGCTCCCGCCTCGTCGAGCATCGAGACGGCTTCCTCCGAATGAAACTCGGATCCAACGCGCTCCAGGATTTCCAGAGCTCCGTTGTAGATCCGTTCATGTTGTTGTTCCGTTAATACTTGTAGCTTGGGCCTATTCCAGTAGTTAAAGTGATCATTTATACCCAATTTAATCCCTCCAAAAATTACTTGTTATCTCTATCGACAGGTTAAAAAATCAAATTTTCGAGAGCGCTTTATCCAGGTCCTTGATTAAATCTTCCGCAGACTCGATACCGACCGAAAGCCGCAGCAGGCTCATCAATATACCTGCTTCTTCCAACTCCTCATCCGTCAGCCGATGAAATATCGTCGACGCGGGGTGACAGATAACCGAGCGCGAACTCCCCTCGTGCGTCGCCGTGGGGATCAACTCCAGGGAGTTAAGGAGTTCAAACGCTTCCGCCTTGCCTCCGTCGATCGAGAAGGAAAGCAGGGCGCTAAAGTCTTCCATCTGGCGTTTGGCCAGTTCGTGGCCCGGGTGACTCTCCAGGCCCGGATAGTTCACCTTTTCTACTGCCCTGTGGTCCTCGAGGAACTTCGCTACCTCCAGTGCGTTTTCCGAGTGCTTCTTCATCCTCATGTCCAGGCTTTCCAGGCCCAAAAGCGATAGCCACGCGTTGAATGGAGCCATGGCATTTC
>JAGYME010000150.1 GCA_018400715.1 Candidatus Bipolaricaulota bacterium
AATGGTGTGCTTGGTCACGCTTTCAATCTCGATGGAAGTGCAGGTGAGATGTACTTGGACCTCAGTGCCACAGGTGCTGACTTCCTGGTAATTGACATCGACCGGAGTGTGAGTGAGTGGGGGGATGACTATCCCGTACTGCTCGTTCAGATTATCAACCCACAGGACGTTGATCCTACAGTTTAAGGAGGGATAGTATATGCCAATGACAACTGGTGGGTTTGCAAATCTGCTTACCCCGGAGTTTGAGGACATTTTCTTTGATGGCTACCAAAGACAGCCCGAGGAGTACCCAGCGGTGGCGAATGTGAGCACTGAGAGTACTCACTTTATCAAAGAAGGCGACATGATTGGGCTCGGAGCGATGCAGGAGATGCATGAGAATCAAGCAATCCCCTACGAGCGCTTTGAGCAGGGAAACGATAAGACCGTGTACTTTACTAATTACGGACTTGGTGTACAGATGAGCCGTGATATGTACGATGATGACCTCACCGGACATATGCGCCGGCCCATGCTTGAGCTCGGTAAGAGTGCAAACTACACCAAGGACCTGAAGTTCTGGGACGTGATTAACAGCGGTGAGGATGCAGGGGCAAGGGTCGGACTCGATGGGGAGGCTCTGTTCGTAGATGATCACCCGGTCCAGGGTACTGGCGGAACGCTGAGTAACATCGTAGATGCTGCTATAAGTAAGACCTCACTTGAGGCCGCGTGTGACCTGTTAGAGGGGCTGACCAATGAGAATGGAGTTCCCATTGTCTATAAGCCGAAACTGCTGGTCATACCGTATCAGCAGCGGTGGATAGTTAAGGAGCTCATCGAGAGTGAGCTCGACCCCGAGAGTGCGAACAACGCTATCAATCCGCTTCGCCACGTTGGACTGAAGTACATGGTAGTGCACTATCTTACCGACAGTAATGCGTGTTACCTGTTCGCAGGCGAGCACGATCTGCGCTTCATGTGGAGACGTCAGGCGGCCTTTAAGGGTACCGATGACTTCAACACTGAGGCTGCGCTGTTTAAGGGTAGTATGCGCTTTCAGACCACGTTCTTCCGTTGGAGAGGCGTAGTAAAGATAACCGGAACCTAAGAGGGGGTGAGATATGGTTTTTAATAACCCAGGGTCACTTACTTACTTCCCTAATGGGGTAGCTCAGGTTACTACCTTCCTTAAAGGTGGAACAGCAGGGGACCATACACTTGCGAACATCAAAACAGATGACATGCTGCTTGCTGTGCAAGCTATAGCATGGGACTCTGCCGGTGATGTGGACTCAGTAACCGGACTACTTGATGAGTTTACCATCAGCGAGGATGGGGTGATTAACAATGACGGTGGTACGGACACAAGCGGTAGTTTACTTGCTGTGACTGTTGCCGGCGGACCGAAGCGCTACAGCGCTATGAGCTAATGAGCGCTAGAGAAGAGAGTAATAAGGGCCTCCCCGTGTGGGATGGCCCTTCTTTGCGTAGGAGAGAAGCATGAGTGCAGGTGATAAGAGTATACGGTGGGTTGAGCGTAGTGTGAGGGATGCTGATGGTACCCTTAGTACGAGAAGTGTGCAGGAGCCCAGCGATGGAAACGTAGAGGGGCTGAGAGGTGAGCGCAGCTACCGGTGCGTGGTGTGTGGGTTTGCCTATAAGGAGAGTGATGTGCGCATCTTTAGCCAAGCTCGGCGACAAGAAAGGAAA
>JAGYME010000151.1 GCA_018400715.1 Candidatus Bipolaricaulota bacterium
ATAAATAGTTCTTAACTAATTTTTTCAATAATAGGTATTGTGGTGTCGTAATATTTTAGCGGTCGGTTGGATAAATTATCGGCCGACCGCTCATATTCTTAGCATTGCCTGCAATAAATAATCTCGGAGTGTTTTGTTAATCTATATTGCTCTTAGTTCGCCATAACTCCCCTTTCCGGCCGGTAACCGTGCTCTTCCCTCGTCTCCTTTATGTCCTCGATCATCTCCATGAGCTCGCGGTAGCTGTCCGGCCAGAAGTAGTTCTCCCGCTTTCGGCAGCCGACCCTTCCCCACCGCTTTACGAGGACTTCGTCACCCCAGAGATCTTCTCCCACGTTAATTGCATAAAAGCGGAATCTATTTTTCTCGGGCTCAACTGAGCGCCATGAAGCAATTAGCTTTTCCATAATGGGCGCTAATTACTTATTCTTCTTTATCTCTAAGTCCCCTGAGGAGCCCTCGACAGCGCCTAGGTTGCTTTGAGCTGTCTCCTTTAGGGTCTTACCCACCTTAAACCTAGGAACCACTTTAGCGGGAACCTGGACCTTCTCACCGGTCTGCGGGTTTACTCTTTCTGTAGCCTTCCTCGCCCTGGTCTCCCACTTGCCGAAGCCCGTCAGAAAGACGTCGACGTTTTCTTTTAAAGCACCGTCCCTGTTTAAACGGAGTGATTCCAAAGCATGCATAATTTTTGTGACGACTTTCTTCGAATACTTTGTTAGAACTTCCGATCTGCCTATTACTTTGACCAGATGTGGACTTACCGCGTAATATGTGCGCACCGCCAATCGTCCAACTGCAAAATTGTTTAAAAAATTGTCCCTGAGGTCTATCATTCTCCTGTACTCTTGCGAATTCCGCCCGTAGCATAAAGTTACGATGAAGCAGTCAGAGTTTTTAGAAGACGTATGCTCCTGATCTTGAGTCGGCGAATCTGATGACCTTTGCTGTCTAGGTTGCCTCTTCTCTTCAGAAAATTTGTCAATGATTTCATCGTCGCCACGGATTTGATAGTCACCCGCTACGTAGACGACATCAGCGTATTTCAGCCCACGATTCTCGGGTTTTGTCGAGTAATTGGCCGTGCTGAGGTTATCTGTATCGCTGAAGCCAAATTGATCCCGCTTTTGTTGGTAGCTAGCTGCGATATTGGCCCTCCGAGAACCATAATCTGGCCTGTCTTTTGATGATAATGGATGATTGTGGGCATCGATTACGTACTTTGCGTCAAACTTACGGGCGTACTTCAGCACTTCCCGTGGCTCAAGTCCATACGTTACACTGCGGTGGCTTTCACCTTTGTTAAACCAGATCTTCTGAGTCGACCAGTCCTCTCTCAGGAAAGCGATTGCAACCCACTCGTGATGTTTCTGATAAAAAAATCTTGCCAGAGACTGGAGGAGTCCATAAAGGCTTGTAAACCTCATTGAGACGAAACCTCCGTCTCCCTTGGCTTTTTTCTTTAATCTGTTTCCCTTGTTAAAGTACCTCTGTTCCATCTTTTTCACCCTAAATTACTTACGTTAAATGTCAGGTTATTGCTCTAACGAGAAAATGATCTTGCCTGGAAATGTCTTAAGGGCTGGTTTCGTTTTATTTCTTCTATTCCCATTAATTCTCATTATGTATGTACAGTGAGAGAGAAACAATCGTTATCACGTTAAATAATC
>JAGYME010000152.1 GCA_018400715.1 Candidatus Bipolaricaulota bacterium
CAAAAAGAGAGCTGAAAATACTAATCAATGATTCAGTCAAAAAAGCACTGGAAAAATATTTTGCCAAAGAGAAGTTTCCGGATCCGGAAGATTTTCTTTTCAAGACACAAACCAACCAGAGGCTGGACCGGAGAAATCCTGTGGGAATCTGCCAGCACCATCTGGTAAGGCTAAATACTCCCAAGTCACCGATAGTGAAATAGTACCGTGAGGGAAAGGTGAAAAGTACGCGTAAAAGCGAGTGAAATAGAACCTGAAACCGTATGCCTACAAGCGGTCGGAGTCCGCACATTTATGTGCGGATGACGGCGTGCCTTTTGCATAATGAGCCTGTGAGTTATGGTATGCAGCGAGGTTAAGAATAATCTTCGAAGCCGTAGCGAAAGCGAGTCTTAACTGGGCGATTAGTTGCATGCTGTAGACCCGAAGCTGAGTGATCTATCCATGGCCAGGGTGAAGCCTGTTTGAACGCAGGTGGAGGCCCGAACCCACTAATGTTGAAAAATTAGGGGATGAGCTGTGGATAGGGGTGAAAGGCCAATCAAACCCGGAGATAGCTGGTTCTCCTCGAAATAGCTTTAGGGCTAGCCTCAAACGTTGGCCTATGGAGGTAGAGCACTGAATGGACTAAGGGCCTTACCAGGTTACTGAATCCAATCAAACTCCGAATGCCATAGGTGCTAGTTTGGGAGTCAGACTGCGGGGGATAAGCTCCGTAGTCGAAAGGGAAACAGCCCAGACCATCAGCTAAGGTCCCTAAGTACAGACTAAGTGGAAAAGGAAGTTGAATTACACAGACAGCCAGGATGTTGGCTCAGAGGCAGCCATCATTTAAAAAGTGCGTAACAGCTTACTGGTTAAGCGATTCTGCACCGAAAAATATCCGGGGCTAAGTTTGTCACCGAAGCTGTGGATCCTACGGGATGGTAGAGGAGCGTTCTCTATGGGCAGAAGGGTTACCGTAAGGAGGCCTGGACTGTAGAGAAGTGAGAATGCCGGCATGAGTAACGATAAGGCAAGTGAGAATCTTGCCCGCCGAAAACCTAAGGTTTCCTGGGGAAGGTAAGTCCGCCCAGGGTTAGTCGGGCCTAAGCCGAGGCCGAAAGGCGTAGGCGATGGACAACCGGTTAATATTCCGGTACTACCAACTGATCGCTATGAGTGATGGGGTGACACAGGAGGGTACGTCAGCACGATAAAAGTTCCGTGTCTAAGCCCTTAGAGGGAAGAGACAGGCAAATCCGTCTCTTTATTAACCTCAAGAGGTGATGGGGAGCCGCTACGGCGGCGAACTGATTGATCCCACACTGTCGAGAAAAACCTCTAGCCAGATCAGCAGGTATCCGTACTAAAACCGACACAGGTAGGTAGGTAGAGAATACCAAGGCGCGCGAGATAACCCTCGTTAAGGAACTCGGCAATCTAGCCCCGTAACTTCGGGAGAAGGGGTACCCATTAGGAATACCTAATGGGTCGCAGTGAAAAGATCCAAGCGACTGTTTATCAAAAACACAGGTCTCTGCTAAGTCGTAAGACGAAGTATAGGGGCTGACGCCTGCCCGGTGCTGGAAGGTCAAGGAGAAAGCTTAGTGCTTTAGCACGAAGGTTTGAACCTAAGCCCCAGTAAACGGCGGCCGTAACT
>JAGYME010000153.1 GCA_018400715.1 Candidatus Bipolaricaulota bacterium
TTCCAGGGCGAAGCACAACGAGCCGGATTCAAGACTCTGGAAGAACTGAACAGCGCCCTGTGGGCATGGCTGGATGTGGAGTACAACCGCCGTAATCACTCATCTACCGGAGAACCCCCGGCGGTGCGTTTTGAAAAAGGACTTCCTGAAGGCCACCGCCGGGTGCAGGATCTCCAGTGGTTCGAGAACCTTTTCCTGCTCTACGTGTATCGGAAGGTCGCAAAGTGGGGAACAATCAAGTTCGAGGGCAACCAGTATTACAGCGAGGCAGCAGCCGGAAGCACCATCGAGGTACGCTACAACCCCTTCGACCTGAGGGAGGTGTGGCGATTTGAGAACGGCAAGAAAGTCGAAACGCTCGGTCTAAAGAAACTGGTCAACCCCGCCATCGAAAAGCTTCCGGAAGAGCGACAGGCAGCCGATAGAAAGGTCAGCGCCGAGGCGGCCGACTACTTCGCATCCCTGAGAAAGCGGCAGGCCGAGCTTGATCGGAAGGCATCAACGGTGAACTATCACAAACTTAAAGAGGAGGGGCGGCAATGAGGGATGCCATACTGACCCACTACGGCCTCTCGCACCTGCCCTTCGGCAAAGACATAGCCGATGAGAATATCTTTCCCACCGAGGAACTTTCCAGAAGCTCGGCCATGCTCGAACTCGGTATTGAAAGTGAAGACGTGATGCTCTTAAGCGGCCCGATCGGCTGCGGCAAGTCGCTGATCATTCGTCATGGTCTGGCACGCATAGACTCAAATCGCTATCAGCCGATCTACCTGCGCGGGAACATCTGCGGCGAGGGGGAGCTGGTGAAGGCATTGCTGAGGGGGATGAAAATCGAACCTCCTCACTCCCTCGGAAAGGCAAAACCTGCCTTCTTTCAGGCCGTAGAGGAGGGCTCACGCAAACCGGTGGTCGTCCTGGACGACGCACAGGACGTCGCCGAGGAGGCGCTCGCCTCGATCAAAGCACTGACGAACTTCAATTCCGACTCACAGAACCGCATAACCTTCATCCTCACCGGACAGCCCGAGCTAATCACCCTCCTCGGCTACTCCCATTTCGATTCGCTTCGTGCCCGCATTCGCCTCTCTCATCATATCTCGCCTATGAGCCTGGAGGAGACCGCATCCTACATCGACCATGGTCTTGAGGTTGCCCATCGAAAAGAGAAACTCTTCTCGGATGCAGCGAAGATGGAGATCTTCAAGCGCACAAACGGAATTGCCCGACAGATAAACCGCATCTGCTACAACGCTATTGTAGCAGGCGCCATAGAGAAAAATACTATCATCGACTCGTCGGACCTTCCTGCCGGTGAGCTGTAAGCTTTTCTCTTTTTTTCGTTGTTGATGTCGCCACCGGAAATTCCGCAGGTAAACCTGCGGAATTTCCCTCTCGTTACAAGGGGAACTGTATTCTGTCAAGTTGGGGAAATGGATTCAGACAAGTTGGGGAAACTTCTTCTGGCGGGGAACAACATCTCTCTTCATATCGCTGCTTTCCTTCACGCCAATATCCGGCGCCAAATAAATGTATCACACCATTTCGTATTGTAAACCTGACAGTAACGATGCCAGATCCAATTTGTC
>JAGYME010000154.1 GCA_018400715.1 Candidatus Bipolaricaulota bacterium
GATGAGATATATGTACTTGACCTCCACGGAAATTCGCTGAAGAAAGAAAAGTGTCCTGATGGATCGAAGGACGAGAATGTGTTCGATATCCGTCAGGGTGTCGCTATAGCCTTTTTCGTCAAGAAAAACCACCGTGAAGGATGCAAGGTTTTCCACTCTGAATGCTGGGGCCTGCGAGATTTTAAATATAGCTGGCTTGAGAAAAACAACCGCTCTTCCACAAATTGGCAAGAGATCCATCCTCATTCGGAGTTTTATCTCTTCGTTCCCAGGAACGAGGAGTCTCTGGAAGACTATAACCAGTTCACCAAAATAACTGACATTTTTCCGGTCAATAGCACTGGCATTAAGACCCATAGAGATCACTTTGTCTTCGACTTTGATCGGGAGGTTCTCAAACGACGTATCCGGACCTTCCTTGATCCCAATCTCCCAGTAGATGTCGTCCGGGAAACATTCAAATTGAAGGATAATCGTGATTGGCAGCTTGCTGAAAAACGAAGATTGATCCAAGAGGACACAAATTGGGGCAAAAGAGTCGTCCCATGTCTCTATCGACCTTTCGACGTTCGTTGGTTGTTCTACCATAATCATGCCATCGACTTTGGCCGCGAGGAGGTAATGCGACATATGCTGGCGGGGGAGAATCTGGCACTGGGCGTAACTCGGAACGTGGAGATAGGTGACAGTTTTCACCACATATTCTGTACGAACAAAGCGATGCAACATCACGCTGTGTCACTGAAAGAGGTCAATTACCTGTTGCCGCTTTACATCTACCCCTCCGCTAACCGGCAGGAGCTATTCGCCCATCACGAGCCAGAGGAGCGCCAACCAAATCTGAACCCCAGGCTGATCGAGACGCTGAGGAATTCATACGGTGAAAAAACTTCATCGGAGTCGTTTTTCTACTACATCTACGCTATCCTTTACGCGCCAACTTATCGCGAGAAGTATGCGCAATTTCTCAAGATTGACTTTCCTAGAATTCCTTTCACTAAAGATTTCAAGCTTTTTCAGGCGCTGGCTGCTCTAGGACAAAGACTGGTAGATATTCATTTGCTTCGTTCTTCAGAGCTCGAAGCACCGATCGCCCGCTTTCAGGGTGAGGGGGATAGCGTAACACGGATGGGTAAGAATAACCTTCGCTACGATGCGGAGAAAGAGCGGGTATACATCAATACCAGTCAGTATTTTGAGGGTGTTTCATCACAGGTATGGCAGTACCAGACCGGCGGTTACCAGGTGTGCCATAAATGGTTCAAGGACCGAAAAGACCGCTGGCTTACCCTCGATGAGATCCGCACCTACTGCCGCATCGTGACCGCTCTAGATAAGACTATCGGTATCCAATCAGCTATCGATAAGCTCTATCCACAAGTGGAGAAAAGCCTGTTGGAGGTTGATTTGACGGCAGACACGGACTAACTCATTCAGAATTCCAGGAATTCCGGGGACACAAACCTAATTTAGGTGAGAATGCGACGTCCAGTTGAGAAGGATGTATCAATTCGGCGAATAGTGTTTCGTAACATGGTGCAGACATTCA
>JAGYME010000155.1 GCA_018400715.1 Candidatus Bipolaricaulota bacterium
GTGCTGATGATGGGGCCTCCGGGTTCGGGGAAAACTATGCTGAGCAAATCTCTTACATTCACGTAATCGCAGTCCCAGGCAGGCCCAATTCCCGAGCCGTCATGGTGGATCGTGATCCGGCTCAACTCCCCAACTTTTCCGGCCACGACGAGGAATTGGTCGTAATCCCCCATCTCGAAGTTGTTGCCCGGAGTATCCAGGTGGACCGGGTAGGTCTCTACTCCTACCCCGCCGCAGTTTCCGATTAATTCTATCGAAATCTTTGAATCGGTCCCCGCAAACACCTCGGATTTCGTCTTTACGTCAATCAGGTAGAGCGTGGCAGAACTGAGACAGAGTGACTCTTCCCGAATATCGGAAACGGTAAGGGAAAGCGTCCCCGAGTCCTCGCTGATCCACCTGTCCACGTTTGCGGTCCAGGTCTTCCTCGACCTCGTGTCGATGATTGTTACCCTGTCCAGATACCACGGGGCAAAGATCCCCGAGTTGTCGTGACCGACCACTATCTTCTCCAGTTCACCTATCTCGGGTCCGGTCCTGAAGAAACTGTTCTTGCTGCCCGCCTCGAAAAAGATTTGGTCGAGGGCGAAGTCCGCGATCGCCGAGCCCGCACCGATTAGGGTATCTATCCCCAGTGTGGACCTCAGTTCGCTAACTACGCTGCTATCGGCATCCGACAGGAAGCTGAGAGCGTCACCGGAGATGCTGTAACCGTCGAAGAAAAATGGTCCGCTCTGAGTCGTCTCCCCGTTTTTCTCGCCGATTAATTCCAGGTGTATCTTCGCATCCGTCCCCGCGCCTAACTCCCGGCCCGTGTAAAAGATGATTTCGTACGTCGAGACGCCGTAGGGGTCATCGGTGAAGTCATCGGGGTATATCTTTAGTCCTCGCTGGGCGATCTCCGTTTCTCCACCGTCGAACCTGGACGGCTCCACTTTTTCCGCGAACAGCCAGTACCGGTCGAACGGTCCCTCTTCAAGGAACCAGTTGAAGGCAGAGAGCGCAGAGGTGGGCCCTCTCTCCTCCGCCGTCGCTACCGTTCCATAGTACTCGGCGCGGGCATTACAAATACTATGACAAGGCCCCACAAATGTTGCCACGTCGGGCCCGACGACCTCAGAACGGAGGGTCTCGTCGTAGATCTCGACACACCTGTCGAAGCACCAGTCGTGCCAGCGGCAGCCCTCGTGCGTGCCGCAACTCGTGACGTCCTTATAGGTGAGGAGGATGTACGAACCCGGCTCTTCCGGGTCCCTGATGAGCAGCTCCACGTCGCCGATAGGGTTCTCAGGGCACCCGGGGCCACACGCGCCGCGGCAAGTAGAGCCGCTTGGTATCCCCGGGTCCTTTAAAAAGGGATATCAGCCCCGTTTGGCTCGGGAAGCTCGACGTCAATGGGAGGAAGGTCCCCCTCCTCCCCAACGTCTGCCCAAGAGCCCTGTTGAGTATCGTCGGTGACGTAATCTTGTCCTACGCCGTCGCTTCCGTAATCCTGAACACCCTGCCCGGAAATATTGAGGCTGAGCTGGTAGTTT
>JAGYME010000156.1 GCA_018400715.1 Candidatus Bipolaricaulota bacterium
GAATCCTTGTCGACACCGTTCTCTAATCTCGTCTGTAAGCTGTCTCTCGATCGTTCTAACGAAGTTATCTCCTCTCGGTAGGAACTTCTACTGTCCTGAACATTGACGACGAAATAAACTCCCAGAAGCACCAGGAGGACTATCATTACGATCTGGGGTATGTCGGTCTTTTTATCCTTGTCTGCCATATTACTTCAATATTTCCTTCTCTTTCATCCACTGCTTGGTCATGTCCCAAATAGGGTTGCTCTCGTTAGACTTATCGAAATCCTCGAAAGGATTCTGAGCACCCTCATCCGGCTCACCTGTCATCTCGTCGACAGCATCGTTAGCGCCCTCTCCACCGAACATCTTGGCCTGTTGCGCTTGCCAATATACGGGATTCAGTATAGTGTCCTTATCTGGGTTGAACTTGCGGTGTGAATACTTCTCGAACATATCCTCCATTGACACAAATCCTTTGTCAACTTTCTTCTCATCGTTCTCTAAATACTGAGATTCGTCATCAAGATCAACACCTGTGAATATAAATTCAAAATTGTCGTCCAGTTCTGAGATTATGTACTTGTTGAATATCTTCTGTAGATATACTAATAGAGGTTTCAGTCCTTTGTCTTTAGAATGCTCTAATCTCTCTTTCTGCCCTTTCTCACCGAACAGCTGAGCCTGATTCTTAAACTGGAACCCCAATTCTGAAGGATCGATAGTGAACACCGAGCATGTTATCATTATCAGGAATTCATTCCACAATTGGAACTCCATGTCCTTGTTGCTCTGCTGCATGTCTATCCACTCGAGATCCAACCCCTCGACGACAGGCATCTTGTGTGAGTTCTGTACACCTGCTATTGAACTTTTCCACATCTGCCTCAGAGAGTTCAATACTCCCTGTCCGCCTGAATCTCCGTTCTTGACATTGAGTAGTCCTTTGGGGTTGCTCCCCTGTGAGAAAAAGTTTCCGTTGTACTGGAGTCCGTTCAGTATCCACGTTATAACCTGGCTCAACACCTCTATTTCACCGACTCCGTAACCGTTCCTCCAAATATCTGTCGCAGGATTCCTCGTCTCGAATGCAAGTTCCCACGGGTACCACACTATCTGCTCTTTGTTGATGGGATTCTCGGCTATCTGACCGTTCCAGATCTGACAGAACCTCGGCAGATATGAACGTCCGTCGAACTTCTTCTCAGCGAATTGGCTCTTTGGGTTCTTCCATTTATAGTAAGGATCTATCGTCTCGAGATAACGTATCGTCTGCGCATCTATCGCTATGAACCTCAACAGGTCGTTCTTCATACTCCGCTCCAACTCGAATGTTGAACGGTTGAATGTGAACGAATCCCGGAGTATCTTAGCCGTGAACACAAACAAATCATCGTGCATATCCCACTTAGCGTTCTGCCCGCCAGCTTCCAGGAAGTCGACTATACTTTCAATAGTCTTCTGCTCATTCTTAGGTACCTCTTTTATCTGGTTCCTATCTTGAAATCTGCTGAGCTTCTTGCGTATGGTAAATCCTTCTTTCTGCTCATCTG
>JAGYME010000157.1 GCA_018400715.1 Candidatus Bipolaricaulota bacterium
CTGGCGCTAAAGGAGCCTCTACCTTCGTATTTACTGGATAAAGGGCAGTCGCTGCAGCGGGTCGAGGGGTTCTCGGTTATGACTATACCCTCATGTTCTAGGGCTTTCTTGGTCCTGCTTGGCAAATCCCCCTTACTGAGCCGATTCAACATTGGTTCAAAGTCATCGCCCAAACCCTCTTCGGCAGCGGCCAGTAAATTGTCGTTCTCGTCAAACAGCGCTATCCAGACGTTGTAGTAACCTCGACCCTCAACGAGGATATCACAGATTCCTTCTATTAATTTGTTCCTGTCGTTTTCCCTGACCAATAATTGGTTTACGTCACGGATAGAACTAATGACGGAGTTTAAATGATCCTCACGCTGTTCCATTCTAATTACTTCGGTTACGTCTTGAATTGTGCTTACCATACCGTCGAAGACCTCGCCTTCGTCATATATAGGGGAGCCGTTAATTAACAGAAGCTTTCTCTCGCCGTTGGGCCACTCTATTGCGTGCCTGACGTTTTCGACGGGTCCTCCGGTCCTTTTCACTATCTCGAAGGGTAACTTCTCCTTGGGGTAGTCGCTTCCGTCGTAGCATGTTATCTTCCAAGCGGGGTCGTCGTAGGAGCGGCCGGTAATTTCGTCTTTTTCAAGGCCGAGTATTTCCTCAGCTTTGCGGTTGGCGTAGACTATTTCTCCGTCCTTATCCACTTGGGTTATTCCGGTTGGGCTCAGTTCCGCTAACTTCTGGAAGGAAACGTCAGGGGTTATATCACCTGTGGAAAACCCATTTATTGGCATAAGACCTTCCTCCTAGCTTCAGATACTCATCATCCAGAAACGGGTTAATATCATCAAGTCAGCTGCCTCTCGTCTCTCCCTGAACAGAAGTTAAATTATCGGCGGCAATATTATCAACTAACGAGATAAACAATAGAATATGTCATTTATTGTGGAACGTTTTCGATGGCTTGTTTTCGTGATCAATAGAGACTATGACTCCGACAAAGATTATAGAATATTTTTCTCATTAATACAAAGTAGGACCCCTGATGTTGTCCGCTGCTTGGAAGGATGGGGGCAATCGAAGGCACTACGATCGCCGTAGCTACAGTACGAGCCGTTGTCGCTGCTGCCGCCACGTGTCTGGCATCAAGCCCCTCGGGAAGCTCTAGGTCTTCTTCTACCTGTTTACGCTTGCCCGACCTTGAACCTAGGAAGGTCCCTGCAGTTTTAATTAGTCCGTCCACGAATTACAAATGCCCCGTCCAACTTGGGGAGCTCGACAATAGAATCGTGGATACTGGGTTCGGTATACTCTGCTCGGCAACACAAAACCCGCTAAGGGGCCAACAAACAGAAGAGGAATCTTAGGTTAAAAGTTTCTAAAGATCAACTGCTTGATTGGGGCGGAGTTCGATGATCTCGGAAAACAGATTGAGAGTTTTGTCCAGGGAACAAAGTGTTTGGAGACAAACACTTAACGGCAGCACTTCTAGATCGAGTTATCCATCACGGG
>JAGYME010000158.1 GCA_018400715.1 Candidatus Bipolaricaulota bacterium
GGATTTTCTAAATTATGTGTTTGACAAAACCCTTCATGATCTAACCTGCATGGCTCATTATCGATTAAATCAATCAAAGCCTCAAGCATCTCAGGGGCGGCATTGGCAAGCCTTAGATCGTTTTTCTGCATTTCTTCAGCCGTGTCTCTCAGCGGTTCTGTCCTCTCGCGCATATCAAGCCATGACTCACCTGGTAGCCTTGTCTCATCAACACGTTTTGTCGCAACCATAAGTACATGCTTTTCCCACGGCCCCGGCGTTATTCCGAGATTTTCAATTATTCTCATGGTTTTCCCGCTCCTTTAGCATTGCGTCGGCGTATGAAAAACTTGTATCAATAATGTTATGATATTTGCCAAGTGTATCAATTATCGACGGATTGCTTAATAATCCTTGCATCGCCATCCCTGCAAACCAATCCCGCAGGCTCTTCTCGTTCTGCTCGTCAAGGGTTCGTCGCAACATCCCTTCAACTTCCTCGATACGTATAACTTTCTCTTCACTCATGGAAGTCGCTCCTTCTACGGTACTCATCTAGTAGGGCGTCTTCTATCTCTTGTAGTGCGCTCTTGTTAAGGTAGTCGAGCATATCGATTCCGGTCTCCGTGGTTACTATATAGTCCTCTACGTAGGGAGGTAGCTGGTGGGTACCGCGAGGAATTGAAGGGTCCCCCTCCCAGTCTCCCTCTACCACTGTTCCCTCTACTGTGAGCTCGTTCCAGAAGCTCATTACGTTATGCTTTTTCATTGTTCTCTCCTTTACTATAGGTCGGTGTAGTACAAGTGCCTTCTTAGGATCAATTACTGGTAGAAAGTCTCCCGGCTTTCCTACCATTATACTCTTTCCTTCTATTACGATAGCGGTTATCTCTGGTGGAAGGTAGTTCCATATGTTGTTTGTGTAATTACTCATCGTCTTTCTCCTTATTATACTCTTCTAAGAGACTGTTCATTTGCAGTATGGTGCTCTTATCCACTTGGGGCTCAACATAGGAGAAGCGCTCATCATCCCAGCGCCAGTCGTAGCCGGCTGCTCCGGTTACCTCTTCTATGAGGGTAAGGGCCTCTTTAAGTTGCGCTTCTAAGTGCTTAATGCGATCACGCTGTTTAGTCATGCGTATTACTGCCTTGTATATATGGTCGACTGGTACTGTTAGCATCTCTACTCTGCTATCATCGCTCATGCTATTTGCCCTCCGTGTTTATTTTAAGGGCCCTCTGCAGGGTGGTTGCCATCGCTCGGCGGGTAGTGCGTTCGGCTTCAAGCTCGGCCTGGGTAGTTTTTAATTGCTCAGTAGTGCGGGATAGTTGCCACTCGAGGGAGCGGATACGTGCGCGGGCTGCGCTCTCAGCACGGCTAAGGAGGGTGTCCTTTATGCGGTTGTGAGTGTTCACTTCGCTAATTAGCCAGGTAAGTATAATGATGAGGGCTACCATGAGGTAGGTACCGAAGCGGTGAAGGAAGAGAGCAAGTTCTGCTTCAAGCATGGTCATTCT
>JAGYME010000159.1 GCA_018400715.1 Candidatus Bipolaricaulota bacterium
CTTGACCTTGCCGGGGGTGTCCATGCCCTCGAGGGTGGTGAGATCCACCATCGAGATGGCGGTGTCGATCGCCCAGACCTTGGATTCGTTCTTGATCGAGCGGGTGGCCAAGGTGGCGGCGCGGGCTTCCAGACCGACCTGATCCACGCCGGGGAGTCCCTTGAGGTACGCCTTCAGACCGTCCGAGGAGGTGTCGGTGAGGGGGCGGGTGGGAAGCAGGCTCACGGGGGAAGGGTATTCGGTGGCTCTAGGGAGACGTCAGAGTCTGACTGAAGTCCACAGCCAGAACCACACCCCAGGGTTCTTCTCGGAGCACGGTGGCGGAATGAGTGACCTCGCCGTCGGTTGCGGTAACGACTTCGCCGGTGCGAATCTGTGAGCGTGTGCCCGCTCGAAGGCCTTCCCAGGTGGCGAACGTTTCACCGGGGTTGGGCGTCAACATGAAGTCGACATCGAAGACAATTCGCCCGGTCACAGCAATCATTCTCCTCACAGCCTGTCGATCAGACAACCTTTAATGCAGCGTTGTCATAGTTGCGGGTGCCCCACGTATTCGCTGAGTGCCCGTCGCTGCACTTCAGAGACGCTTATTCCCTCGGACTCTGCTCTTGCCTTGAGCATGTCCAGAAGTGAGGCGGGGACCCTTGTGCTGACCAGAGGGGAATGAACTCCCGGAGCGGTCAGGGACTGCCTACCTCGGGGTCGGATGATCATGATTGAGTTTTCGAGCAAGTCGTAGTCATCGCTTTCGATCTCTGCGATTAGTTCGTCGATCTCCTCTTGCGTGAAGCCCTCTGCTTCTGGTGTGGTGTAGATCGGTTCCACCTTTTTGGGTGATGTACTCATGATGAACCTCCTTGCTGCATCCAGTTCCACAATGGTTGCCACTTCTTGCGCATGGGCATCGCATGAATGACCAGGAAGTGTTCTCTCGTTCCTGGAATAGCGATCACTTCCAAGACCTCCCCGTTGGGGCCTTCGCCGAGGAACAGCCACTCGCGCCTGGACCGTCCACGCGTCGCGTCGCGGATGAAGACCACGCGAGCGGCATCCAGCACGTGCAATTGATCCTCAACTTGGACGCCATGTTTGTGCGCTCCTGGGAGGAACCGTACCTTCACTCCTAGGTTTGTGTCAAACACAAAAGAATCGTCTTCGGGCATGTTCCATTACCCCGCGAAGTGCCCACGAGGGGTAGTTCCAATTTCCAGCCTGTGGACGTCATGCCACAGGCTGAAGAGGTTGTGGATAGTGGCTAGTTGAGCCAGGTGCGCGCAGTCTCCTCGAGGGCGTGGATCTGGTGATGGGCCTTTTCACGCGCTGACGCCAGATCTGCGGTGACCGGAACCACGGCTTGCAGGTAAGCCTTGACCTTGGGTTCGGTGCCGCTCGGGCGAATGATCACTCGGGCGTTGCCGTCGAGTTCGAAGAGCAGGCCGTCGGTGGGTGGTAACTCGGCGCCCTGCTCGAGGTCGACGAATCG
>JAGYME010000016.1 GCA_018400715.1 Candidatus Bipolaricaulota bacterium
CTGGCAAAGGAGGTCGACCGGGGGACCCTCGAACGGCTCAAGCTGTCCAATATGACCTCCTTCGACCTGCTGTTTGGCACGTTAATCCCGTGGAGCATACTGGCCATTGTTCAGGTCCTAATCCTGTTCGCGGTGGCCATCCTTATCGGGTTTAGCTGGGTCGGGGGGATAGAGTCGTTGCTCCTGGCGGTCCTCGTTGCCGTGATCGGCGGGATCGCCTCTGTCGCGCTCGGACTTCTAATAGCCGCCTTCTCCGAGAACGAAAAGCACGCTGACAACCTCGGGACGCTGGTGTCCGTACCGATGAGCTTTCTGGTGGGCGCGTTCTTTCCCCTGCCTAAGGTACCCATTGGTAAACTATTTGGCACCACTTTCGAGATATACGACGTCCTGCCCTGGACGCACGCCGCCGACGCCCTGAGGACCCTCCTTACCTTCGGTGGGGGGCTAGAAGACATCGCCTTCAACCTGGTTTCTCTGCTGGTCCTTACAGTCCTGTTGTTTGCCGTGGGTGTCTATTTCTTCGCGCGAAACCGCCTTGGGGCCGTAGAGTGATTGCGCCCTAAGGGCCCCCTTAGAACGTCCGCAGGTAGTCCCGATGGACGTCGATAAATTCATCGAGCAGCTCTTCCGCCACCTTCGGGCTGTGGACGATATCGTCCAGGTCAAGAGCCCGCAGGGCCTTCTCACGCGACCCCTCCGCGGCAGCTTCCGCCGACAGCTTCTGAATAGTCCCCTCACGGTAACATATGCTGGCAATTCCCTCCGGCAGCTTGCCCATCGAGAACCCATTTATCCCGCCGTAAGTTACAGTAGCGGGTACCTCTACGACCATGTCATCGGGTAGATTAGCTATCTTCCCGTTGTTTACCAGGTTTGAGCCGGATAAGAAGACGTTCTCCTCAGCAATCTGCCCCTCGATCATCCGGGTAAAGCTCATGTCCCCAAACGTAAACCGCTCGTACTCGGAGAGTTCCCCGACGAACTCCTCTATCGGGTAATTGCCCTCTTTTAGGCGGCGCAGACGCCCGAGCCACTTCTCTTCCTGTTTCAGGTGGGCGTCGAAGTCGTAGCCGCTGCAGTCGTTGAATTCCTGCGCGTAGCCGATGTACTCGCCGACGTGACCGTCGTTTTCGTGTGGCCACAACCCGTAGGTCCTGTACAGGTGGTGAGACAGGGGCTGCCAGCCCTCTTTTTCGGCCAGGTTGACCATCTCGGGGTAGAGATCATCACCGGTAGCTCTGTCCCGCAGTTCGGTAATCCAGACCATGTGATTTATCCCGGCTCCTTCCAGATGAATTCTACCGCCGGGAATCCCCAGCAGGTCACCGAGAAAGTGGTCGCGAAAATCCCAGTTTCCGTCGCAGTACCCGTAGGCCTCCAGGTTGGTGTATCTGTTGATCGCGTAGGCAATCCGGTCTTCGGGGTTAGTAAATATGATGGCCGTGGCATCCGGACATAGCTCCTCGGCGTCCCGACAGATATCCAGGACGAGGGGGACCGTCCTCATCGTGTGCGACAGGCCGGCGGGCCCCCTGTTCTCCCCGAGCGTGTGCTTAATTCCGAAGTCCTTAAGAATCTGAAAATCCGTCTGCCAGCGGTCGATTCTATCCTCCTCCACCGTAATTAGCAGGTAGTCGGTCCCCGGGAGGGCATTCCTTCCCTCCGTCTCCGAGTCGATCTCCATTCCCGCGCCGAGAAACTCGTTCATCTCCCTGGCGGCGGCCGTTACCAGTTCAAGCTTTTCCTCGTTTACGTCAACCAGAGTTAGCTTCGAGCCGGATAGCGGTCTGGAGCCCAGAATTGACATAATACTCGTAGGACCGAATACCGCACTTCCGGCGCCGATCAACGTTATCTTCAACTGCTCGTTCACGGGATATACCTCCCTAACTCAACTGAATTTGACCTTATCTGTCGATCCATATGGGGCTGGACCACGCCATCTGACCGTTCTTCTCTTCGACCCTTAGGTAGGCGTAGTTCCGCCCCTCCTGAAGGGCGTCGAATTGGAACGTCCCGCTGGCAACTCTCTCTGTCTGGACGCTCGCCTTATGGAGTTTAATTTTTGGGGCGTTGAAGTAAAACACGTCCGAGTTTACCACGTCCCCTCCGTCGATCCCCGTATTCTCTTCTATCTTTCGGACGGCGAACTCCTCCAGGGAAATGACCTCTGAGCGCTCCGTCAGGTCCCCGATCTTTTTCGTAAACTGGTAGCCGTCGCCGGTGAAGGTGAGTTTTGTGCTAAGGTCGCCGCGGACCTTGAGAATAAGCGACTGTTTCAGTTCGGAGTTAAGCTCGTTGGTCGACCTTCTCGTGTTGAGTTCCCACCTGGCACCACTCTCGTCCCAATCGAGTTTTTGCCCGACCATCGTAAAGCAGCCGTCCACGCCGGTCAGCTCTCCCCCCTCAACGCTTAACTCTCCGGTCCACCTCAGGTCCGAGACTTCCAGGCCGTACTGCGCCGCCGGACCCCAACCGAAGTCGACCCGGACATTAAACTCTTCGGCACCCCCGTAATCCACTTCGGGGATGTGGACGTAGGAATCCACCCGCCCCCCGTTGACGATCAGTTCCACACGGTCAAGTACGTCCGGGCACCTTACGGAATATTCGGCGTTAATCTCACTCGCGCCGTCGATTACGCTTCCCATCCGATTTCCGTTGAGGTGATAGTTTAACTTGATTCTGTCGCCGGTTACGGCGTAGGTCCTCCTCTCTTGTACCGCCCGGTAAAGCGAGTCCCGCGTCAACCCTTTTGCAAGGACGGCAGCCAGACCGTTTCCGTACCCCCCGGGTAGTCCCGGACCATCGTTACTCGCAATCGCACCAACTCGGTATCCTCTATCCAGACCTTCCTTCCAGAGGGATATCCCGGCACCCGGCCCCATCGAGGGGTTATTGCTCAGCGTCAGACGTGAGGGCTCCGTCTCCGACGAACCGTGATAGCTAAATATCTCGGCCACGGGGGATAGGTCTTCGTCCCAGTAATCCCAGTCCTTGCCCCTCCACCCCACCTTGTAACCTATGTGGTGAGGAATGGCAAAGGCCTTCTTGCCTCTCAAGTTCTCGTAGAGGTCAGGCAGCTCTTCCTCGGGGTCGAGGCCTCCCTCGTCGCCGAAGTAAATGATGTTGTTGTCACCGTACTTCTGGCGGTCCCCGTGCCATTCGTAACCGAGAAGGGTCACGAATTCACCCGGCTCGTTGTACTTCTTTGCCGTCCGTTTAATGATTTTCCACCAGTCGTCGAACTCCGACCTGTGGCCGGTTGATTCGACCAGAAGTTTTCTCTCCCTCTCTATTTCTGAGAACTCGTCGCTCAGGTCGGACGGCTGTCCGAGGTAGTCGAGGCCTCCCGACTCGTTCTGGAGAAACCAGACGAACGGATAGCAGAGCAGGGGGTAGAAGTCGAGGTTATCACGAGCGGATTCGACAATGGCGTCGGCATTGTCCAGGTCCTGCAGGTGCTTGTGAAAATCTCCCCAGTAAATATTATCTTTGCTCATTGACGCTCCTCGCGTGATTTTAGTTTTCGAAATCAGTCTCCTCCAGCGTCCTCTTTTGCTCTTCGGTCGGCGGGACGTCCCTTTCAAGCAGCGGGTCGTCCGTCCTCCTCATCCAGTTAACCAGCTTCCGTCGTAACTTGAGCTTTATGTCCCCCATAGCCGGCCTGTCAGCCAGATTATCGGTTTCTAGAGGGTCCTCGGTCAGGTCGTAGAGTTCCTCAGCTGGTCTTTCCGCCCCGTAGTACTCCTCCCTGACTTCCTCTCCCGCGGGAGAGTAGTATATGTCGGCCGGGAGATAGACCTGCGGTTTCTCCGTGAAGTTAGCGATGTACTTGTACTTCTCCGTCCTGATCGCCCGGACCGGTGCGTACTTGTCGTGCCACGTCATCTCCAGGAAGAGATGGTCCCGTTCCACGTACTCCTCACCTCGCAGCAAGGGAAGAAATGACCGCCCGTCCATCTCATCGGGAACTTCCAGACCGACGTAATCCAGTATCGTCGGGGCCAGGTCGACGTTGCTGATCAGCTCCCTCAGGCGCCTGCCCACCGCGAGTCCTCCCGGTCCCGCCATAATCAGCGCCGTACCCACGCCCGGGTCATAACACGTCCCCTTCGCCCTGGGCATGGCGATCCCGTGGTCGACGGTAAAGACAAACAGCGTGTTTTCGTAAATGCCGTGCTCCTTCAGTCCGTCAATGATTCTCCCCGTCGACTCGTCGACCTGGTATATCATCCCGTAAAGTCCCGACAGGTCCTCTCTCACCCCTTCGTTATCGGGGAGAAAGGGGGGCGGAGTAACGTTTTCCGAATCCTCGTTGTCATAATCGTCAAGCCCGTACGGGCGGTGTGGCTCGAAGAAACCAATTGAAACGAACAGAGGTCGATCTTCCCTATGGCCCTCCCTCTCGTCGAGGAAGTTGAGAAATTCCCCCGTCGTCGGCTCAACCCTCCTCTCCCCGACGCCCGGACCGTGGACGTATTCGTAACCCAAGCTGTATGGGTCCTCCGATTCGTGCTGCAGCCCGAACAGGTGGGTCTCGTAGCCTGCCTCCTTCAAGTACTGCGGGAGCGTCTTCTCACCTTCGTTCAGCTCCCAGCCATAGCCCTCGTGCGCAAGGCCCATGAGTCCGTGATTGTGCGGATACTTTCCCGTCATGATGCTGCCCCTGCTCGGAGAGCACTGGGGGGCCGTGGCAAAGTTGTTGTCAAATATTACCCCGTCCTCGGAAAACTCGTCTATTCTATCCGTCTCGACCTCCCTGCCGTACGCCCCGAGAAAACGTCCCAGGTCGTGACAGGTAAGAATTACTACGTTAGGCTTCATCAAATCCCCCTTATTAAATTAACTCTCCCCTCCCGTCTCCCGTACTTCCAGGTATAAGTTGGTGATCAGAGACACCCAGAGCGGAAAGACGAAGCACCACAGCGGAAGCCAGAGGCCCAAAAACCACACGTAAACCACCCCGATTCCCGGGAGCAGGAAAAACAGCGTTACCCTCCCCGCGCTTTCCCAGCTCAAACTGGCCACTTCCCTCATCGTTTCCAGTAACCCCCCGCGTTCGAGGACCAGTGCAGGCAGACCGAAGGCAGCGAATAGGGGAAGTGCCAACAGAGCCAGCGCCGTGACGAAGTTTAGAAAACGGAGGACCAGATAGAGGGAGATCAATCCTAGGGCCGATGCCCCAGCCCCAAACGCAGTGAGTTCCGGTCCTCTCCTGACTACCTTTCGCCACGCCGTCCGGTAGGGTACCTCTTTGCCCTGACGGAAGCCGTCCACGATGACCACGTCGATCCCACCACAGACTAGGAAGGAGACGACGAACGCCGCGGGGACGATTATCCTCACTGTTAGCGTCCGTGGCGCGTAAAGGACCAAAAGTTGAATGGGAATCGCGGTAACGCAGAAAAATATGCTCAGCCTCAGGAAGTTCTGCCTGTACTGCCGCCAACTTCTGGTTAAACTTTGAAGCATAAAACCAACAACCTAAAAAACCGCTTCACCGCGAGCCAAAACTCAGTCGACGCCGCCAAGCTGCAGTCCCAGCTCAAGATATTTCTGCCCGAATAGCAGGATTACTACTACGGGCAACGCCAGAAACATCGCTCCGCTTGCCATGTATCCGAAGTTGACCGTGTACTGCCCGGAAAAAATCGCCCTCTCTAGCGCCGCAGTAAAGAGAATTTTTGAGTTATCCGATACCATTGTAGTCGCATAGACGTACTCTGACCAGGAGAAGCGGAAGGCGAAGATGAACCCGGCAACCAGGGCGGGTTTCGCCAGCGGCATGAATATCCGGTAGTACCTCTGAAAGACCCCCGCTCCATCGAGGATCGCCGATTCAACTATGGCGTCCTCAACCGTATTGAAGTAGTTCATGAACAAGAATATGTTAAGCGGTGTCACCAGAAGCTGGTATAAAAAGACCATCCCGTACCTGCTGCCGAGGATCCCCAGTTCGCTGAACAGTGAAAATATGGGGACTATGTTCAGGTTCGGCGGGAGGAGGAAAGCCATCAACAGGCCAATGAACAACAATTTCTTTCCCTTGAACTCCAGGCGGGCAAAGGCGTAACCCGCCATCGTCGTTATAACTACGGAAACGAGGGCGGCAACCACGCTCACCAAAAGTGAATTCAGCAGCCCCGTGACGACCAGTCGCTCGTTGAGCAGGCTCGTGTAGTGCGTCAGGCTCGGGTTCAGCGGTGCGAGCTGCGGGGGAAAGGATATCTCCGGTTGAAAGGATATGTCCAGTACCCAGTAAATCGGCAGCAGGGTGAATATCGCCCAGGCGACGAGAATAAATATTCTTACTCTTTTTTCTGTCATAACTCTCCTTAATCGACGAGCTCGACGTCGTAAAACCTGAGGTAGAAGTAAATCAACACCAGCGTCATCAGAACTGACAGCATCGTAATTCCCGCGGCGAATGAGAACCTCCCCTCGCTAAATGCAGCCAGGTAACCGTGCAGCGGGAATACCCTCGTCGCGTTAAGTGGTCCACCCCCAGTCATGTTTAGAATCAACCCATAAGCGTTAATCGTCCAGACCGTTATCAGAATCGTGTTCATCAGGATAAAGGGCTTCAGGATCGGCAGTGCTATCTTCGTGTAAAAGGTCCACTGACTGGCCCCATCTATCTTCGACGCCTCGACTAGCTGCGGGTTGATCGACGTCATCGCCGAGTTCATCAACAATATCGTGAACGGTGTCCCCCTCCAGATGTTGGCAATTACGATAGCCAGCATCGCCGTGGCCGGGTGGCCGATGAAGCTGATTGGCTCGAATCCCAGGCTGGAGATCAACATGTTGACTATACCCGTATCCCTTCCCAGGACCAGCCTCCAGCCAAACGAAGCGACGAGGACCGAGGTCAACCACGGGATGATAAAGATCGGGCGAAAGATGTTCTCGACTTTCCTTTCCGCCCGAAACAGCAGGTACGCTATCCCAGTTCCGATGAGTAATTGGGAAACTATCCCCGTCGTCGCGAATATCGCGGTATTCCTCAGCGTAATCAGGGTGACCGGATCGGTGAAGATATCCCTGAAGTTTTGTAGGCCGACGAAGGGCCAGGCCCGGCGGAAGTTCATTATCGTCACGTCGCGGAGCGCTATGTTGATGTTCCAGCCCCAGGCGAAAAACTGGAAGAAGAACAGTATCGCCAGCGCCGGAAACAGGAAGAAATACGGTACAAATGCCCTATATTTATGCATGTTTTACACCTACGAGTCTTACAGGAATAGGGAGGCGCGGAGGTCAACCCCCGCGCCTCCCTACCTTCTATTTTACCAAACTGTCACTATCCCTCGAGTATGTTTCTTACCTGTTTGGCTGCCGAATCGAGCGCTTTTTCCGCTGACACGCCACCGACGACTACTTTCTGTGTCGCATCCCAGAACGCCTTTTGGATCTGAGAGTACTTGGCCAGCGACGGTCTGTGTACTCCACCGGCGACGCCCCGCTGGAACTGTTCGTACCAGGGCTCGGGGATGTCCTTGGTTACCTTGTTTTTGTACTGGGGCGCTTCGAACATCCACTCACTCGTTGGAAGGTTACCTTCCTGAATGAGCATATGCGCGTAAGATTCCCTGTTGTTCAACATGGTCATGAGGACATCGTGGGCGACCTCTGGGTGCGGAGCAGCCCGCGGGATCATCCACATCCATCCACCGGCGAGTGCACGGAGGTCCTTACCCTCGAAGACGGTGGTCGGAATGACGCCGACCATGTCAACTAGCTCCTCGTGGGACTTGTCAGGATACGCTGACGTAACCGCGCTGACTGCCCAGCTTCCTTCATAAGTCATCGCGTACTTGCGGTCCATGAAGTTCGCCAGCATCCACTGCCAGTCTCTCTGCAGGGTAGCGCCGGCGCCGACTAGGTCCTTGATGTAGTTAAGGGTCTTTACGCCCGCCTCGTTGTTAAACCCGGGTACCCACTCGCCATCTTCGTTCTTTTCGAGAATGGAGCCACCGAGCTGGTAGAGCCATCCCCAGGACTGGTCGACTACCCATCCGGCATCAAACGGGTACTCCAGTCCTCCACTCATGCCGAACTCCTCTTTTGCGGTCTCCGTGATGTCGGGCAGCGCCTCGAGGAGACCTTCGGCGGTACTGATGTCTTCCATGGTGTATCCGGCCGCGTGCAGGACGTCCTTCCATACCCAGATAGCACGACTACCGGTCCGGTCTAATACCCCGTACATGTCGCCTTCGTAGGTCGAACCGTCGACGAAGTTCGGGTAAAGCCCCTTGTCTTCAGCCCACTGCTTGTAGTCCTCGGAGAACTGTGGCGTGAAGTAACCCGTCTCTGCCAGCTGAGCTACCTGCATCTCGTCTATGCGGACTAAGTCGTACTTTTTGTTCGCCGAAACAGCGAGGTAAAGCTGCTTTGTGTAGTTACTCTTCGGGACTACGTCTACGTCCAGTTTTATGTCGACGTTCGGGTGGTTTTTCTCGTAGACGACTACAGGTGAGTTTTCGTACCATTCAGGAATCTGCTCCTGCGTCGTTCCGTCTCCTACCGGGCCAAGATATCCGTAGTGGGGGGCACCGGGATGCGGAGTCGTCATGACCTTCAACGTAATTACTTCCTTCTCTTCGCCGAAACCAACGAGACCGAGCCCGAGTACTAGACCCAGGACCAACAGACTTAGTGCAATTTTTTTCATGAAGATCACTCCTTTTGGAGTATTTTTGTTTCTGGGGTGAATTTCGCTCATGTTAAGAAAATTCAGTTTCTGAAATCACCTCCGTTTTGACGCGTTGCAGTACCTACTGTTATTTGTTGTCTATCCTTCAGCTCCTTCTTTTCTGTTCCACAGCAGCCGTGAAAAGTTGTGCCGGCAGACGGCAAGACCTCCGTACAGTGGAGCGTCGTCGCCGAGCTTCGTCAGGTCGATCTCCGGCGGGGTCTGCGTGTTCTTCGCTACCTTCTCCCGTATCTCCTCAATGTATTTGCCCCCGGTCTTAGATACGCCGCCCCCGATCACGACGAGCTCCGGATCGATGATGGTGGTAATATTGGCAATTAGCAGTGAAATCTGGTTTATCCAGTCCTCGGTAAGGTCGCGGGAGATTTTGCTTTCTTCCCCGCTGCTCAAGATCACTTTGGGGTCCAGTTCGTCAACCATCTCTGCCAGAGGGTCGTCCGGGTATTCCGCCGACAGCTCCTTGGCCCGGTTGACCAGGTCCGGCCCGGAAATTCTGCTTTCCAGCGGCCCCTTGGAATCGGCGACGTTTCCGTCAATCTGCTCCAGTTCCGGAACGAACCAGCCCACCTCGCCTGCGTGGTTGAGCGAGCCCCGGTAGAGATCGCCGTCAAGGATAATTCCCCCACCAACGCCCGTGCCTACGGCAATGAAGACTATATTGTAGTAGTTTGAGCGCCGCTCCCTGTACTCCCCGAGCACGGACGCGTTCACGTCGTTTTCTAAAAAGATGGGCAGGTCGAGCTCTTTCTCAAGTTCCCTTCCCAGCTTTACTTTGTCCAGACCCTCGATGTTTGGCACGTAACTTATCGTCCCGTCGGCGTTAACGACGCCTGGTACGGCGATGGCCAGGGCGCTGATGCGGTCGGAGGGGGTATCGGACCACCTCTCGCAACCGCTGACGCGGTCGACGATGTCGGAAAACAGGTCCTCCCAGTGGTCAGGCGTAAAGATCGTCCTCGTGCTGCAGATGTCGCCGATCAGGTTCCCTATCCCGTACTTTACGTTAGTCCCACCTATATCTATGCTGATGAAGTACCTTCCGTCAGGGTTTACCGACAGAATGCGAGGTTTCCTGCCGACTTTGGAGTAGCGCTTGTGCTTGTCTTCAACGAGGAGGTCGCGCTTGAGTAGTTGGTTTACCGATGTGGATACGGCGGTCTTGCTCAGCCCCGTGGACTTGGCGATGTCGGTCCTTGATATTCCCCCCTCACGCTGGATGAGCCGGAATATCATCTCTACGTTTCCCCGGCCAATCGAACTCGGGTCCAGACCTTTTTTTGAGGTGGACATCTCACTACCCCCATCCAGTGGCGGTTTTGGTTAATAAACAAACTTTATTAACTATTATCAAATTTAGAATAACACAACTGGAAGGGCTTGTCAAGAAAAGATAAATCGGTTTCGCTTACCCCGTCTCCGGACCGTAGTTCTGGAACTTCTCGGATAGGCGCTCTATCTCTTCGTCGTCCAGCGGTTCCACCTCTACGCCGGTGCTCAAGGTGCGGTAGTAGATCTTCGCCAGGTTTTCGATAAGGCCCGCGGCCTCGTATGCCCCGTTGACGTCGCTTCCGACGGCGAGGGCACCGTGTTTCTCCAGCAGAGCTCCGTTCCTGTCCCCGAGGACGTCCAGAGCCGCCTGCCCGAACTCCGGGGTCCCGTAAGTCGCGTACTCGGCGATAGGGACTTTGTCTCCGATGTTCGCTATCAGGTAATAGATAGGAGGTATTTCCTTTCCGAGCGTCGCGATCACCGACGCGTAGGGCGAGTGGGTGTGGACTATGGCGTTGACCCTATCGACCGAGCTCTGGACCATCGAGTGCAGCGGGGCCTCGGAAGAGGGTTTTGGCTTGTCCGGGTCCAGCGGTTTACCGTCGTAGTCGACCCTGGGGATCTCTTCGGGATCGATTTCGTGGTAAGGGATCCCCGATGGCGATATGTACAAAAAGTCCTCACCCGGCGGCGAGTAACTGATGTTGCCTCCGGTACCGCTCGTTAGTCCTTCTTCCAGGGTCTTCTGGCCGTAGCGGACTATCTCTTCTCTGATTTCTGCTTCCTTCATGTTTACCTCCTCGGTACTAGATCGTGTTCAACCAGCCAAACAGACAATTCTCAAAAACATTCGTAGCACATCAGCAACTTACACGAATATCCTCTCTAAAATGTCTTTTTGAGACAACTATAGACCGTCACCCCCTAAACCTGCTTAACTATTGCGCCTTTCATTATAACGCTTAAGATCTTTTGTCAAGTCTACGGTAAAATGCGGTGCATAAAACTTCCCGTGTCATATCTCATATATTTGCAATTTTTCTCTCGTTTTTACATCATTTTCAAAACGGGAGTTGATTTCCGTTGAAAATATTCGGGATGAATTCTGGCCCTGATCTTGGACCCTATAAGACAAAGGAACTTAAATACTTCCGGTTAATCCTGTTTGTATCCGTAATTGCCTACATCTTCTTCGGGCTTCTTTACCGAATATACCTCCCCGGGGAAATCCCGATGTCGATGACCCATCGCTACGTGGTTGCCGGGATACTCGGGGTAATATTCGCCTCCACTTACTTAAGCGGGTGGGTGAAAGAACACCTGGAGACCGTCATGTACCTTGCCGTATCCACGGCCTTTTCCCACCTCCTATACTTCACCTACGTAAATAACTACAGCCTCAACTACGCCCTCAGCTTGATAGTCGTGGTTATCGTTATCAACTTCGTCTTCCGCGGCAACCTCAGGCTGGCGTGGTTTAACCTCGCCGTCAACGCCGCGGTCATATCGACGGTCTTTCCCGCCACTGAGCCCTCAATTAACAAACTCGTATTCTCCGGTTCGTTTCTGTTAATAAGCTTCGGGTCCTACGTGCTCAGCTGGTCCAAGTACAGGGCGCAGGAGGAGTACCTCCAGCTCTTTAAGGACTCGCCCGTCGGTCTTGTCCGGGCGGAGGAAGACGGGGAGATCACCGACTTCAACGACCACATGTTATCGCTTGTCGGAAACCCGTCGCCGGGGCGGCTGGCGGAAGAAAACGTCTTCGACCTGCTCGATATCGATCCGGATAACTTGTCGGAAACCGGGTCAACGGAAAAGGAAATCGAGTTTACCTGGGGGACGGAGGCGTGGGTGGACTGTCGGGTGGAGAAGACCTCTATACGGGGATACGGCGCCGACAGCATCATCGTCGCATGCAGAGATATATCCAACCGCAAAGAGGCAGAAAACCGCATTGAGTACATCAGTTACCACGACGACCTTACCGGCCTCTACAACCGCAACTTCTTCAAACAGAAGCTCGGCGACCTGGACGGAGAAGAATACTTCCCGGTAAGCACAATATTCATCGACGTGGACAGGCTCAAACTCGTAAACGACGCGTTCGGGCACCAGACCGGTGACGACCTCCTCGTCGAGGCGGCGGAGGTCATCAAGGGTTCCTGCAGGGAGGACGATTTGGTCTTTCGATGGGGAGGAGACGAGTTAGTTGTAATTCTGCCGAAGACTAACTCGGACGAGGGGGAGTCAATATCTCAGAGGATAAGGCGCAGAGCGGAGGAGGTGGGGTTTCAACCGGTGGGGCTGAACCTGTCTTTAGGCGTAGCGACGGACGGAGAGCCAGTAAATTCCTTCGACCTGAGACATTCCATCAAATCCGCAGAAGACAGGATGTACGATGAAAAGATGGAAAAGGCCGAGGAAGTATCACGGGCCGTGCTGAACGCCATTCTCGATAACCTCCAAGACAAAGCACCGTCGGTTCTGAAGCATGGACGCCGCGTAGAAAGGTATATGCGGGAGTTCTCTGCCGCACAGGATTTCAACGAGACAAAACGGGAAAGGCTGGGGCTTTTGGGCCGCTATCACGACATCGGAAAGGTGACCGTGCCCCGATCCGTCCTCCAGAAGGACCCCGAGGATTACACCTCCGACGACCGGGAGGAGCTCCGCAGACACGTTAATACCGGCTATCAGATAGTCAAGAGGTTACACGGACTTACCGAGATCGCCAAGCCGATCCTCTTCCACCACGAGAGGTGGGACGGCGAGGGATACCCACACGGGCTCGATGGAACTGATATCCCTTATGGTTCCCGTCTAATTGCGGTCGCCAACCTTTACGACATTTTGATCTCTGACGTAAACAATGGCCTGTCGGAAAAGGGGGCAAAGGACGCCGTTTCCAGCCGGGCGGGCATGGAACTTGACCCCACCTTGTCGAACACATTTCTTAACTCAATCTGACCACCACACAGCGTTGACCTCTAAATAGTTAATATTCCCCCGTAACGTTTCGGCGTGGGGAGTTGAGAAGTCAGTTATTTACATTTGAAAATAACTGCTACTATGCCTCACCCGGCGGCCATTATCTCGGGGGACCGCAGGGTGGCGAAAGCCCCGACAACTGTCAAACTCCCGATAGCGAACAGAAGAGGAATCGACCCAATCTGCTCGAGGAGAAAACCGGTGAACCCGTAGGCAAGCGGCATTGCAGCCATGGTTCCCATGTTGACTATGCTCATAACCCGGCCAGCGCTATCTCGTGGATCCCGTCTCCGAGGCGCGAGACGAGCTGGCCCAGCCAGAGGAAGGAAAAATCCCGGTCCCGTAAAGTGCTTAACATATCTCTCCTCGAGCGTTAGATCAACCGACCCCTCCGGCCGGGGGGGGCGTAAATTATCTCGTCAGCTTTATCTCCACGTGAGTGTCCTCGTCGTGGATATCGACCAGCTTGCCGTCTACCGTCTCCTCCTCGATCGCGTCCAGCACCACGTCCAGGTTCACACCCTTTTCGTCCAACTTCTCTTTTGCCTTGGACGGGAGCAGCGTCTCGAACATCTTAACCAGCTTCAGGGGAATCGAAATGTTCACTTCCTCTTCGCCGTCCTCGATAACGACTATCCGCAGCGCCCTCGCCTTTCTTGATTTTTCTACGGGACCGACGCCCGTCTCCTCACCCCCGCGGCTTTCGCCTAATTTGTCTAAGAGTCCTTCCGCCTCTTCCACCGTTACCTTACCCTCGTCCAGCATCTTAAGTATCTTCTTCTTCTCGTCGTTCATCTCTCTCACCTCGTTACAGGTCCTCAAGCTTTTTGATCGCTTCTTCAAAGCCTATCTCGCCGCTGTCAAGATCGTTCAGGACGGCGCTTCTCTCTTCAACTTTGTTGTCCTCGGGGCTTTCCTCCGGGTGATACCCGAGGGCCTGGATAACCTCATCCAGCTTTTTTCTCACCGTCGGGTACGATATCCCCATCTCCTCCTCGACCTCCTTGATGTTTCCTCGCAGCCTGACGAACACTTCGACGAAGTCAAGCTGTTCCCGGGTAAGCCGGGAAAACTTCCCCAGCTCGAACTTCCCGCTTATCTTCGTGTGACAGTTTGGACACTCAAGTTCCGTAACTATCATTTTCGAGTTGCAGACGGGGCATCCTCCGGGGATTTTCCTGTTCATAAAGAATCACGCTCCAATGTTTAACTTATGAGATCATATTACCACGTATATTAATTCTTGTCAAGTCTTATATTAATATATTTAATCCATCGATTAATTTTATTAACTTCTGGGAGAAAATAGTCATTTACCCCGCACCAAGGTACGGGGCTTGTAAGCTCAAAATAAAAAGGGGGCCGGATCGGACCGGCCCCTGTAAAACTTCGCTGCGACGAAATTTGGTTATTTTATTCTTCCGTCAGCCCCCACTTGGCTGGGTCGAATTCGCCCAGGTTCTCGGGGTCAAACACGCTCATTGGCACGTCCTGAGCTGGCCTCTCCCTCGTCTCGTAGATAACTGTCGTCGACGCCCCCGATTCCACGTCGGTCGTCATCAGCTCCTTCGTCACGGTCTTTCCTTCGAACGTCGTCACCGAATTGACCTCCATCGTCTTCTTCAGCTCCCCCTCGGGGCCGTACTGCTCGGACCTCATCAACAGCCAGCTTTCCTTCTCGATCCAGACTGTCCGCTGCGGATTTTCCACCTCGACCCCTTCCTTGGGCGTAAGGTCCAGTTGGTACACCGGAAATTTTTTATCCCCGACCTCCATAGTCGTTTCCTCGACGATCTCCGCGTTGAACTCGGTGCTCATCGTCCAGCTTCCGATCTCCTCGTAGGAAAGCGCGCTTCCGGCAAAACTACCCTCCTGTTTGGAAGCGGAGAGCTCCTTTGCCTGCTGCAGTGCGGGCAGGTAAAGCCACATCCGGGTGCTCCCGTCCTCGTTTTCCTTGCTCAAGAATATTGAGCCCCTGACGAACTGCGGCTCGAGGTAGTAGACGAGCTGGTAGTTCGGCTCGCCCTCCTTCTTGTGCGCCAGGGCGCCAAACTTGCGACTGTTAGTTGTCCCGTCGGCGTTTTCGTTGTTAAACGTCAGAACGGACGTAATGTCTCCCTGAGTTACGACCTCGCTCTGCCTGTCCATGTTCTTTAGGACTTCGTCTCCAGATATGTCTTCCGCGCCAATGGCGCCGACTCCGGTCGCGATCAACAGCCCAACTATTACCGCGATCAACGTTATCGAAACTGCTCTATCGCCATTAATCATGTGTTTCACCTCACGTAATTAATCACCGTTAACTATTAGTTTCACCTTCTCGTTCCTTTGTCAGTGCCTTCGGCTTGAGCAGGAACAGCACCGCCGGAATGGCGGTAAACGTGCTCGCCATACTGACGATCATCGCCATTGCCAGAAGCAACCCCACCGTCGAGATCGAGCTGAACGAAGAAAACCCGATCACGGCAAAGCCCAGGGCGAGGGCCAGGGCATTTGCCAGAATCCCCTTGCCGGTCGTCCGCAGCACGGTAGAGAATATCTCCGCGTCGTCCCGCGATTCCTGGTACTCAACCTGAAACCGCTCCAGCAGGTGGATCGCGTAGTCTATACCGATCCCGATCATTATCGAGCTGACGATCAGGTTCACTATGTTGAGCGGAATGCCGCTAAAACCCATGATCCCGAAGTTTATCAACACGGCCGAGACCAGGGGTATCAGGCTGAGGACTCCCGTGGTTACCGACCACATGATTAGGCCGACGATGAAGCCCGCGACCAGGATCGATGTGACCAGGCTGATCACCTGGCTGGAGACGACCTTGTTGGACATCTCCTCCATCACTCTCGTGCTCCCGACCATCCTCGCTTCGACGTCGGTAAAGTTCTCGTCCAGGTACTCCTCGACGGACGCCACCAGCTCGTTCGTCCTCCCACTCTTCGCCTGGTCGTAGAGTCCGGTTATCTCTCCGGCGGAGAAGTCGCCCAGCGCGAGCCGACCCAGGGAACCGCCCTGGAAGCTAAACAGCAACAGTAACTGAGACGTCAAACCCTGGTCGTCGGGTATCCGGTAGTAGTCCTCGTCTCCTCCGTGAAACTTCTGGTTGAGCTCCTTGACTATCTCCACGATCGACGCCGTCTTGTTTATCTTCAGCTCGTCCTTCCTCTTCAGCCAGTTCTGGAACTCGTCCATCTTCTTCAAGACCTCGGGGTCCTTCAGGCCGTCGCTCCTCCCAGTGTCTATCTCCACCAGCAGCTGCTGGGAGCCGGCGAAGTTTTGGTCCATCGACTCCATCCCGTCCGTTATCGCGCTGTTCTTTCCTATTATCGCCGTGTAGGAGGTGTTCAACTGCACCGTGAACGCGCCGGCGACAAAGACTATGAGAACGACGACAAACAGGGCGGCAACTACCTTCTTTCTCTTAACCACCGTCCTCGTAAACAGGTTTACGAAGGACTCCGATAGCCGGCCGGTGAAGGACAGGAAGCCTGGCATGTCCCTCTTCTTCTGAAACGGGAGCAGGGCCAGTATCGCCGGGACCAGCGTAAGTGAGAGGATAACGGCTATGCCGACACCGACGGCGGCGAATATCCCGAACTGCCTCTCGGGGATGAGAAAGGCGCTGATCAACGAAAGAAATCCCGCGCCGGTGGTCAGACCCGTCATGGCTACCGGAGAGAACATCGCCGAAATCGTCTCGACTATGGTCTCCTTCTCCGACCTGCCGTCCTCGGTCAGTTCGTAGTACTTGTTGAGGACGTGAATCGAGTAGGCGCTGCCGACGGCGGCGAGGATGACGGGTAGAATAAACGAGACCATCGTAAACGGTATACCCGTTATCGACATCAGACCGACCGTCCAGGTTATGCTCAACGCGACGACGAGAAGCGGGAGAAAGACGCCGCGGGGACTTCTGAACGTTATGAACAGTACGAGCGTGATCGCCAGGAAGACGAGCGGAAGGAGTATCTTCAGGTCGTCGGTAATCGCCTCGGAGAAGGCGGAGTTTAGGTAGGGTTCTCCGGCCAGGTCGATCTCTTCCGGGCCCTCGTAGTTCTTCACTATGCTTCTTACCTCTCCGGCCAGCTCCTTCGTATTTACGTCCGTGTTGAACTCGACGGAGAGCGCGGCGGCGTCGCCGTTCTCCGACACGACCCTGTTACGCAGGAGCTTGCTGCCCAGCAGCTTTTCCCTGAACTTCTCCATCGCCTGTTGGTCTTCGGGTACGTCTCCACCTGGTGCCGCAGGGCCCACGATTATGCTCTTTTCCTCGCCGACGATTATCTGGGAGTTTAGCGGGCCCTCGACGGCCTTGACCCCTTTCAGTTCGCCGATCTCCTCCCTCAGCCCCTTTATTCTCTCCAGCACGTCCCTGTTAAATATATCGCCCTCGGGCTTGATGCTGACCTGTATGTAGGTCGCCGACCCGTACTTTTCCTCGGCCTCCCTCGTCGCCTTTACCGCCTCGTTTGTCGGAGACAGGTAGTCCCGAAACTCCGTCACCATGTCGATCCCCGGGATGAATATTCCAAACGCAATTGTAGCTGCAAGCGTAAGCGCTATGACCTTCCATGGGTTTTCCGCAACCCAGCGACCGGCAACCTTCATCTAAGGACCCCCTCCCGCACGAAAAGCGTCGAGAAGTACGCGGGAATTACGTCGTCGCTTACCCCGACCCCTTCGGCCTTTCCAGCAAAGGCCTGATCTATTCCGTTCTTCAACTGGTCGAGTGTTGACGTCACCTGAGCCCTCATCTCCAGCGGGATCGAGCTGAGCGGCCGCGTGACAATCCATATCTGGGAAATCTTTCCCGAGGATATCGTACCCGGGACGATAATTACCGCGTCGAACGGCTCGTCCACTTCGAATTTAACCGGGTTTTCCGTCGGCGAGTCGACCTTCACCATCTTTGCTGTGATATCTAGATCTACGTCTTCACGGGAGCGGATCGCTCCGACAAGTCCCTGTACCCTCATGGATATCTCAAACGAATCCGACTCGTCGATTACAAGCACCCTCGGACTTTCGGTCAGGGTCTGACCGCTCGCTCCGACGGCAAGGATCAACGTAAGCCCAACAATTACGACAGGAATCATAATTTTATTCTTCATCTTCATCACTCCTCTTGATCAGCCTTTTTAACACCGTTCCAGAAGAACTCGGCCAGTTCCTCCGGAGCCTTCTCGAATATATCGTCCTCTCCGCCCCTGTCCTTCAATATTCCAAACGCGATTGTCGACTCGACAGCCCCGAACAGGGCGGAAGCAACTATCGAGGGGTCGCACTCGCGGATCTGGTCCTCCTCCAGCGCCTGCCTGATCAACCTCTTTATGTAGTAGATGACTTCGCCGTAACTCCTGTTTAACTCCCTCCCCAGTTTGCTTCCCGGCTTGAACCTCTCCTGGATGATCACCGCCATCAGTTCCTTGTGGTTGGACAGCCTGGAAAAGTGCCGCTCCAGTATCTTCTTTATCTGGTCGATGAGGGGAAGGTCGCCTTTAGAGAGTTCTTCGTAGAGGCCCCGCCTGTCGGCAAATTCCTCGTGAAAGATGTCGAGCAGGATCTCCTGTTTGCTCCCGTAGTAGTTATAAATGGTACCGACGGAGATGCCCGCTTCCTGGGCTATCTCCTTGGGTCGGGTCTGAAAGTAACCTTTCCGAGAGATTACCCTCGTCGCCGCCTCGCGGATGGACTCCTTTCTGCCCTTCTCGTCCTCTCGTCCCATAATTACCCCCGTAGTGAATGAACGTTCATTTATTCAATAAGATTATACGTCCCTCCTGGGGTCCTGCAAGGGCCATACGCTGGAACTTGGGCAAATTGCACGGCTACTTCCGCACGCAACTATCTTCAACCGTGAAAGCCCTAACGTTCCGAGACCTTCTCCACTTTTTTGCATTATTTTATATTATGGTAGACATCTAATCGATTTGATTTTTAAATGGATAAATGTAAACTAATAAGATGGTAAGAGCCTATAAAGCGGTAGATAATCTATACACTGAGTCTTTGGTCACCTGCCAGGCCGCCTCCCGCCGCTATCCCCGTCTGCACCTGGCCAGCCAACGAAGAAAGTAGACGCACATATCAGGTGCTTTATGAATAAGCCAATTCATGCAGGATACGCAAACGTGATACTATTCTTGACCTCGCTCATTTTGATCGTGAGTCTCCCGTCATTTCCCGGTTCGGGGGACGAACTTTTCACAATCACCGGAAACGACCAGATTAAACTCGGCGGTGGAACGATACTCGTCGAGACGAGCGAACTCATACTGTTGTTGATGGGGATTGGCGTCATCGTCTTTGTCCTCATCAACTTCGACAGGCTACGCTCTCTGCCCCACATGGGGACACTGCTCCTCGCGATCTTCGCCCTATTGCTTAGCTGGATAGTCACCGTACTGGAAGGGTTCTTTCTATCGAACTTTCTCAACCTAGTGGAACATTCCCTCTACGCGCTGGCATCCCTCTTCGCCATGGTCTGGGCCTGGTTTGTATACGGCAAAGGGTGTGCGAGATGAACGTAGCTATGGTCGTAATCAACGTGGTTGCCCTCGCTGCAATCCTCCTGGCCCTGACCTTTCTTTTAACCGGCTGGGGGAGGGCCATGTCCCCCGACGTTAATCTTTTGGTTGGAGTCTTAATGGTCCTTCTCGTAGTTCACAACCTGAGCAATACTCTCGAGTGGACGGGAGTTACCGCGGTAATGGACATCTTCGAGGACTACATTCTAATCTTGACACCCTTGATGGGCGGGTTCTTCCTCTACTCGTTTATGCAGCATAGAGCGGAAGAAGACCTCCGCGAGAGGGAAGGGACCCTGCAGCTGGCGCTGGACAGCAATGAACTTGGGACGTGGGAATGGAACCCAGTTACAAACGAGATCGAGCTCGACGAGAAGTGGCGGAGCTTCCTCGGGTTTGACGTCGAAGAACTGGAACAGGAATTCAGCACGTGGGAGGAGCTCGTCCACCCCGAGGACGGACCAATCGTACAAGGCGAAATTCAAAATCTAACTCACGGCGAACCTTTTAGTCACCGGGCTGAATTTCGCATGAGGACGAGTTCAGGCGACTGGAAGTGGATCAGAGCTTCCGCGGAGGTGGTGGAGCGCGACGACCGGGGGAGCCCGGTGCGTGTGGTCGGCCTCCTGGAGGACGTTGACGAAGAAGTGAGGGCGGACCAGAGAGTTGAGCAACTTAACCAGCTGTTGAACTCCATTAGCAACATCAACGAGATCATCGTCAGGGAGGACGACATAGATGACATAATCGATAAGTCCTGTCAGGCGCTGGTCGAGGGAGATCTATTCCTTAGCGCCTCTATAGTTCTCATGGACGAGGACTCGGGGGCGATTACTCATAACTCTGCCGCAGGAAAAACCTCGTATCTAAACGACTGGCTCGTCGGGGATACCGATGAAAAGAGGCCGGCCAGTATCGACATGGTAATGAAGACCAGGCAAATCCAGGTCCTGGAGACCGGGAGGTGCAGCGAGGACTGCGACGTAAACGGCGAAAAGCCGTTCAAGTGCATCTTCGTCCCCCTCCTCAGGGAAGGAGAAGTTATCGGAATTCTCCGGACGGGTATGGAGCGGACTGAACAGCCGACGGAAGACGAACGAAAACTTTTAAGCGAAGTTGCCGCCGACTTAGCCTTTGCCGACGATAAGATCCGCGCCGAGGAAAAGCTTCACCGGTCCTTCATCAACGTGGCCGAGACGACGTCCAGAGTCCTCGGCGTCCGCGACATCTACACTCAGAGGCACGAGGAAAGGGTCGCCCGCATTGCCAAGAAGGTTGCGGAGAGAATGGGCCTGGACGAGGACAGAATCACAGGGATTTACCTGGGAGGGATACTCCACGACATCGGCAAGATCGCCATTCCGGAGACCATACTCACGAAGACGGGAGAACTCTCCGATCTGGAGTGGGATTTCATTAGAAACCATCCGGAGGTCGGACGCGACAAGATATTGCAGGATACCGACTTTCCCTGGCCCGTAGAGGATATGACCCTCCACCACCACGAAAGGCTCGACGGTTCCGGTTACCCTGACGGTCTGGAAGGAGACGAACTGTCAACCGAGGTGAGGATCCTGGGCGCCGTCGACGTCGTCGAGGCGATGAGCGCAGCCAGGCCGTACCGCGCGCCGAGATCAAAAGAGGAAGTCTTAGAGGTCCTGGAGGAAGGAAAGGGCGAAAAGTTTGACCCGGAGGTAGTAGAAGTACTCGTAGACCTGATCGAAGAAGGCGAGATCGAGTTCGAGTAACACTCACATCCTCCCCGGTTTTTCCGTATAATGAGGAAAAAGTCGTCTGGAAGGGCGGCCAGTTAACAGGTGGTACTCATAGACTTTCTCAATCGAATCGAGGTCAAACTCAGCCGCAGGTACCGGTTGGGAATCCTCTTTATCCTTGTCACCTCCACGACAGCGGGGTACCTCGCCCGCATGGGCGTATCGGTTGCCCTGCCATTTATCTCCGAGCAGTTCAACTGGACCCTGTCCCAGCAGGGTAACCTGGGTGGGTTGCTGCTGGGGATTTTTCTCGTAAGCTACGGGCTTTCCAACCTCCTCTTCAGCCCCTACGTCGACGCCTTCGGGAGCAAGAGGTCTCTCGCGGTTGCCGCGTCCGCCTGGTCGGTCTCGCTGTTGATCGCTGCCCTCTTCGGAGGAAACTACATAATTTTCCTGCTGTCGCGGGTACTTCTGGGTCTATCCCAGGGAATACTCTTTCCCACGGCCAGCAAGGTCGTTGTCGGATGGTTTCCTCCAAGGGAAAGAGCGAGAGCAAACTCGGCCTACCTGGCCGGAGGGCCGATAGGGTCGCTTCTTTCGCCCCTGCTTCTCGCCCCCCTTATCCTGCGCACCTCGTGGGAGGCGAGCTTCTACATAGTCGCCGCCACCGGGTTTACCTTAATCGTACCTGTGCTGGTCTTCCTCAGCGACCGACCCAAAAAGGGTTCGGCGACGCTTTCGAAGCCGGAGGGTACTGGGGGTTCCATCGCCAGCTTCGTCGACAAGGCCAGGGTCCTCCTCACCGACGGCCAGTTTCTGATTATAGTCCTCGTATTCTGGGCGATGAACTGCGTCTGGTGGGGGATCAGCCTGTGGCTTCCCACGTATCTCGTGGAAGCGCAGGGGATCAGCATGAGCGAGATGTCCTACAGCGCCACGGTCCCCTATCTCGGGGCGCTGTCCGGACTGTTTGCCTCCTCCTGGATCAGCGACCTGACAGGAAACAGAAAGATGATCGTCCTCACCTCTCTGCTCCTGCAGCCTGTCCTCTTCCTCCTTCTGGCGCTGCTGAGTGCTCCGAGCAGGGCGGTAGTCCTGGCCTTACTGGTGACCATCTTCTTCGCCAACAACATGGCCGTGCCGTTAATCTTTACCATGCTTCAGGGGACCACCAGCGAGGAATCGGTCGGAGCTGCCACCGGCGTTATGAACGGACTGGGCAACGGCCTCGGCGTGGCCGGCCCGCTGATGATAGGCTTTCTTGTGGCGATAACGGGCTCCTACAACCTGGCACTGCTCTCCCTGGGCGTTCTGACCCTCGTCGTCGCCACCCCCTTCTGGTATTTCTACAGACCGGGGCCGGCTAATTCTTGACGTCTACCCCGCCGAACATGGCCAGGTAATTGATCACCAGCGTCGGCCCGGGAGAACCTTCTTCGGATGGGGGATTACTCGTCTTGTCGTCAAGTCCGCCGAAGAGCGGTACCCCCTTTATGACGAGGCGCCAGTCCTCGGGCACGAAAACGTCGGCGCCCCCAAACATGGCAAACACGTCGAGCTTGGCCTCGTCACCGGCTATTTCCGCGTCCCGCAGATCGATCTTCGACCCGCCGAACACCGAGACGTTGCTTCCGCCCTTAAAGTTTTGGGAGACAATCCTGCTGGAATTTCCCGAAAACAGGGCAACGGAGTTGACGGTGTCCCTGTCTACCTCCACGGGTTCCCAACTCCCCCTGAAGACGAACCACAGACCCGCCAGGATTAACACGATCGGCCAGAAGTAGACGTAGGAGAAGAGGTTCACTTCTTCCAGGTTGTTGACCAAAAGCAGCGTACCGACTGCCAGGACGAGAAAGCCTCCAAACCTCCCGGCCGGGTTGTTCGCGAGATTAAAGAGACCGGCAAGTATGAGGATGACGGGCCAGTAAGTTCCCAGGTATCCCCAGAAGTTCTCCAGCACGCCCACGTTACCGAGAATTATCAGCACACCTATTCCTATCAGTATCGCACCAATCCATCTCTTCTGATTCATGTCATTTTCCTCCGGATATTGAATATATTATGTACGACTCTCTGAGATTATTACCGAGATCAGGGTGTTTGTAAATGCTACGCCGGAGATTAGCTCTCCGCTCCCGGGCCGATAACGGACCCAACGTAACTCATCCCCTCCACGTTCGGGCTCCTGGCCGTATCGACCTCGACGTCTCCCCAGACGTGTCCCCCCGCTACTTCCATGTGGCAGAGGCCGATGCCGGAGTCGATCCTGTTCATCTCCGTCAGGCTGGAGATAAATCGTCTGGTCAGACCGCTCCTCTTTCTCCGATACAGGTGAACCTTCTGTTCTTCGACGACAGTCCCCCACGGTTGGCTGTTTATCGACGAGGGCGCCCGCCGCAGGCAGTCGATTATCTCTCTCGCTTCCTCGTCCATTTCTCCCGGACCTCGGTTGACGATGAAGTAATCTATTCCCTTCCGCTTGGGGCTCTCTATCTCTTCCAGTCTCCTGCCGTCCGGCGGGAACCCGAAAGCTATCAGAGCCTTGCACGTCTGCCCTTCGGGAATCTCAACGTAGTCCTCGAGGGCGCCGCCGCCGAACCCCTTACCGATCCAGCATGTACCGATTCCCTCCGCGGTAAGCGCTAGAACCAAGAACTCGTATCTGTACCCTATTTCCACGTGTCCAGCTTCCGAGTCCTCGGAAGTCAGTGCAAGGTAGTGAGGTGCCTCCACCTTACCGTAATCGGCGACCACCCCGGATATGTCATCCTGCAACCTTTTCCCCTCGTGGATTAACTTCGCGTCGGCCGACACTTCAGGTTGAAAGGCATTATCATCATCCAGGAGTCCTTCAACCCGGTCGAGCTTCTTTTCCGCTAGCCCCTCGTCCGCGTACTTTCTCACGGATCTCCGCCGCTTTATCGCCCCGTACAGGTCCATAATCCTCCCTCCTGCGTTGTAATAAACTATGCATATATCGAGTCGCGTTGCAAGGCTGAGGGGAAAACCTCCAATCTCTTTTTTCCTTGCACGGAAGGGCGGAATCCCTTAGTTTAATAAACCAGTTAATTGACCGGAGAATATAACCTTGAACATCGTAAAAGAGACGGTTTCGGACGGGGGGAGGTGAGTTACTGTGACGGGTTTTATCCCTGGACATTACGAAATCTTAATTTTATCCTTCGTGGTTGCCGTACTGGGGAAATTCATCGACTGGTCGAACGCCAGAGGGTTCCCCAGGATATTCGTTATCTTAATGGAAGTAGTCCTGATCGGGCTTGTCGCACTCATGGGCTACAGCGTCTACCTCCTGTTCGCCTAGTTCCCGGGGTCTGGCCTTGAATCTTGAATTTTAACTAATCGCACATAAACTAACAAACGGGGGTAAAGGGCCATGCTCGATGATTTTTTTGAAGAGGGCGAATTTGACGAAATAGAGTCCGAGGAAGAACTGGAGAAAGCTGTTCAGGAAAAGATGGAAGAATACAACCGTAGTCCGCAGGGTCTGCTCGGTGGGCTGACGCCTTATCAGGTGGCAGAACTACTCTATACCGACTGGCCCGGTCCGGATAGTCCGATGACCGTGCATGACAACCTTCCCGATTCCGACGCAAACGACGTGCGCTTCGCCCATAACGCCCGAATTCTGCTGAAGACCGCGAGGGAAGAGAAGGGCCTCCCCGCCACCAACGCGGGGAACTTCAAGAGAGTCGTCGTTTCAGATTTTCTGGAACGGATGGAATTTGACCCGGCCCGAGTGGAAAACATTTACAAGATGAACAAGGTCATAAACGAGCAAGACGTCCCCCCGCTGCATATTCTGCGGGTCGTCCTGGAAGTGGGGGATTTTCTTGAGAAATCCAGCGGCTATTTCCGTCCCACCTCGAAAGCGATTAGCCTGCTGAGACCGGGGAGGGCGTCCGGTTTCTTGAGGGAACTCTTTCTAACCTACTTCAAGGAGTTCAATATAGCCTACTTCTCCCGGGGCAAAGACTGGACGGAAATGCAAGATACGATTACTTACTCCTTCTATCAACTGAGTACGTACGACGAAGACTGGCACCCAAAGAGTGAATTTATCGAACCGTTAATTATCCATACGATCAAGAAGCTGGCTGATGAGGATGACTGGCCCTCGCTGGACTACTATTACGGATCACGGGTATTGAAACCACTGAAAAAATTCGAACTCGTCGACTCGAGATCTTCCGGGGAACAACACTTCTACAAAAAGGACACACACTACCGCAAAACCCCACTATTTGACCGGTTTATAGAATTTAACTTTGAATGATATCGGTTCCAAATATCGATCTACTGGCCTCCCCATTCCACCCGGTCTCCGTGACCAGATTTCCATTTTAAACCGGGCCTGGCCGGATAATTCTAAAGATGGAACGGGCAAGATAATAGACTTGTCACCCCTCCCGAATTATGGGAAAATAACGTAAAATTGTTTATAGTCCCACAAAAGTCGGGCCATACAGAGGCGGTTGGTATGTTTAAGGATATCCTTGAGGAAGGTGGATACGAAGAGATAGAGACGCTTGAAGAACTACAGAAGGCCGTCAACCGCCGCATAGATGACTACAACAAAACACCACAGGAGGATTTAGGTGGACTTACTCCCGGACAAGTTGATACGCTTTTGCTTTCAAATTTGTCGAGCCCGGACAGCCCGATAACGATTAACGGCGCATTACCCGATGAACTGGCAGGCCAGGTACGGATTGTAAATAATAGCAGAATTTTTCTGGAAACCGCCCGAGATCAAGGCGGTCTTCCGTCTACCAAAGCGGGAAACTTAAAGAGAAAGGCCGTTGCCGACTTCCTCGATAGGATGAAGTTTAATCCTGACCGCGTAGCGCAGATCAGGGAACGCCACACTGTAATCAACGAAAAACACGTACGTAACCTGAATATACTCCGGGTTTTTCTGGAAATGGCGGGCCTGATCGAGCACCGCGGCGGGGGGTTCCATCCGACCCCGCAGGGGTTAGATATTCTGAAGCCCGGTATGGCTCCGGAGTTCATGAAGTACCTTTTTCTTGCTTATTTTGGTGAATTTGACCTCTCTTATTTCACCAGATGCCACGAATGGAACGAGTTTCGGGAGATCTTACCTTATTCGCTGTATCGTATCAGCAAACTTGACGATGGCTGGCACAGAATCGATATCATTGCCAATGAAGTACTCCTCCCATCCATCTTTGAACTCGCGGATCAAAGGGGCGTTTTTAGACTTTCGTATACCTATGAGGCACTGGTTTTAAAACCACTATGCAAGTTCGAACTCCTAGAGGGCAAAAAGCTGGGGATAAAGGGGCTTAATGACTTCGACCCCCAATTCAGGAAGACCCCCCTATTTGACCGGTTTCTTGAATTTGACCTAAACTAGGTTGAATTACGTGATGTTGTGACAATTAACGAAGAGGTTGATGAATTATCCTACTTTCCGCCTCATTCGGCTTCATCTCTGCTGTACTTTTCGGTCTCGCCACCCCTGTTAGCAAAATACTATTATCGGGGATAACGCCGTTTCAGCTTGCAGGTTTGCTCTACCTGGGGGCTGCAATTGGACTGGCTCCGGGCGTGTTAAGGTCAGGGGCGGTCGTCAAAGCTGTGGAGATGAGTTCCGAGAACAAACTAAGGCTTCTCGGGGCTATACTACTCGGTGGCGTGGCTGGACCCCTGGCATTATTGTTTGGTTTAAGGATTGCGGAGGCCTCCTCTGTCTCGATGTGGCTGAACCTGGAGCTCGTATTTACGGCATTACTCGGCCACTTCATATTTAAAGACTACCTGGGAAGGGCCGGGTGGATAGGATCGTTGGGGGTCGTAATTGCTGCAGGGATACTTTCCTGGAACGGTGGGGTAGCCGGCATTCAGGCTGGACTGCTCGTTGCTTTAGCCTGCCTTTTCTGGGGTTTCGACAATCATTTCACCGCGTTAATAGATGAACTTTCTCCTCGTTCGAATACGTTCTTTAAAGGGATATTCGCGGGATCGATTAATCTTATAATCGGCCTTTCGGTCGCAGGCGGATATGGGGGAAGCTGGGAGCAAACGATATTTGCTCTGGTAGTAGGTTTCTTTTCCTACGGGCTCAGCATTGCCCTTTATATCAGCTCGGCACAGGGAATTGGTGCAACCAGGGCCCAGATAATATTTGCGTCAGCACCGTTTTTCGGAGTCGGTGCTTCGTTGATCTTTCTCGGCGAGTCCCTCTCAGTGCTGCAGATACTGGCCGCGGGCTTATTCGGTTTATCTTTAATCCCGCTACTGCTGGACAGCCACTTACACGAGCACTATCACGGAACAGTCGTTCACGACCATCTGCACACCCACAACGAAAGCCACCATGACCACTCCCACGAAACCGGGCCCGTTTTCAGTTTTCTACCCCATTCCCACGAACACGAACACGAGAGCAAAACCCACGCCCACACTCACTTTCCGGACATTCATCATAGACATGACCACGACGATTCCTGAAATGGGGAGACTGTCTTTATTGTCAGAATATTCTTGACAGGGAAGATATTACGGCGGCTCTTACGCCAAGAAAATATAGAGAGCGTCAAGTGTCCCTGAAGTCCAGCAAAGTGACGCGGTGGACAAGGATTAACAATAATCCAAAACCAAAAAGAAGAATATTTAATACTCTCTCTCGGTGATAACTTGTCCAAATCTGAGTATTCACCAATCGAGCTTACCTTGATAGACAAAAAAACCTGGAATCTACCGCTGAATTCGAAGGCAAGTTTTTGGGTCAAGCGGTACAAATCTACGACGAAGATGAGAGTTTGCCCCAAGAACTAAGCCGAATATTCCAGAGAAAAGACGGGAAATTCGTAAGCTACATGGAGTACTGGGACAGAAAAGATGGCGTTTGGTCGAGCAAGATATGCGGCACGGATGAGCTGAACATAGCAGACATTAAACGGGGGCTTACAGGGAGAATCGTCAAGCCAATGATTTTAAAATAGAAAACGTACCCTCGAAGATTCTTGGAATCGCTGTCTATCATGCGGTAGAAAGTTTTGAACAGAATGAGGATTAATATGCAACTTAAAATTGAATATTTCTAATCAAGTCAATTATTAAGGGCGGCCAATCCAAGCCGCCTTTTTTCTGTACCCTTCGTAGCAAATGTTAAAAATCCGAATGCCGACAATTAGGCTGCAATACATTTCTACGTGTCTGGAAAATTCTCCTTTCTCTTTACTTTCCTAATCACTCGAGACTTCTCCATCAATCAAAACGACTCCATTCCACACAAAATCTACATATCTACTTCACAGGTTGCCCACATACAGGGAGTATATTTATGTCACTTAGGTATTAGAAAAAGAATCCTCCACTGGAGGTGGAGAAAATGAAATTACATTTAATTGCAGACAATATGACGGGTTTGATTCTCAGTCTGGTCATCGGACTCTTATTAGTCGGTAGCTCATTCGGTACAACGGTCCTCGCAGGAGAAGACCCTTACGGGGCAGATAACGTAAGCGCTGAGAAAACCTACACGATCGAAGAAATGTTGAATTACGCGATAGAGGACGAATATAAGGCAAGGGCGGAATATGAACTGATAATTGAAAAAATGGACGGTGAAAGACCTTTTACCAATATAATCAAATCGGAAGAAACTCACATCTCGATGCTAAAACCCTTATTCGAAGCACATGATATCGCACTACCAAAGGATAATGCATCTGATTATGTCGTGATGCCGGAAAGCATTGATGCCGCCCTTGAAATCGGCGTTCAGGCTGAAATCGACAACATTGCAATGTACAAACAGTTTCTGAGCCAAGACCTACCGGAAGACGTAGAAAGTGCCTTTCAGCGCTTAAAAGCCGCTTCCGAGAACCACCTGGAGGCCTTCAAACGAGCTCTGGAAGGTGGACGGAACGCAGGCGCCGGGAGAAACAACGGCAGAAACCGAGGTAGTGATGGAGGAAGAGTACGGGGACGAAAGAACGGTTAATCTTCAATTAACCTACTTATAATCTTATATTGTACGCCAACTGCGGGACCTTCGTTCCGTCTGCTTATCTTAATCATGGCCGGGTGGATACTCCGCCCGGCTTATCTCTTTACAGCAAGTAAAGCCCGAATGCCACAATGTCGTACTAAGGATTTCTGATCAATAATTGAGAGGTTAGCAAAAGTCCTATATAACTAGAATACCTAATTGAAATCATCCGGACGCACGAAGAAGTTAATCGGAAGAAACACGTATGCAGAAAGTACTCGTGATCGAGGACGAGGGCAGAATAGTAAGGTTGATCAGGGATTACCTGGAAAAAGAAGGTTATAAAGTCATCGACGCCCGAGACGGAGAAGAAGGTCTTGTGGCTTTTCAACGCCAGGTGCCAACTCTGATAATACTGGACCTGATGTTGCCGAAAAAGGACGGCCTGGAGGTGGCGAAAGAGATAAGGAAGGAGTCTCAGGTCCCAATCATCATGTTGACGGCAAAGACGGAAGAAGCTGACCGAGTAACCGGACTGGAGATCGGTGCCGATGACTACGTGACCAAACCGTTCAGTCTCAGGGAGCTGGCTGCTGGTCAGGCAGCTAACGCAACCTTTGAACAAGCTAACCCGGGCGACCAGGGAGGTCTCCCAGGGTAAACTGGACCACCGAGTTCCCGTGGATTCTAACGACGAGCTAGGAGAACTAGCCGAGTCGTTTAACAGGATGACGAGCAGCCTGCAGGAGTCGGAAGAAATTAGACGTCGGATGATCGGAGATATCGCACATGAATTGCGGACCCCGTTGACTGTTTTAAGCGGCGAAGTGGAAGCGATCAGGGAGGGAGTTTACGAGCCGACCGACGAAAAACTGGAGGAAATTCAGGAAGATATAAATTTGCTCAATCGCCTGATTGAGGACCTGCGCGAACTGACGCTGGCCGAGGCCGGCGAACTTGAATTAAACAGGGAGCCTGTGGACCTCGCTGAGCTTATTAGGAAGTCAACCAACAAGTTGAGCGATCTCGCTGCCGAAAGCGACGTAGAACTAAAGACTGATTTACCTGAAGCTATGCCTGAAATAGAGCTTGACGCCGACAGGATATTGCAGGTCATCAACAACTTAGTAAAGAATGCGATCAGTCATACAGAATCCGAAGAAGTTCGGATAAGTCTGGAGGAACAACCTGAAGACATAGTTGTGAAAATTGCCGATACCGGGGAAGGAATTCCGGAGGATAAACTGGAACACGTTTTCGACCGATTTTACCGGGTGGACAGCTCTCGTTCCGGCGAAGGTGGATCCGGTCTGGGTCTATCGATAGCCAAGGAGCTGGTCCGGGCCCACGGCCGTTTTGGTGTCCCTCATTCGCCAGAACCCGCTTCAATTTTTTCTTCTAACTTGTCTACGTCTTTCCTGAGATGGTCTATATATTCTAGTACGGGCCGACGATCGTCCTCGTTTCCGCTATCGCTAGTACTGACCTTTTGCCGGAACGAGTCAACAATCCATCTTCGGATAAGGGTTGTATACGGAATGTCTTGACTTTTTGCATAGGCTTTCAACTTGCCGACAAGTCCTTGCGGCAACCTCACCGATACCACCCGGTCCTTGCCTTGCTTATACTCGACATCGTTCAGATCCTCTAGTTCGTCGAGGAAGTCCGTGACGTCGTGGTTTTCCCAAAACTCAACTTCCTCATCTACTGACTCGAATTCCGGTAACTTTTCTTGCTTATTCTCCATAATAGGTTACCTCTCACCTCCTATCTTTATAATACCTCTTCTCTTCGGGGGTCATTTCTCTGGCACTTTCAACCGACATCGCGTTGTGTCGAAGGGGCTCGAGAAACACCATCAAATATCTGCCCGACCCCGTTTGAGAAAAGACTATGTGTATGTTCTGACCTTTCTTTTTCAACAGCCTGTCGGACCTAAATACGGCCTCCCATACCTCTTCTTTGGTTACACCGTGCTTCTTTTGTAGCTTCTCCTCGACTTCATCCGAAAAGTAGAGGCGGTGAAACTCCTTCATGTTTTCTCCCCTTTATATGGTATTGTACTACACTTGTAATACAATTCAAGATATATAACTGGAATAGCAAAACCTACTTCTCCACCCCCCGAAACGACTTCATCGCCCCCTCAAGCTCTTCATCAACAATATGGGTGTAAATCATAGTCGTAGAGAGGTCGGCATGGCCCAGCGCCTTCTGGACCAACCGGATCTTCCCCGTCTCCCGGTATAAATCAGTAGCGAAGGTGTGCCTTAGTGTATGCGGAGATATATCTTTCTCGATTCCAGCTTTTTCGGCATAGGTCTTTAACGTCTTCCAGATCTGCTGGAGGGTTAACTTCTTTCCGGCATTACCTTCTCTTAAAGTGGAGAAAACCCACTTAGGTAGCTTCCCCATCTTTTCCACCTGCCTATCCTTCCAATCCCCCAGCTCCTCCAGCTGACTATTATCAATCCAGAGGGTCCTGTCCTTCGCTCCCTTGCCCTCCCTTACCATTACCTTACCGGAGAGGTTAACGTCCTCCCACCGCAGCGAGACGGCTTCTGAGACCCTCAAGCCAGTATTGAGCATTAGCTGGAACATTACCTTGTTTCTGTGGCTTGTAACGTAGCGATTGTTGAACTGATCGAGCAGATCTTCCTGCTCCTCTTCGGTCAAAATTACCGGAATTTGTCTTTTACCCATATTTGCCCCCAAATGAGGATAAGTTGTAATATTGCATCTTCTTTCAACTCATTCACAGGTAAATCGAGGGTAAGTTGAATGGGGGGATTAGCAAGTATTTATTAGGGTTATTCACTTGATTGGGTTGAACACCTCATTCTGATGAGCGTGTGGCCTACCAGTAGGAAGAGAGCTGAGAATTTTATGGAAACGGTAGGAGTATTAAGATCCGAGTCCACTTCAGAAAGTTAATACGAGAGTTTCATGTCCCGGGGGCATCGTTCAGCAATAATCTAAGATTGACAGACTTTATTCCTACCCTTTTCC
>JAGYME010000160.1 GCA_018400715.1 Candidatus Bipolaricaulota bacterium
TCTGCTGAGATCAAAGACATCTCCAGTTTCCTCAAGAGTCAGGGGCCGACAGTCCTCCAGGCCGTAGCGGAGCTTCAAGATCTGCTTCTCCCGATCCGTAAGGGCCCGGTCAAACAGACCCATCAATCGATCCTCAAGCATGTCGCCGAGGGCTTTTCGTTCGGGTCGGGGGGCATCTTCATCGGCAATTAGCTTATCCAGGGTTCCGCTATTTGCCTCACCTTCCTGGAGTGGCTTATCCAGGGAAACCGAGCCTTGCCTGGCTCGACGGGCATTGCGAACGCTTCCCTCTCTGATGTCAAGCTCGTCGGCTATCTTCTCGATTCCGGGCTCCTCGCCGCGTTCCTCCTTGTAGGAGTCGACAAATTTATCCATTTTTCTGTTGAGCGAGATGACATGAGCCGGGACTCTCACGGTTCGGGTTTGGTTGGTTAAAGCCCTGAGTATCGATTGGCGGATCCACCAGTAGGCGTAAGTGCTTAGCTTGTAGCCTTTTCGCCAATCGAACTTGTCGATACCCTTCATTAACCCGATATTCCCCTCCTGGATGAGATCCAAAAAATCCAAGCCGTAGCCTCTATACTTCTTGGCTATACTTATTACCAATCTCAGATTTGCGGAAACAAGTTTCTTTCGGGCCTCTTCGTCCCCCTGCTCCACCCGCTTGGCCAGCTCCGTCTCTTCTTCTCGGGAAAGCAGCGGGCCTGACTCTACCTGATCGAAATATCTTTCCAGGGGGTTTTTACTCCCGCTGTCTTCGGTTCTTGTGTCTACCACGAGGGGTCATCTCCTTTGGGCCCGCCCAACCGAAGAGCTTGATTGTTTCGGTGGCTTGGTTGGGTTTTGGTACTTTGCAGGGTATAGGATTTTTCCATATCAATATCTTAACCTCTTATCCAGGTAGCTACAAATTAGTGGCCCGATCAAAGGATAAAACGAGCTATGCATAAGGGTAGGAAAAACCTTGGTGAAGAGCTTGGTTTATTTAGCCCTTCTATTCAGCCTCTTTTCGGGCGAGGTAGAAGTTAAGCTCCACTCTAGTGACCTCCTCGGGGGCCAAAGCAACCAACTCGGAGAGCTTTTCCTGGACTATCTCCTCCTCTAGGTCCTCTACTTTTCCCGTCTCTCAATCTCCGCCCGGACGCTTTTGGCCGTAGGGTGGTCGAGCTCAAGTAGGGCCCGGATGACCTCTAACCTCTGGGGGGTGACTTTGAACCCTTCCTGTTTCAGCTTTTCTTTGTAGTGGTCAGCCGAGTGTTTTTTCATCCTGTGGGTAGCCTGGGGTAAATTTTCAGTATTTCCCCCCTTCTTAGTGGCTTAGGGGCGGGGTTACAAGTGGGGTTATAAGTTAAAAGATATTATTTGGTCAAGTTTATCGACCATAGAACCCGTTTTGGCAGCGATAGATTGACACCAAGAGAGAAATCCGAGAAGGTTAGGTGGCCATTTTGTCGTAGTATA
>JAGYME010000161.1 GCA_018400715.1 Candidatus Bipolaricaulota bacterium
TCCTTCCACTCGTTTTCGTTTATCGCCCCGACGGTGAACACCTCTTCGGCATTACCTGGAGCCATGATGCTGCCCGCGGGCACGCTGGGGTCGAGGTCGTTGTTGGTGCTGAAGATCTCCAGTTCGGCACTATCGACCGTCCCGTCGGCCGCGTGGACCTTCAGGTAGTACTCCCCCGTACTCGTCGGCGTGTAGGTGACGGTCTCCGCCGGCGGCTCCGTCCCCGTCTGGTGGTTCTGGGATGAGGCGACCATGTTGCCCACCCCGTCGTACAGGTAGAGGTCGAAGTCCAGGTCGCTCTCCGGCCAGTCGTCCCAGGTAAGGGTTACCTGGACGTTGGCAGTCGTTGGTACTTGGACCGTGATCGACTCCTGGCCGTTTTCGAATTCGACCCAATCGTTATTATTTGAGTCCACCGCCTCCCCTCCCCAGTGGCGCTGGGCGGAGTTGCCGGCGGCGTTTACCCAAAGTATTCCGTCCTCTGCCGCTTCCCTCGCTACCTCGGCAATTACTCCCGTGCCGTCACCGAAGTTGGTGTTCATCCACCCCAACGAGTGTACGATGATATCGACCCCCTCCGATACAGCGTCGTCTACAGCACGGGATAAGCTAAACTCGTCGTTTATCTTTTTGAGGTAAAGGTCCGCTTTGGGAGCCATGTCGTGTACTATCTCAGCTATGGCGGTTCCGTGGGCCTCGTCCGACTGAAAACCGTACCCTGTGTAGTCCTTCTTATCGGCAACGTACTCCTCAGTTAGCTCACCTGACTCCACTGCCAGGTCGTAGGAGGCGAACCCCACGTCGATGACGGCGACTTTTACATCCTGCCCTAAATAGTTGTTGATGTGGTATACGCTTCCGCCGGTGAGGTTTACCCCGGTGACGGAGTACTCCTCCTCGGAAGATCCCGCCCCGTTGTTAAGCGGCACAGGGGTGAGAGGAGAGCGGATATATCTTATCCCCCTGACCTCCCGAGCGAGCTTCTCCAGCTTTTCGGCGGGGATTTGCACCTTTATCAAGCCGTCAGATTCCCCAATTACCCTACCGCCGATCCTCTTGATCTCGATCAAATCTACGTCATCGCCATCTTTTTCTTCCACGATTACCTCTAACGTGGAGCCATCTAAGACTCGGCCATCAATCCCCAGCGAGGTCTTTCTCGCAGTTGAGGGACTTCCTTTCCTGGCCACTGTGGCCAGCGCTTCCAGGCTTGTCTCTATTTTCGGATTGTGGTCCTCCGGCTTTACTAATTTTTCTGGAGGACTGTCGGCCCCGTGAAGGGTTGATGATAGGAGTAGGGGTAAAATGAGGGCAATCAAAAACAAGTAGAAACCTTTGTTATCAATAATAAAAGTGCCTTTTCTCATGAATTTATAAACCTAGTTAATGTTCGAAAAATCTATTAATTATTGCCGGCTGGAGTTAGAA
>JAGYME010000162.1 GCA_018400715.1 Candidatus Bipolaricaulota bacterium
CGGTACGTGGGCCGCCAAGGAGCCGCTGGGAAACAAAGTTGAGTTGATTAGCGAAACGGGAAGTACATGCTCTACCACCCTGAAGGACGTGGAGGGCGGCGAGATCACTGTAAACGACGATAACGTAACGATCGGCAAGCTGGACGGTTTTTCGCCCCGCGGCTTTATCATAGAGGACGAGATAGTAGTTAATCCCGGCGTAGATGCCTCCACGGTCCACCTCAACTGGAACGACGTTAGGGGTTCAGTTGAGAACAGGGGGGACAATACCCTGGACATGGAGTACAACTGGTGGGGCAGTCTCGACCCCTCCGGGGATTTAGCTGACGACGTCGATTACAGGCCGTTCCTCCCGGAAGAGGCCTGTAAGTTTACTGACTACATGAAGAAAATGGACATAAAGGACCCGAGGGCTGCGATTGCCAGTTACATGCTCGAAGGGACGACCTGCTCGAAGAAGCTCCCCGCAAAGTTAATCACCACGTACCACATAAAGCCCAGAGAGGCTGAAGGGGTAGTCGACGAGTACGGGTGTTACGAAGTAAGGAACGCGTTGAAAGAGGCGGGGGATAGTTACGGGAGTTTCGTTAAGAGTTTAAGTTAAGTAAGTACGCCCGGGAGGATTCGAACCCCCGGCCTACGGATCCGGAATCCGTCGCTCTGTCCAGCTGAGCTACGGGCGCAAGTAATAATTACATAATTAATTTTAGAGTCTAGTTTGTAACCTGGGAAATCCTCGCCCTCGTTAATTAATAATTTCGATAATTTCAATGAATTTTCCTATTATGAGTTCTTCCAATCCGTCGTACTCTGTTGTACCCGAAAAAAGTGTTGATTTCAACAGAAGAGATGCTTCGAATGAAGAGTAACTCTCCCGGGCAAACAGGCATTCAATTTTTGTAATACCGCAGCTAAATTCTTGGAATATATGCTGTTCTCTATTCACTGCTGGGTCTTCTTTTGTAAAAGAACAAAGTTCGTAGTCAAATTTGGTATTTTACAAGCCCTGTACCTTGGTGCGGGGTAATTGACTGGTTTGAGAGGATGGAAGATTGGGGGGATTTATCGAACGTTTTGAAGGGTTAAGGCGCAGGTTTTGTAAGTGGAAAAGTCCTCATATTTAACGTAAAACACAATAGTCTTCTATCTTTACTTTTCGTAAACTCTAGCTACTCTCCTTGTCCTCATACATCTCCCTGTCCGCTTCGTTGAGTGCTTCTTCAACGTCCCTGTCCTGGTCTGGACTCCAGTGGGAGACACCCATTGCCAGAGTCAGAGGGAAGTCGAGCAGGTCAGGCTCCTGGTTCCATTGCGATAACTTATCTTGAAGCCTCTTTAC
>JAGYME010000163.1 GCA_018400715.1 Candidatus Bipolaricaulota bacterium
AGGGGACGGTCCGTTTGGTCGGGCTGGCCTAAGAGGTGGAGTGTAGGTTGGTCGGTAGTTTCTTCACTCTGGTTATCGTCGTTAAGGCATGCCTCTAAGTAGTCTATCCCGTAGAGGTCCTCTTTGGCGCACCTGTTACACAGTTTTGCCAGTTTATCCTCTCCGTATTCTTTTAGTAATTGATACATTCCCACTACGTGTGGGCGTTGATCCGCTATGTTCTTTCTGATTACTTCTTCCACGTACTCAGAGATTCCGTGGTTAAGGTTAAGAAGCGTTTCTCTGTAGAGGGCGACTTTTCCACGTGGCTTCTTGTTGAAGGTCGGTTCGTAGTGTTCGGGGACCCTGATGCGTTCTTTTCTGCCGGAAGACCTCTTGTGGTCTGCAACCAGCTCGTCCTCGTGGTATACCTTAACTCTGTCGGGATGAATGCTTGCCTCTAAGGTCTTACCGATCAACTGAACCGGCACCGAGTACTCGTTTGTCTCATACCTTACCGTACCCTCCCTGTTTACCGTTAAGTACCGCAGTAGACCGTAGTCGTCTGAGGTGGCGGTAAGTGGCTTTAGTTCCTTTAGCTCCTTTTTCTCTAACAGCACTATCGGTATCTCTTCGGTTGCCTGACACTCCCTCTCTTCGTTTACCGTATGGAGCCAGTCCTCCAATCGATTTTCCATATCTTCTCTTGTTGAGAAGATCCGTCCGGGAAGGAAGTTGCTCTTTACGTAACTTACCAACTTCTCCACCGAACCTTTCTGGTTGGGTTGATCGGGCGTACAGGCTATGGGATGAAAGTCTAACTCAGTTGCAAACTTGAAGAAGGTCTCGTTCCAGACCGGATCGTCCTCTTCGTCTATCTTGGTGACTACCGTCTTCATGTTGTCAAAGACTAAAGACAACGGCACGCCGCCTAGGTCTTCAAATGTGTGGAGGATGCAGTTGATTAAAGTCTCTAACTTCATGTTATCTCTTATCTCTACGTACATATACCGGCTATACTTCATTCTTGCGGTGAAGAAGTACTCGGTTGTCTTTTCGTCTTCGTCGTAGTCGATCACTGCTTCTCCCCAATCTACCTGCAGTTGCTCCCCCGGTAGGGTCTCGAACCTAATTACTGCGTCTTTTTCGTTTTCCACCTCTTTACGTATCTTTCTTACCCGGTCGTAGAAGTTAGAAGCGCTTCCCTGGTAGGGATGGTCTTCATCCTCTCTACACTTTTCACACATTCTCTTTACAGGAATATCCTGTCGTATCCAGAGCTTAATGTCCTCTATGTAGTGTTTATCTATCTTTGATTGCATGCCGCTCCTTTGGTATTCTTTATCGGTGTCTTCTC
>JAGYME010000165.1 GCA_018400715.1 Candidatus Bipolaricaulota bacterium
AGGTAGTGAAGTCCTAAAATAGTCTTGCCCGTTCCGGCCACTCCTCTTATAAGGTAGGTCCTGTGGGAAATGAATCCTCCGTTCAGTACTTCGTCCAGTCCAGCTACGCCGGTTGGAACTCTGCTATTTCTACTTGTTGCCATTTTACCCTCCTTAAGTGTTTATGTGATTATGGTTTATCTTTCTCCAAGCTTTAAATCCAGAAAGTAATACAACTCAATTCTTTCACCTTTATGGATATCACGTAAACGACGGACAGCTGGTATAGGGAAAGAAAATTGAGCATGGTAGGATGCTTAAAAAAAGGAAGTGACCCCACCATGCTCAATAAAATGGTCAATAAACTGTACAATAATATAAGAACTAAACTAACCAGTTATCAATGGCACTCGTTCCTTTCGATGGTGATCGGTATCTGTGTGACTGACGGAAGAAAGAGCTTGAAGGCTCTAACGTATTTGGCAAGCAGCCCGGCCCTGTCTCGGTTTTTCAACGGGGATAAGTGGCCATCTAAGTTGTTAAAGCGTGTTCAGAGGAAGTTAGCTCTTAACTTAATCAAACGCCACTACTGGAACCAGAAAGGAAGAAACCCGACCGTCTATCTGTTGATAGATGGCACGGTATTACCCAAACGGGGTAAAGAACTACCGAAAGTGGGCCTCCATTACGATACCAGAACCAAAGGACTTCGCCGGGGCCAGAAACTTGTGATCAGCTCCCTCAAGGTAGGAAAGCTCCTTTTGCCCTGGGACTTTCGAACCTACGTTAACAAGGCAAAATGTAAGGAAGACGACTTTGCCAAGTCAACCCAGCAGGCGGCGGAGATGATAAGAGAGTTCAAACGTTCCTTTCCTCTGAATTGTAAGGTAGTGGTTGCCGTGGACGGAGGTCTATGTGTAAAAAGAGTCATAGAAGCAGCAGATGAATCAAACTTCGATCTCGTAGGCCGAGTTCGTAAAGACAGAAAGCTTAATGACGAGCGGTCCGTATCCGAGGTCAAATCGGGTACAGTAGCTAAACTTATGGGTATCGATATTCCCGTCCAGGTAGTCGGCCGGTACATGGAAGGTCAACGAGAAGTCCTGATTTCAACAAATACTAATATCGGACCCGTCCAGGTCAGAAGACGGATGAAGCGCCGCTGGTGGGCAGAAAAGATGAACGGTGAACTCAAATCACTCGGACTCGAGGACTGCAGTTGTAGAGGTGAATACTCCGTAGAAAGATGGACGGGATTGGTAATGCTTGCCTTTACCCTGCTGGCGACAGTACGTTACGAAAAACCAGTTAATCAGTGGCCCAGC
>JAGYME010000166.1 GCA_018400715.1 Candidatus Bipolaricaulota bacterium
GGTAGATAAACTACGCACGCTACAAAAAAGACGGCATTTCTATATCTTGCGTAGCGTCGGAGCTTGCCTGCCCTGTGCAATAGCGACCTTTGCGTGTATTTCACCGGGGCCTCCAACGTTGCGGTTTTTTGTAATTTTTTTCTGGGGCTCTGAGTTATCAACTAGGACATCGAGATTTCTGGGTATAGGCCAAGGAATATCATCAGCATATCATCGATGCGCTCTAGCTCCTGTGTTGAAATCATTCCAAGGTAGTTGGCATCTAAAACTCGTCGGGTCTTATCTACCGCGGTCAGCTGCTCAATCAGCGCGTAGGAGCGAGCTCCCTTAATTGTAACAGGTACATGGAAGTCGATCTCTTGGTGGGCTGACTTCGAGGTAGGAATGACCAAGATAGTCGAGAGAGGGCAGTACAGATCAGCTTGTACAACTATCGCTGGTCTGAGCCCTTGTTGCTCATGTCCGCGCCGCGGGGTGAAGTTAATGTTGAATACTGCTCCGCGTCGAATCATTACGAGGATTGTTTCAACGATTCTTCAGTGACTGACATTCGGTCTTCTACATCTTGAGCTGCCTGCGTGAGGGCTTCGCGTTCATTCAAGTAGCACATGAGGTTTGCTTTTAGGTGCTTGTGTTGCTCACGTGCTACCAGAGCCTTGAGTCCTTCACGAATTACCTCACTCTTGGTCTGGAATTTGCCTTCCTTCTGTAGGCGAGCGATTTCTCGCACGAGCTCGTTGTCTACACGTACAGTTATTGTCTTCATGTCATTACGCTCTGTATTGCATATGTATGTCGAATTGTAATACCGATGAACGACAATTTCAAGCATGCAATGATCAACTTCCAGGAGCTTACCGTGTAAGTTCAGTGTCCTGTGTAGGCCCTATTTAGTCTTGCCGGTTTGTGTTATTAATCTTCTTGATGTTTTGGCGGGCGTAACAACGGAGCTTGCCTGCCCTGTGCAATAGCGACCTTTGCGTGTATTTCACCGTGGTCTCCTACGTTGGCCTTACCTGCTTCTGTAGCGTTGCACCTTGTGTGCAACGTTGCGATTCTACGGGCATAAATCTTAACGTGGCAGGCAAGCTGCGCACGCTACAACAATACGGTATTCTCGATATCTTCTGTAGCGTTGCACCTTGTGTGCAACGTTGCGATTCTACGGGGATAAACCTCAACGTGGCAGGCGAGCTGCACACGCTACAACAACCTAAAAATCCAACGTGGCAGGCGAGCTGCGCACGCTACGAAGGCAAAAAGCCTCTTCTTCTCAA
>JAGYME010000167.1 GCA_018400715.1 Candidatus Bipolaricaulota bacterium
TCGCTGTCTTCGTGCTTTGTCGTAATCATGCTTATCTTGGTGACTACTCGCTCCCCGCCCCCGACACTGAGTACCTTGTCCTGCAAGTAACAGAAGTTATCCTTTTTTAGCTGATTCTTGTACTCATTAAATTCCGATTGTGGTATGAACTCCGTGATTTTTCGTTCGTACAGATCACCCTGCTCCGGGGTGAGTAGGTTTTCCGCTTCGGGATTCGCGGACAGTACCTTGCCCGTTTCGAACGAAACCATCACTACTGCGTCGTACGCGTACTCAAACAGGTTATCGAAATAGTCTCCTTTTCTATACCTGGAAAGGAAGTTTTCTGCGTCCACGCCGACGATGAAGTTCCCCTCCTCGGGAACATTTCCCTCGTTAGATGATACGGATTCCCAAATTATAAATAGTTCTGAACCCTTCTTGATATTGACCTTAGTTGCTGGCACCGGCGAATCAATCGAATTCTCCGTCCCGTTAATATCCCTTACTCTGTCGACGACTTCGTTATTCTCGAGAAAATCGTGAAACCGCTCACCAATGAGATCATCTCTTTCGCATTCGAATTTGTCCGCTAAACTTCTGCTTACGCAGGCTATCCTCCCGGACTGATCAAGCAGTATTACCGGGAACCCATTCAACTTGTAGCAGTCAAGGCTGTCTTTGGCAAACATCGCTTTGCGATCATCCCTCTATCAACTAAAACACGATCATACCATGTCAAACGGGCTGTGTTTATCCTCTATCATTGTCATAACTAAGTTGGCAACTTCCGTATCGTACAGCTTACCCCGACCACGTTTTAACTCATAAAATATTTCCTCTTTCTTTCTCTTGGAGCGATATGGTCTTCGTGAACTCATCGCTTCGACCACGTCACATACCGCAAGGATTCTAACTTCTAGAGAAAGCTCTTCACCCTTCAGCCCATCCGGATATCCCGAACCGTCAAGTCGCTCGTGATGGTGAAGGACCATGTCTCCAATCGGCCACGGGTACTCTACGCCTCCTATCACCTTGTTGTAGCCACGCCGGGGATGACTCTTTACTAACTCCCATTCTTCTTCCGTCAGGTTTCCCCGTTTGGTGAAGATTGTTTCTGGCAGGGTAATTCTCCCTACGTCATGCAACAGACCGCCCACGTAGAGGCCGATACATCTGTCGTCGTCGAGACCAAATTGATGGCCAACTTCCCTGGCCATCATAGCAACCTTCTTCGAATGATCATGTCGGTATTTATTGAAAGTCGAAGGGGCCTTGTCG
>JAGYME010000168.1 GCA_018400715.1 Candidatus Bipolaricaulota bacterium
AGATGGAGGTGGACCTGCTTGACGTCGTCCAGAACAGTATTTCTACCCTCGGTGAGCCCTTCGAAGAGGAGGTAATCAAAAGCGAGGTAAGCGAAGGAGACGCCGTCATCGACCTGGGGGCCAACATAGGTTTCTATACCCTGATAATGGCGGAGGTAGTCGGCGAGGACGGCGAGGTCTACGCCTTCGAACCCGACCCCCCGAACTACGAGAAGCTCTCCACGAGCGTGAGGCTAAACGGGTTCGACCACGTCCAGCTGGAGCAGAAGGCAGCCTTCGACCGCACGGGCAAACACGACCTCTACATCAGCGAGGAGGACAGGAGTACCCACCACCTCTACCCGTCGGAGGACCGCAGAAAGCGGATCACCATCGACACGGTGAGGATTGACGAGTACTTTACCGACGAGGAATTTGACTTCATCAAGATTGACGTGGAAGGGGCCGAATACAGGGCTCTGCAGGGAATGAAAAAGACTATCGGACGGAGCGGTCCGTTGAAGATGGTCGTAGAGCTGTCTCCGCCGGACCTCGCCGGCTTCGACGTGACCCCGGGCGAGTACATGGACCTGCTGCGGGGGTTTGGGTTCGACCTCTACGTCATCGACGAGGCCGACAGGGAATTAAAGCCCGTACCGGACAACCGCCTGGACGGTAGGTTGAACCCTCTCGGCTACATGAACCTTCTCTGCGTCCGTGATTAACCTGATCCATCAACGGAGCACCAGGGTCTTCTCTATCTTTCCCTGGACTATCTCCCCGGAACCCCCCTTGACCCTGACAAAGTACAAATACAGCCCGTTCTGGACAGATCCTCCGTCGTTTCTCATCAGGTTCCACTGGAAGGTATTTCCACTACGCCAGTCGCTGTCGTATACCTCGTTACCACCGAGGTCGTAGACCGTTACCCTGATCTCCTCGATGTTCTCCCCGTCGGCGACGAACTTTACCAGGTCCCTTCCCTCCATGCCCGTGGCGGTACTTTCCAGCACGAGCTTGTCGGCTGCCCCCGACGGGCCCCCCACGGACAGCGTCGTCGGTTCAACGCTACTTCCGTTGATCTTCCCACTTATCTCGTAATCCCCCGGAGAGACGTCCTCGGGTACGGTTACCTCGTAGCTTGCCTCCCGCGTCCCCCCCGGTCCGACTACCGGCCACTCGAAGGTGACGCCGTTTTCTTCCTCGCTTGTGAGACCGGATGAAGTACCACCGGAGACGGAAAAACCTTCCGGTAGTTCCTCCTCCAGGACCAAC
>JAGYME010000169.1 GCA_018400715.1 Candidatus Bipolaricaulota bacterium
ATAGGAGGCATGATCTTGATGATGACAGACGCACGTGTAATGAGTATGGAGGAACTGAAGGCATTTCTCGTTTCCAGTGACGTATTCACATTCAAGGGAAGCTCCCGGGAATAGACTTACGCCTGGATCGAGCGTACATTGCGTGGTTACAGCTACCGTTCTCGTCCTCGCTTGGAGAAAGGCTTGCTTAGACGTTACATGCAAAAGATGACAGGAATCTCTAACTCACAATTGACACGACTTGTTGCCCAGTTTTGTCGCACAGGGCATGTCCGTGTTCGCACCTACAAACGGCATTGTTTCCCCACCAAGTACACACGTCAGGACCAGCTCCTGTTAGCCGAACTGGACAACAGTAATGAGCGGCTGTCAGGTAAGGCTACCGTGGCCATCTTCAAGCGCGAGTACAATCTGTTTGGAAACAATGACTTTACGTGACCGAGCAACATCTCTGTTGCTCACCTGTATCGCCTGAGACAAAGTTCCTTCTACCGTCATCATGCCTTGACCATTGAGAAGACTAAACCTGCTAGCTGTCAGCTTGGTGAACGACGTCGTCCTGACCCTCAAGGCAGGCCCGGATACATACGTGTGGACACGGTTCATCAAGGTGATCTCAATGGAGTGAAAGGGGTTTACCACATTAATACCATCGATGAGGTTACCCAATGGGAAGTGATTGGCTGTACAGAGAAGATTAGCGAGCACTACCTAATTCCCGTTCTAAAGGACCTCATCACCCAGTATCCATTTCGTATCCTTTGGTTTCACAGTGATAACGGCAGTGAGTATGTCAACAAGGTGGTGGTGAAACTGCTTAACAAGCTACTCATCGAGTTCACCAAGAGCAGGGCACGACATACCAATGACCAAGCGCTGGTAGAAGGCAAGAATGCCAGTATCGTTCGCAAACAGATGGGACACTGGCACATTCCTCAATCAGAGGCAACAAAGATCCAGTCATTCTTCAAGGAAACATTTAACACCTACCTGAACTTTCATCGTCCGTGTGGATTCGCCACGGAAACGGTGGATGCAAAGGGGAAGATCAAGAAGAAGTACGAAACCTACCTGACGCCATTTGAGAAGTTCCAGAGCCTGCTCAATCATGAGCAGTTCCTCAAGAAAGGTGTAACCATGGACTACCTGAAGGAAGTAGAGCAGCAACACAGTGACACCGAGTTTGCTAAGCTTGTACAAGAGAATAAGGCTAG
>JAGYME010000017.1 GCA_018400715.1 Candidatus Bipolaricaulota bacterium
GATTACCATCAGATAAAAGAGGGCGACGTGGCCATCGTTTTCAACAACATTGGCGTAAACGCCGGTTGTGTTGATGCAGCCCTGGAGCTAAAGGAAAGGGGAGCAACAGTGATCGCCGTAGCGGGATCGCCCTGGGCGAAAGAAATTCCGGAAGGTCACAAGACGAGGCATCCAAGCGGCAAAAATCTCATGGATATCTGCGATTTGTTCATCGATGACTACAATCCCCTTGGAGACACAGTTATGGAAAAAGACGGTTTCGACAGAGCTTTCGCCCCAATTACTACTATGACAGAAGGATATATCGTTCGAAGGATCGAGATTGAAGCGGTGGATTACCTTCTGGACAACGACTTCACCCCACCCATGTGGGTAAGTGCAAATACTGTAGGTGGCGATGAAGCAAATCAAGACTACGTCGATCAGTACTACAATAGGGTTAAGTATTTATAATTAAGTTTTTCGACCTTTTTCAAGTTGTCTCCTGTGAATACAACGGATATTGGGTGTCGGTCCATACGTTGTTTACGGAGAGAAACATATTGAGTCTAAGCTAGTACATATCGGCACTACGGTCAAATAACCGTTTATAAACCTCGAAATTTGTGTACCGGGAGGAGATCCGTTGACTTATGGAACCTCGTGAAAGACTAAGGTTGACCCTGGACCACCAGGAGCCTGATAGAGTCCCTATGGATTTGGGAAGCAGCATAACTGGCCTAACAAAAAAGGCTTATATTCCCCTAAAAGAACATCTTGGATTAACGGACGATCCACCGGTTTTAGTGAAACCACTCCAAACCGTTGAAACTCCAGAGAGCCTTCTGGAACTTTTCGAGATCGACACAAGGTACGTTCAGCCCCATTTGTTTCCCGATACGCTAAGCTCTTCAGAGCCTGCTGAACAGCAGTATACTGATGCATGGGGGATCACGTATCAGCTTTCTTCAAATGGCTACTACTATGATATGGTGGACCATCCTTTTAATGAGGGCACTCTATCTGAGCTGGCTAACTATAACTGGCCCGATCCATCGAGTAAGGATTTGTTTGCAGGTCTGGAGGAGAAAGCCAGAGAGTTATATGAGACGACAAATTATGCAATTATTGGCGACCCGCTAGCCCCCGCACTTCTTGAGGTAGCAGGGTATTTGCGAAGATTGGATCGTCTCCTCCTGGACACAATTAGAAACAAGGATTTTGTGGAAACGCTATTGGATAATCTTGTGGAGTATCAGAAAGAATTTTTCTCAAACTATCTTGACTCAGTTAACGAATATATCCAGGTGTTGATGCTGGGCGACGATCTGGGCATGCAGGACAAACCGATGCTCGCGCCAGACAAGTACCGGGAAATTGTAAAGCCACGACATGCAGAATTGTTCTCATTTCTTAAAAAGAAAACAGATGCCAAAATATTTCTACATTCCTGTGGGTCGATTTCACCGTTAATTGACGACTTGATCGAAGTAGGCGTAGATATAATCCATCCAGCGCAACCACTGGCAAATAATATGGACTCCTATTACTTAAAGAAGAAGTTTGGAGACAGGATGTGTTTTTGGGGTGCAATTGACCAACAAGAGGCTATGCCATCGTCTCTAGAAGACGTTGAAGAAGAAGTTAGAAAGAGGCTTGATGCGCTTAGCTCCGGCGGAGGATACGTACTCGCACCGGGCCACAATATCCAGCCGGACGTACCGCCAGAAAACATTGTCAAATTATTTGAAGTAGGGAAAGAGTACGGAAAGTACGAATCACGGTGTGTATCTTAACAGAAAGATAGGCTGCTTGGAGTACGGTCTTCAAACCAGGAATATATTTTAAGAAGGATAGTTCAAAAAAGGTTATCTTAAGGAGGGCCGCATGGCAGAAGAGAGGTTTAGATATTTTGATTTCAAGTCGGAAGAGTATTCCAACGACATATCCCTATTGCTCCCGGATTGGGGAGAAGATGAGGTTGTGGTAGTATTCTCACCTCATGATGACGATGCACTATTGGGCGCTGGGTACTCAATGATGGCTGCCAAAGAACAGGGGGCTGAAGTTTATGTGTTCATTTTTTGTCGAGGTGACGCCGGTTACAGCTCTTTAGAAGAGAAAGATGAAATTGTCTCGATTAGAAAAGAAGAAAGCCTGGAAGCTTACTCGAAAGTAGGAATTGACGAGGCTCACATCTTTAGACTGGCTTACGATGATTTTAGCGTTCTTCCGTATCTCGGTCGCAATCTTCCTGACGGGAAAGACGGAACTTTTACAAAGACCGTTCCCGCCCTTAGGGAAATCAACGCAACCAGGCTGTTAATTCCGAACGGATACAGAGAACACCTCGATCATTCCGCCGTAAATCAAGTGGGTGCATTCGATGGGCCTCAAGTTGGAGACCCAATTCTCGTCGACTGGGGAAAAGAACAGAAAATTAAGAGCTTTTTAGAATATGCGGTTTGGGGTGATTTCTCTCCGGAGGATAGTCTGATATCATCGAGGAGTACGGAGGTAAGGGGTAACAGGTTGGTGATCGCTGATCCATCAGTCGAGGAAGAGATCAGGGATGCACTATACTGTTTCCACTCTCAGGAAGAAATAATCGAGGATTTGGTTGCTCAGAGACAAGACAGGAAATATCAGAGAAACTTTATGGAAATCTATTTGGACTTCGACCCCCGCCCACGGTTGGAATATCAACCTTACAAGGATTACCTGGACAATCTATAGGTTAAGGTAACTAGCATTTGCCTATTGCTTGGACGGCAATAGCGAGCCGGGACATGAGCAAAAGTTGAACATTGACTCGTCAGGACCAGGAGATGAGTGGTATGCCTTTATTGATTGGAATAGATAATGGAACTACCCGAATTAAAGCAACCGTCGTCAACCACCGGGGAGAAGTGTTGGCCGCCGAGTCGGTAGAAGATTATGAGACCAGATATCCTTACCCTGGATGGGCAGAACAAGATCCTACAAGCTGGTGGAACGCAACAAAAGAGGTACTATCCAGAACTTTGAATCAAGATGAGGTGGATCCAAGAGACGTAGTTGCAATTGGTCTGACAGGACAAATGCACGGGCCAGTATTCCTAGATAGTGACGGCAGTCCGCTCTCGCCGTGCATTATTTGGTCGGATACTCGCGCTGACGAGGAAAGCACTTGGATCAAAAACCGTGTAGGGAATATTCAAGAGATAACCGGCAACAGTTCTACTTCAAGCTTCACCGCACCAAAGATACTCTGGTTTCGCAATCATAAGCCATCTCTCTACGATAAGATCTGGAAGATTCTTCTCCCCAAGGACTTCATTAACTTTAAGCTTACAGGAAGAGCGGTAACTGATCCCTCCGATGCCTCTGGGACCCTGCTATATGATATCAACAACCGAGTGTGGAGCGAAGAAGTCCTGGAACACCTAGAGGTTGATTACCACCTGCTTCCAGAGATTGCCCTTTCCACTTCTCAGTCCGGTAGAATAAACTCAGAAATTGCCTCTGAATTAGGTATTCCAGAAGACGTCGGAGTTTTTGTCGGCGGCGGTGACCTGGCAACTGGGTTGATCGGAAACGGGGTGGCGGGTGAGGGAAGGGCAGCAATAACAATCGGGACAGCCGGACAGGTATTAATTCCCACCCCCGGACCCAGAAAAGAATTCTTTGACAATCTATATTTATTCAGTCGTTCAGGGCAGGAGGGTTGTTTTACCCTGGGTACAGTTCCAGCGGGGGGTCTTTCACTGCAATGGTTCAAGGACTCGGTCACGAAGATTGAAAACCTATTTGACGACTATCCGAATTCCGTGAACCCTTTTGACCTATTAAGCAAGCAAGCTTCCGGAGTCCCGCCGGGATCTCGGGGGCTAGTATTCCTGCCTTTCTTAATGGGTACAGGAAACCCACAATTGGACTATAAGGCTCGAGGTGTCTTTCTCGGACTCAGTCCCGAACATGGTAAAGGCGAAATGGTAAGAGCAATTATGGAAGGGGTTACCATGGCTCTAAAAGAATCGTTACAGGTAACCGAAAACGCTGGAATCGAGGTCGGTGAAATTAGGTTAGGGGCTGGTGCAACTAATAGCCAACTCTGGAATCAGATTCAGGCTGATATTTACGGGCGCTCCGTGCAGCTAGTCGATATTAACGACCCTTCCCCTCTTGGCGCCGCTCTGCTGGCCGGCGTTGGCGCAGAGATATTTCCAAATATCAAGAAGGCTACGGACCTGGCGGTACAGACTGTCGCCAGTATTGAGGCGAGACCCGAAGAATCACAGAGATATGCCGAGATTTTTAATATTTACAAGGAGACTTACAGGGCACTAGTCAAAATTTTTCCGAAAATCAATCGATATCAAGATTAAGGAGTATGCTGGAAACTCGATCGCGTTGACGTTATTTTTATAAAAAAGAATTTGTTCAATTGCACTTTTTCTTTTTGGTAATGGTATTAAGTCATGATAGTCTAAGTGGAGGGCCTTCCACTTAGTGAAAAGTTACGAACTACGTTCAATCGAAACCCGGCGTCTACACGAATAATATGCTTACGCAATTAGGGGAGAGCTGACCCCTGGAAAGGTATTGCTCAGTGCTTAGGTTAACGAGAAACACGAACTGGATTTTGGTAATTGGATATTATTCATTTTTGATGTGTAATAGTTAATCACCAGAGCGAATTCGGATTTGTGCGACATTCAAACAGATCGGGAATAGGTTAATTTCAGGATGGATCGAATGGAGGATAGGATGGACCGTACTTACGTAGAAAAAGATAGCCCGTTGCCACTTTACTACCAGCTGGCAGAGGCACTAAAGACAAAAATTGAAGAAGGGCAGTTTGATACCCACCAACGACTTCCCTCGGAAAGGGAGTTGAGCGAACGCTTTGACGTTTCCAGGATGACCGCCAGGAAGGCCCTTTCGGAGATAGAATCGGAAGGGTACATCTACAGGAGTCAGGGCAAGGGTTCGTTTGTCGCCGAGCCTAAACTTAGACAATCACTGTTCGAACTGACCAGTTACACCGAGGATATGCAGAGGCGAGGATTGTCTCCCGGGGCAAAAGTCCTATCGTTAGATGTGGTCGAAGATGACGCGATGCTTGCGGAGAAACTTAACGCTTCCTCAGATGAAAGGTTCGTCAAACTACAACGGATAAGACTTGCAGACGACGAACCAATGGCACTGGAGACCAGCCACCTCCGCCGGAAGTACTGCCCGGGCATCGAAGACGTGGACTTTACAAACAAGTCGCTGTACAAGACGTTAAAGGAGCAGTTTAACGTAAAACTCGGTACAGCGGACCAATGGATAGAGGCCACGCTCGCCGATAGCTTCCATTCAAAGTGGCTAAAAGTAGAAAAGGCCAGTCCGATGCTATCTACGGAGAGGACGACTTTTATGTCCCGGGGGGACGAAGCGATCGAATACACCAAGGCCGTTTATCGAGGAGACAAGTACAAGTTATTTGTCAAGCTAAACCATTAATTCACCACCGTCTAAGTCCCCGGCCGCCTCTCGGTCCAGGATTACCGTTACCTCTGGGTGAAGTTGCAGTATTGATGCGGGTACGTCACCAGTAACCGGCCCTTCGAGGGCATCGTGGATGACGTTTGCCTTCCGGGGGCCAGAGGCGAGAAGGGCCAACTTTCTCGAGTTCATAATAGTCTTAACCCCCATGGTAAGAGCTTTATTAATAATCCCATCGTAATTTCCCGGTACTTCTCTAACTATGGACTCTTCAGAAAGCTCCACCAGCCTCGTCTTGCTCCCCAGTTTCGAGCCCGGTTCGTTATAACCTATGTGGCCGTTCTCCCCGATACCCAGGACAGTTAAATCCAGACCCCCTTCCTCCGCTATCATCTCTTCGTAATCCTGACACTCGTCGGCAACGCGATCGGTTTCTCCGTCCGGGATGTGAATCTTATTCTGGCTAACGTTCACGTGGTTAAAGAACCTCTCGTACATGTAATTGGTAAAGCTGATAGGGTTATCCCGGGATAACGGATAGTACTCGTCGAGGTTGAAAGTAGTGACCTTAGAGAAATCAAGGAGCCCTGCTTCGTAGAAGTCTATCAGTTCACGATAAAATCCCTTCGGGGTGTCGCCGGTTGGCAAACCCAACACTAAATCGGGCCGGCTAATAATCCTCCTGGCAACTAAGTTTGCCGCAGCCTTGCTCATAGATTGATAATCTTCATGGATGTTAACGTTCATTATTATAGACCACTTTACCCTTTATAATTGTTTTGTCCACGTTTAAGTCCTCGTCAAATATTACCAGATCCGCTTCCTTTCCAACTTCTATCGACCCCTTCCTATCATCGACCCCAACCAATTCAGCCGGAGTCAGAGTGGCAGAACGGACCGCTTCAGCTAAAGTGCTGTTGGTAAACTCAACAAGGTTTTTCACCGCCCGGTCCATCGTCAACGTGCTACCCGAGATCGTCCCATCCGCGAGACGCGCGATACCGTCATCAACGAGGATCTCTTGCCCGCCAAGGGTATACGTTCCTTCGCTTAACCCGGCAGCGCTAATCGCATCCGTGACCAAATAAAGCCTTTCGGGACCTTTTAACCTGTTCGCCAGCCCTACTGCAGCGGGGTGTACGTGCAATCCATCCGCGATCAATCCCGTATAGGCATCCGAGGTCAACGCAGCGCCCACACACCCCGGTTCCCGATGGTGGAACCCTGACATACCGTTAAATAAATGGGTAAAGGAAGAAGCACCTTCCTCAATCCCTTTCATCGCTTCCGAAAAAGTTGCCGAGCTATGCCCGATTGAAACTACGATTCCTAACTCATTCAGGTATTCAATCAGGTCTTCAGCGTCCGCCAGTTCCGGGGCCAGGGTAACTAGCCTTACGTGGTCACTCAGACCGTTCATAATCTCCTCTAGCTCATCGAGGTCAGGTTCTTCGAGAAAGCGGGATTCATGTGTGCCTTTGTGCCCCGAAGAGATAAACGGGCCCTCAACGTGAAAGCCGGCGAAATTAGGTAGCCCCGCACCGAGCAACCTCTCCATCGCCGAGCGCATCTTGTGGACATCCTCGGTAATGATAGTTCCCAGAAAACTCGTACAGCCGGTAGAGATCCACTCCCGGGCAAATTGGTTCAGTTGACCGGTTGTGGCACGGAGGAAATCGGCACCGGCCCCTCCATTAACCTGCAAATCTATGAACCCTGGAGAAACGTAGTGACCGGAAGCGTCAATCGACTTCAGGGACCCTTTGGCGGTCGAGTCATCGTTATTTCCAGAGAGATCAATCCGGGCTATCTGTCCGTTCTCTATAATAACCTCGGCGCGTTCAACCCGTAAACTCGAGGGAAATACGACTCGCCCGTTCTTGATTATCGACTTGCTCACGCTACCTCCAGCCAATTCTCATTATACTCTAGGTTTAAGGAATTGTATATACCACAATACAAATTTTCAAAGTCTCGCTGGAAGTCTTGCACCAATTAATCAAAAAACGCATGCAGTTTATGATCATATCCCCAATTATTTGAACGCGAGAAATTCCTCGTAGGCTCTGTCCCATTCTTCCCCATCACGCGGGCGGTATTCGGTTAAATCGACGGAATTTCTGACCATCTCTTCCCTCGGAGAGATTTATCCTTTCTACCCTCCCGCTATTAACACCCCGGTCCACGGTAATCACGCTTGTGGAAGTCATATCTTCAATCGACTCCCGTAATCAGGTTTTTATAACTATTTTTGGTTATAAAAATAAATAATGAGAAACCTCTTTACGGTTTCCGCTCCAGCGCCAATTTACTCCTCCCAAAGGGGTTTATATGATAAAACAGTGTTTGCAACTGGACAAGAAGAGACTCCCAAAACAACGTGAGATAACGGGGCAAACTAGCTATGATTTTCTTATTAACGCCCCGTAGCTTATAATGTGATCGTCGTCTAATTTTTAAACTGAGAGGAGATAACAATGAAGAAAAACGTGGGAGAGCTCGATAGCAGAATCAGGACGAGGCTGGGAATGATCTTGATCCTGGTCGCAGTACTCGGATTTACCGGGTTGATTACGTTCGACCCGACAGTCTCAGTAATCCTAATAATAGTCGGCGGGATATCCTTTGCGACGGGGCAAACTAGGAGTTGCGGTGTGTACAGTCTTCTGGATATTGATACCATAAGCGGAAAAGAGAAAAACGAGGAGAGATAAAGAGATTATGGTTGATACCGATCTGAAAGACAAAACCGTAGTGATCACGGGAGCCTCAGGAGGAATTGGCGGTGCCTGCGCCAGGGCCTTTGCGGAGGAAGGGGCAAGGCTTGTCCTCCAGGGATTTCAAAATATGGAAGTAATCGGTCGGCTCAAGGAGGAGCTGGCTGTCGAGGTCCTTCCCGTGCAGGCTGATTTGACCGACGAGACAGAGACCAGGCGCCTCTTCACCCTCGCCTTTCGAGAATTTGGCCCCCTGGACGGCTTAGTCGCCAATGCAGGGATCTGGCCGGCGGGAAATAGGCCGGTCGCGGACATGTCGCTGGAACGGTGGAACCGTACGGTAAAGACGGACCTGACCTCCGTCTTCCTCTGCACCAGGGAATACATTCGGAGCTTAAGGAACACGGAACTGGAGTCCCCCTCGATAGTCATAATCGGTTCCACGGCAGCCGTCTTCGGGGAGGCCGGTCACGCTGACTACTCCGCGGCAAAGGCAGGGGTCACCTATGGCCTGACCAGGTCGCTGAAAAACGAGATAGTCGAGGTGACGGAAAAAGGCAGGGTGAACGCCGTCTGTCCGGGTTGGACGAAAACTCCCATGGCGGAGGCCGAAGTTGGAAAGGTCAAGCCGGATGACGAAAAACTCATGACCCGACCGATAAAGGAAGTCGCGGAACCAGAGGACATCGCCAACGGGGTACTTTACCTCAGCTCCAGCAAGCTGGCCGGGCACGTCACGGGGGAAATCCTCACCGTATCCGGCGGAATGGAAGGCAGGGTAATCTAGCCGGACAACGAGACCTCCGCAACTACCGGGAGGTGGTCCGATATCTCCAGGGCCTCCCCCTGTCTGACGTAATGGTCTCCCAACCCAGTTCTATTTGAGAGAAATAGGTAATCTATCGTCTTGTCAGGTTTCTTGACATCCGGGTTGTTCGGGAAGTGAGTGAACCAGTCCTCGTAGTTCTCGCCATTTACCTCCGCGTAAGTAGGGACGGGCTGGTAATTATCAAATAGGACCTTTATCTCCCGTTCATCTCCGTAAACGCTATTTCTCGTCTCAACGTACTTATCGCCCCTTTCCCCGGGAGGAAGCAGGTTGAAATCTCCACCAAGTATCCAGGGGTGCCCCTCGGCGTCCTTTTCTCGCAGGAGACGGTCTATCTTGTTCACCTGTTTGGTAAGCGTATCGGTCCCGTGGGCAAATGCGGAGAGGTGAGTGTTGAAGGCTATCAGGTCTTTTCCGTTATCAGTAGGCAACCTAACCTCGAGGACGGCCCGCTTCAAGTCAAATTGCTGTACGATAAAGTTATCCGGCTTCAGCGCTAGCCTGTACCGGGTCCCCTCCGCTATCCTGTACTTAGAAATCACCGACAGTTTCATGCCGACTGAACCCATTATGTGGGGATGGGGAACGAAGGCCGCCTTCCAGTAAAATGCCGATGTATGACAGCAGTACTCGTCGGGGAGGAGGGCGAGCAGGTTTTCCAGCTGGTCTTCGCGGTCAGTCCGCTTGGCGCCGTCGTCTACCTCCTGGAGCAAAATTATATCCGGATCCTCATCACGGATGAGGCGGGCAACCTCCTCGGTGGTCTTCTTTATATCAGAGGAAGAGGGTCGTTCATCGGGGCCGGACCCGGAATCGTAGTAAAAATAGTAGTTTTTTCCGGCCATGTATTGAACGTTCCAGCTCAGGACCTTCACGCTCTCGTCCCCCGAGAGGGTTGGCGCGGACTCGTCGGAGACGACCTCGACGGATTTGGCCTCTCCGGGATGAAAGGTCGAAAGCCACACCCAGCCAAAGAAAACTATTGCCAGAGTAAGGACGAATCCAGCCGTTCCTTCAAGCAACTTCATCATACCCCGCGAACTTAACTTCATCTCCAGTTCCTCCCGTCAAACCATGCCATATGATAACTCGTCACCGGCCAACCTGTAAAGAAAAAGCTGTTTTACCGGCCCCGTACAGGCAACTCGTTGCTGCGGGCCTGGTTGAGGAAATCACGCCATATCTATTTTTACGTCGTCAGCGACTCCCCCAAGAAGGGTCACGTCTCCCTTCTTCGTCTGCAGTAACGATCCGGGTACGAGGGGAGTAACGGGTCCGTGCAATACGAGCCTGGCGATAAATCTCTGCCAGCTTACCCCTCCGCCAATATAGCCGTCGAGCCAGAAGCTGCGGTGTTTTGCGCCCAGAATTTGCGCGGGACCAATGGTGGCGGCTTTAGGGGGGACGGACGACCAATCCCCGCTAAAGGAATGGAGGGCATTTTGCATTATCGTCATCGGGTTGAGCTCCACGATATCGGGGCCGAGCTCCTTGTATTCCTCCAGGTTATCCTCGTATGGGACACCAAGGTGAGATTCCCAGAAGGCGATGTGACCGCACCAACCTATGCCCCCGTAGCAGGCATCAGCGCCACCCTGTTCTTCGATCATATCCCCATAATGATCGATGTTGTCGGAAGTCGGGAAGTGTATCTGCTCCTCGGGCGGGCGAAGCGACTCGTCAATTTTGTTGAAGAAGTTTTCGTACATCGCCCGTTTGAACGAACCCTCCCAGGTGTCAGGGGCGGTGACGCCGTCCTCGTCCGCGTATTCGTCCATGTTAAACGTGTGAACGTGGTCCATCGGAATTTTTAACGTATTTATCACCCGTGCAGCAATTTCGAACTGGGGAACAGGACCTACGGGTAGTATTAAGACCAGGTCCTCACCACTCTCCAGTTTCCTGCGTATCCGGTCGATCAAATCCATCGCGAAGGCGAAATAGAAGTCCTGCTCGCGTTCGATTACCTCGATGTTTAAATCTTCGTCTTCATGCTCAGTGATCTCTTCCTTGCTGATTTTCCTTACACGATTGCACTCCTCTCTGTCACGGAACACGATGAATTCGGATAGGTCAAAATCGAAGCTCATTATACCTCCTCATGAGAATTTCGTTAAGAAGAGCTCGCAACTCCATTAGTCAGTAGTTAACGCACAATCATTAATATATACGATATTTTGACGACGACGCAACCTTAGGCCCCCCGTTACTGGACTTACATATTTGATATATTCTGTAAAATGAAACATAATTTCTTGAGATTTTAAGTTTCTTTTCAAGGAGGTTTGCGGTGAACAATTTCAGCAGGTTCGGCAGGCGGGCGGGAGTACTTCTATTGGTTGTATTCAGTATCTTTACCCTGACGGGGTGTTTTGACGTAAGCCAGGTCCTCGTGGTTAAACCCCAGGGCGAGGGCGGAACGATGGAGGTTACGTTAACCACTTACAACGAGGAATTTTTCGATTCCCTCAAATCTAGTCTCACGGGAGAGGAATTTGGCGTCGAGGACGTTGAAATGGAATTCAACGTTGTAGAGCCCCAAGTTTCCGACGGTGAGAAAAAGTATCAGATACTAATGTGGGGGCAAATCGGAGAGGACGTAATAAAGACCTTCCCCTACGAGACGGGCAAAGCTTATGAGATAAAACTGGTGTCAGAAGAAGAGGCAATCGAGGACGACCTCGACGAGGAGGACGAAGGCGAAGAGGTCGACGGAGAAGATGAACTCGATGGTGTCGACGAAGAAATGGCCAGGGCGATGTTCCGAGGATACGAGTACCAGGTTTCGATTACGCTCCCCGAACCGGTCGTTGACGGCTGGTGGGGAAAGGTAGATGAAGAAGAGGCAGAGAAGTACTACCTTGGATCAGATTCAATCTCGGGAAGACAGGTCCGGATCTCTACCCCACTTATGGAAGCGTTCACCGAGCATAACCACGTTACTATAATTACGGGCCCCGCAGGGGTCGGGAGCACGGATGGAGCGAAGACTGGAGAGGAAGACGTTAGGGAAACGTACGAGTTTGGGGAAAAGTTCGCCTACTCAAGGTTGGAGAAAGTCGGAGACGACGCCGACCGACTGGAAAGCCTATTCTATCTCTGGAAGAACGACCGGATAGACTACTCGGGCATCTCATCTGAACTAAACGAAATGGAAGACCGGGCGGCCGTCCACCTCGACGACCTGGCAAGGGCAGAGGTACCGGACGAATTCCTCGTGCAATACAGGCAAGCAAACTATATTTTCTCCAGCTGGAAGATGGTAGTCGGGATGTTTCGCGAAGGGTTCGAAGATATGGACCTGGAACAGCTCTCAGCCGCTTATACGGCGATGGACTTTCTCGACCAGGAACTTGAAGGTCTTTAATTTCCGGACCAGTTGTTTAATCTTTAATTAGCTTTATTCAATACACGGGAACCCTTAGAAACTGAGAACTATTTCAGATCCGGAAGGTGACGTTATGTTCTGGCAACAATGGTGGTTCTGGTTAGTCGTAATCGTCATACTTATACCGGTCCTCGTCGACTCGATCGAGAACATAATCGGATTATTTCGCGGCGACCCGGAACAAGTCGAAAAGCTAAAGGAAGAGATAGTCGGATTAAAACACGAACTGGCCCAGGCGGAGGCTGACAAGAAGGCCTACGAACTCCAAAAAGAATTGGAAAAAGAGGACCGTCAGAGGATAAAACGGCAGTCGATTGGTCAGGAAGTGGCCGTTATCGGCTTCTGCGACCTGGTCGGGTTTACCCGGTTTATTAACTCCCACGGCGACGAGGAGTCGAGAGAGGTACTCAAGGGATACAATAACATGGTCCGCTCCGTCCTTGACGCGTTCAACGGACTTGAGGTCAAGCAACTGGGCGACGGCTTCCTGTTTAGTTTTGACAGCTCAAGGAAGGCTCTGGACGCCGCGCTTAACATCAGGGAAGGGATAAAGAGGTTAAACTCGAAGCAGGAGACGGACCTCTCTATCCGGATAGGGTTGCATGCCGGTGAAGTCATCAGAGAGGACGGAGACGTCATCGGGTCGACCGTAAATATGGCGGAGAGGATAATGAGTGAGGCCTCTGCCGATCAAATAGTCACCTCGGAGACCTTCAAGAGCCTCGCCGGTACGCCAGGGAAGTTCGACTTCGTCGAGATCGGTGACCGCGAATTAAAGGGCTTTACGGGGAGGAAGAAGATCTACGAGGTCAGCCCGGCGGCCGACGAGTCTCCCAGCTAAAGATAGTCGGCAAATAGGTCCTAAAAAATGAGATAGATCAGGCCAATCGATTCAGCTTTTAATTGGAGTAAATATGTCTACAATTAAAAGGTTATCAAACGAAAAATCTATATATATGGGGTGACAGACCAATGGAGATCAGCAAAGGCAAGTATGACCGAATGGAAAACATAAGTGACGAGAACGGTGTAATAAAAGCAGCTGCGATGGACCAGCGTGGCTCCCTCGTCCGGAGGCTTTCATCCGCCTGCGGGGTAGAGAACGAAGAAGTCACGGACGGGATGATGGAGGAGTTTAAGGAAGCGGTATCCGAGGTGCTTACTTCCTACGCCAGCGCCATACTGCTAGACCCGGAATGGGGCTTACCGGGTGCCGAGGCAAGACAGGAAGGGACGGGGCTCGTCATGTCCTACGAGAAGAGCAGCGCCTCAAGAAAATACTCGGAGGTCTACGACCACAAGCTCCCGGCAAAGATAAACGAGCTTATTCCGGACTGGACCGTCAGAAAATCAGTCGAACAGGGCGCCGACGCGGTCAAGCTTCTCATCTACTATCACCCCGACGAGGAAGGAATCTACAACGGGCCAAAGGAAGCCATGGTAGAAAGGGTCGGAGCCGAATGCGCCCATCACGAGATACCGTTCTTCCTGGAGTTCATCGGTTACGGATTGGACGGCGGAGACTGGAAAAACGACCCCGAACTCGCCAGAGAGAAGCCGGACGTGGTAACGAGGACCATAGAAGAATTTTCCCAGGACAAGTACAACGTAGACGTGCTCAAGGTGGAATTTCCCGTCAACATGAAGTTTGCAAAAGGGACCGACTCCTACGGCGGTGAGGAAGCGGTATACGATAAGGAAGAGGTACTAGAACACTTCCGGCAGGCCGCGGATGCAGCGCGGCGTCCGATGATCTACCTTAGCGCCGGCGTCGACGCGCCCCAGATGAGAGAGAGTCTGAGGCTGGCCAACGAGGCGGCCGTCGACTGGAACGGCGTCCTCTGTGGTCGCGCTACCTGGCAGAACGGCCTTGTAGAATACGGCAAAGACGGAGCCCAAGGACTGCGGGAATGGCTTAAGGAAGGCGGCGTAGCAAACATTACGAAGATGAACGCCATTATCGACGAAGGTGCCAAACCCTGGTACGAAGTCTACGGAGGAAAAGAGGAACTGGAGATCGTCTAACTAGATAGGCTTACAAAAAGAACTTATTTATCTGACCGAAGCGCCCTCACTTCCGAGGGCGCTTCTACTTTTTTACCCCATCCCTACAGTTTAATACGAAGGAGTTAAAAGGTCTTGGATTTTGGTAGACAAATTGATAAGATCATAAAGATATACTTGAAAAAAGGAGGATTTACACGGTTCTAAGCAAAAAGTCAACAAAATTTATAGGTAAGATCTTTAGTTTTTCCAAAAATACACAATTATGAGGTGATCAAGGTGTTGAAGGTTGAAAACCTGGATAAGAGCTTTGGGGGTATTCACGCAATAAGGAACTGTTCCCTCATTGTTGAAGAAGAGACGATAACTGGGTTAATCGGGCCGAACGGTGCAGGGAAGACTACAATGTTTAACCTGATCACAGGATTCCATGAACCCGATTCCGGACAAGTTTTCTTCAAGGACGAAGATATCACAGACCTAACTCCCCACGAGATATTCGAAAAGAACCTATTCCGGACCTTTCAGATAACTAGAGAGATTCAGGAAATGACCGTACTAGAGAACCTGATGCTGATTCCCCGAAACCAGACCGGGGAAAACCTGTGGAATTCCTGGTTCAACCGGAGCCTCGTCAGCCAGCAGGAGGACCAGTTCAAGGAAAAAGCCCTGGAAGTACTGGAGTTTCTCGAAATGAAGGACCGAAAGTACGACCTGGCGATGAACCTGCCGGGCGGGGAAAAGAAACTACTGGACCTCGGGCGGATGATGATGGCTGAACCCGAGATGGTGCTTTTGGACGAACCGGGTTCAGGCGTCCCCCCTTCCCTACAGACGAAGGTAAACGACTATGTCAGGGAGATCAGCAGAGAACAAGGGATAACTTTTCTCGTTGTAGAGCACGACATGCACATAATCATGGACCTCTGCGACCCGATAATAGTGCTAGTTGATGGACAGACGCTAACTAAGGGAAGTCCGGACGAAATAAAGAACAACCAACAGGTAATAGAAGCATACCTGGGAACATGACCAATTCGGAGGTGAACGATTTGAGCTTACTAACAGCAAACGACCTCTCCGCTGGATACGGGGAAGTAGACGTGTTGCACGGCGTATCTCTGGAGATGAACGAGGGAGAACTCGTGGCCACGATTGGCCCCAACGGCGCCGGCAAGACTACGCTCCTGCGGACTATCTCTGGCGTACTCCCCCCGGAAGGCGGCAGCATAATGCTCAACGAAGAGGACATAACCGCGCTCGACCCCGAAGATACAATTCGCCTGGGAATGAGTTACGTTCCCCAGGACAACAACATCTTCCCTTCACTCTCCGTCAGAGAAAATCTGGAGATGGGTGCCTATACCCTGGAGGGGGATTTTAGCGATAGGATCGAAGAGATATGCACTATCTTTCCCCAGCTCAGAGACAGGATGAGACAAAAGGCCGGAACGATGTCCGGCGGACAACAACAGATGGTTGCCGTCGGTAGAGGAATGCTGATCCGACCTAAGATACTGCTGCTCGACGAGCCGACGGCCGGACTACAGCCATCACTGGTAAAGATGATGTTGAACAAGGTAGAAGAAATAAATGAACTGGGAGTCGCCGTCCTCCTGGTCGCGCAAACCGTGGACGCCGTGCGGCTGGCCAAGAGGGCTTACCTGCTGTCCGCGGGAGAGATGGTCCTATCCGGGGAAACGAGTGAGATGCTGGAGACGGACAGAGTCAAGGACCTATATTTCGGAGGTTGATGAGGTGAAAGCACATGGTTGATTTGTTTGTAAACGGAATTATACTTGGAAGCATAATTACCCTGGGCGCCATTGGAGTAACACTAATTGCGGATATTTTGAACTTCTTCAACTTCGCCCACGGGGACATGCTTAGCTTTGGCGCCTACATGGCACTTTTCTTCGTGGGAGTCTTTCCCAGCTGGGGCAACTTCCCCTTCTTGTCATTTGGACCTTCCATGATCCTTGCCATAATCCTGGCAATGGCCGTTACGGCGGCCTTCGCGCTGTTCTTTGACAAGATACTGTTTAAGCCGCTCCGAAAGCGGGGGGCCAGCGAGTTGTTTTTGGCCCTTTCCTCCCTGGGAGTCGCCTTTATCTTCCGTGCGATAATTAGGTTAGTCTGGGGCCCGCAGGCGAAGTACTACGGTGGGTTACAGATGGCCAGGCGTTATCCACTTGGAATCACGATAAAACCTGATGAGTTCTTCATCATGGGTACAACTCTGTTTCTTGTAATAGTCGTCTATCTATTCCTAACGCGGACGAAGATCGGCAAGGCGATGAGGGCAGCGTCGGACAACGAGACGTTGGCCCGGGTTACCGGAATCGACACGGAGCGAGTCGTAAACTGGACCTGGATCATCGCGGTCTCTCTCACCGCTGCTGCAGGAGTTCTTTACGGAATACAGGTACAGCTCCGTCCCATTATGGGCTGGAACATCCTCATCCCGATTTTCGTGGCAGTGGTTGTGGCCGGAGTGGGCGACCTCTGGGGCGCGATGGTCGGGGCAATGATCATTGGAGTATCCCAGGAGATGCTCACAGGCCTGCTCCAGGATATGTTCAACAGCCTCAACATCGACGTACTCATGACAGCGTACAAACCGGCAATAGCATTTGTGTTGATGATTATCGTGCTGCTGTTTAGACCTCAAGGAATATTTGGAACAGGGGAGTGAAAAATGTTAAGTTACTTCGTATCTTATCTGGTAATGGCTAGCACGTACAGCGTAGCTGCCCTTGCACTCAACCTCCAGTGGGGCTTTACCGGACTGATGAACTTCGGTATTGGTACGTTTTACTTCGTCGGGGCATACGCGTCGGCGTTGTTGACTACGGGCGCCTCACCTGATTACGTAGGCGGTTTTGGGCTACCCTTTATCGTCGGACTCATCGGAGCGATGGCAATCTCGGGGTTGCTCGCCTACGTCCTCGCCTACCCCGCGCTAAAGTTGCGCGGTGGGTTTTTTGCCATCTCGATGCTGGCGATCTCGGAGACGATCCGGTTGATCGTCAAGAACGAAAAGTGGCTCACAAACGGTGTATGGGGCATTAGAGGGATACCACAACCGACCAGAGCTCTCCTCGGGGCCAACCTGGCCGAGTGGGTCTATCTGGGCCTGGCAATTGCCATATTGATCATCGTTTACAGGCTCACGGAAATCGGAATCCGGTCTCCGTGGGGGCGTGTCCTTAACGCCGTCAGGGAGGACGAGAAGATGGCCGAGATGTCCGGCAAGAACAGCTGGCGGGTCAGGATGCAGTCCTTCGTCTTCGGTTCGATGGTCATGGGAGTGGCAGGAGCGCTGTACGCGCACTACATCGGCTTTATCAGTCCGAGCTCCTTTACTCCATTGATGGCTACGTTCATCGTCTGGCTGATGATCCTCCTGGGAGGGACCGGAAGCAACAAGGGCGTAATCGTCGGCGCTTTCGTAGTCTGGGGCGTCTGGATTGGAAGTGAGTTCCTCATCGACTTCCTCCCATCCGGCATCACCAGCAAGGCTGGTTTCGTGAGGATGCTGTTGATGGGTATCCTGCTGGACGTCATCCTGTTGATCAGGCCTCAGGGACTTTTTGGACGGGAGAAGGTGATATCAAAGCTGGGAAGCGGGTCTGAAAACTAAAGACAGGCTAGGATAATAGAAGGAAATAAAAAAGGGGACCCTTGACCGGATCCCCTTTTCTTTTTTCAACCTTTTTTCTTACTCTTCTTCAACCATCTTCGCCGGGACGAACCTACCGTCTTCGATGGCAATTTCCTCGGTCCTATCGGTTACGATTTCCCCGTCTTCGATCTTCCATACCATAATAGGTGATACTACGTCTCCAGCCGAGTTGAAGTCCACCGAGCCGGCCGCTCCCTGGTAGTTGATGTCCTTTCCTTCTTTGAGCAGTTCGATCGCCCTCTTGAACCCTTCCACACCGGCGTATACCTTTTCGCCCGGCGGGTTGGCAACAAACCGCAGGTTATCCCTGATTGCCTCTGAGTCGGTGCTATCAGCCTTCTGCATGGCCAGAGCAATTATTGCGAGCGCGTCGTAGGCGTTTGTCATAAATGGCTTCGGCGGCGTAGAGCCAAACTCTTCGGTATAGGTTTCGTTAAACGTAGCGAGAGAGGGAGTTTCTTTGGAACCGGGTGACGTGCCATACGTCCCGTTCAAGAACCGAGCACCCACGTTTTCGATTATTTCCGGTGCCTTCATGCCATCGGGGAAGATGAAATTATCAATGTATCCGCCCGAAATTGACTGCCTGATAATGTTGGTACCGTTCTCCGGATAACCGATCAAGACTAGGACTTCGGGTCCCTGTGCGGTCGCCTCTTCCAGCTCTCCGCGGTACGAGGCCTTCCCTTTCTCGTAGGGTACCTTGGCCAGTACCTCTCCACCCCGGTCAGAAAACCAGGCGCCAGAGGCGTCAGCCAGACCCTTCCCGTAATCGTTGTTTACATAGATAATTGACAGTTTCTCGTAACCCAGGTCCAGAGCCAACTGACCGATAATAACACCCTGTAGCTTATCCCCGGGCACCGTTCTGAACAGGTAGTCGTCGTCCTCTAGCCCGGTAAGCTGGGGCGAGGTAGACGAAGGTGAAATCTGTACGACTTCGTTTGGGACCGATACGCTCTCCGCGACCGGCATAGTAACGCCACTCGACAGCGCACCGACGAACGCGGGGACGCCGTCAACCTTGACAAGCTTTTTGGCCGCGTCGACACCGCTGGTCGGATCGGTCTTCGAGTCACGCGTGACGATCTTTATTTCCTTGCCCAGAACTCCTCCCGCTTCGTTAATGTGGGTTGCAGCAAGGAGTACACCATTATTGATCGGAGGTCCATAAGAGGCAAGCGCTCCGCTCATGGCCATCAGAGAACCAACTTTGATCTTCTCGTCGGCAGCCTGGACGCTTGTACCAGGAAGGACCAGAGCCGTCATCAACAAGAAGACGATTCCCAGCAGAAACCGCGACGAATAGATTTTCATATTCTTCATATTTTTCACTATCTATCCTCCTTTTGGTTTGATTGATCGCATTATAATGAAAAATTTTCAATCAAACAAGATAAAAAGTTTACATTAATGTAGAACTATCCCCTCGTTGGTGGCCGTTAATTACGCCGAGGGCCTCCCATATTTTACTTGCAAAAGCTCCCACCCCTATAGGCAGATAAATTGAATATATTTGAATATATTTTACCAAATATCTTACTTGCAAACGTCTTGCGTACTTGTTATTCTGAAGTTAGAAATTTGTAAGACAAGCTCACAAATAGATATCAAAAATCAACGGGGGGTGATAGGTACGGCAAGTAAAAGTCGTAACTGAAACGGGGTTCGGCATTTTTCAGTTAACTGGCTAAAAAATCAAAGCAGGAGGTTTGATTTTTATGACAGAAAGAGGACGACTAAACATGTGGAGAACTCTCACGGTCTTACTGGCATTGACGCTGGTAATGAGCTTTAGTCTGGCAGCCGCCGACGAAAAACAGAGTGGCGCCCTGAACGTTGCGCTTGCTTCTGAACCTGGCACCCTGGACATGGCGCTCAGTACCGGTGTTGCTGCTTCCATTCCCGCCCGCCATGTCTTTGAAGGTCTCTTCGCGTTCGACAAAAACTACAAACCCCAACCGATGTTGCTCAGTTCATGGGAACTTAGCGAAGACGGAAAGGTCGCGACGTTCCATCTCCGGGAGAACGTAACTTTTCATAACGGAGAGGAAATGTCTGCAGAGGACGTCGTCGCCTCGTTAAACCGCTGGGGAGAACATGGCTTAACGAAGGGAGCACTCTGGTCACGTGTCGAGGGAATCGAACAAGTAGACGATTACACGGTTAAAATGACGCTTACCGAACCGTTCGCACCACTGACCACATACCTGGCCAACGTATACGGCGGACCAAGAATCGTTCCCGCCGAGATCGCTGAAGAGGCCGGTGGCGAACCAATTGCTCCGGAACACTACGTAGGTACTGGACCTTACAAGTTCGTCGAGTGGAAGGCGGGCGACTACATCTCCCTGGAGAGGTTCAACGACTACTCCAACCCTCCAACCGCTCCGAGCGGATTTGCCGGACGCAAGTTAGCCTATTTCGAAAATATTAAGTTTTCGATGGTATCTGAAGCTGGTGCCCGGGTTAGCGGCGTAAAAGCAGGAAATTACGACTACGCAACGAAGGTTCCCACCGACATGATTGCTACTATCGAGGGCTCCGCTGGCACCGAACCGGTGATAACGGACCACCCACCTATCTATCCTATCATGTTGATAAATACCCAGACTGGCGTGCTGGCTGACGCCGAGATGAGACGGGCGGTTCAGGCCGCGCTGGACATGGACTCGATTATGGCAGCCGGATACGGTAACCCGAGGTTCTGGAAACTGGACGGAGCATACTTCGCAGAAGGAATCCGCTGGAGATCTCTTGCCGGCGCGGACGCCTACGACCAGGCCGATCCGGAAAAAGCCAAGGAGATTGCCGAAGCGGCCGGATACGACGGCGAGCCGATTGACATGATCGTCGCGATCGACATGACAGCTCAGTACAACCAGAGTCTGGTCGTCAGGAACCAGCTACGGCAAGCAGGGTTTAACGCCCAGCTGGAGACCTTCGACAAGGCAACGTTCTTCCAGAGGAGAAACGACAGAGCAAACGCCGAGTGGGAACTCGCCTTCTCTTTCTACAGCACGACACCCGACCCGTCGCTGGTACTCATGTTAAACGAGGACTATCCGGGCTGGTGGGATACCGAAGAAATTGAAAGTCTGAAGGCGGAATTGAACACCACGACCGACTTCGAGGAAAGGTACGGAGTATGGGAAGAAATCAGGGAACTCTGGTACGAACAGGTACCGGCAATTAAATTTGGAGATGCCTATCAACTACACGTACGCGGGGAAACGCTCAAGGGATATGGAACAGAGGACCAACCCGTTATGGTGTCACCCTACTTCTGGAACGCCTGGAAGGAAAGTTAATCGGACCGAATAACGCCGTCCCCGGCCAGGTGCCGGGGACGGTTTCTTACTTACTGACACACAAATCAAGAACAAGACGTGGTTGATAAATAATGCTTAGTTATATCATACGCAGGGCCGGGGGAATGATAGTAAGCATCTTCATCGTCATCAGCGTGACGTTTATCCTCATGCACTCAGTCCCCGGAAATCCCGCCTCCGTGCTGCTCGGGCCCAACGCCACGCCGGAGCAGGTACAAAACTTGAACGAAAGCTGGGGTTTAAACCGACCGATCTTGACCCAATATTACAAGTACGTAGTCAACATCTTTCAGGGGAAGTTTGGTCGGTCTATCTATTATCAGAAACCAGTCCTGAGCATAATATCTCAGAGGGCGGAGACCAGCATATTTTTGGGACTGATGTCCCTCCTTGTAGTCGTCTCCGTGGGGGTCTCTGGCGGGATCATCGCATCTATTAAGCCCAACAGCTGGGTCGACAACCTGTTACTCCTCGTCGCCCTGGCCGGGGCTTCCGTTCCCAGTTTTTGGCTGGGACTGATGTTGATGAACCTCTTTGCGGGACAGTTGCACCTTCTGCCAAGTTCGGGGTTCACTTCAGTGTTAAAAACCGGGAATATCGTGAACCTAAAAAACCTCATACTTCCGTCAATTGCCCTGGGATTCGTGAACGCAGCTCTCGTGGCCAGGTCTGCCCGATCGAGCATGCTGGACGTACTTAACCGCGAATACGTGAATACTGCCCGAGCAAAGGGGTTAAAGGAGTTGAGGGTAATCGTCAAACACGCCTTTAGAAACGCGGCGATACCGATCACGACGATCATATCGTTTACCTTTGCCAAGATGGTTTCAGCAGCAGTAGTAACGGAAAACGTGTTTGCTCTGCCGGGGATAGGAAGCCTTGTCGTGCAGGGAATACTAAAGCGGGACTACCCGGTAATTCAGGGGGTAATGCTGGTTGTGGCAATATTGTACGTGGTAATCAACTTTTTGACGGACCTCACCTACGGTTACCTGGATCCACGGATCAGGTATGGTTGACATGAGGCCACAGAATACTATACGCGACGTTGGTGGTAGACAATGGACTTAATTAACTTGCTGTTGAAGAGAAAAATGGCACTTGTCGCATTTATCACTATCATCCTGATATTAACGGTAACCGCCCTCGCACCGTTCGTCTCCCCCTATAAGCCGGGGGCGCTAAACCTCTCGGACAGGCTGAAAGGGCCCGGGTTGACCCACCTGTTTGGCACGGATCACTTCGGGAGGGACGTGCTGAGCAGGGTAATCTTCGGTGCCCGGATCACGTTCCTGCTGGGTCTCTCGATTTCGCTGTTCGCCGTGGTATTTGGCCTACCGATCGGGGTCCTTGCCGGGTACTTCGATCTCGTGGGGACGGTGGTAATGAGGGTGATAGACGCATCCATGGCCTTCCCCGCGATAATGATGGCCCTGGCGCTGATGACAATCCTCGGCGGGAGGGGGATCGTAAACGTGATAATCGCCGTGGGCATAGTCTGGGCGCCACGGATGGTGCGCACGGTTTACAGTTCGACGCTCAGCCTTCGTGAAGAGACGTACATAGAGGCCTCGAAGGCGATTGGTGCGTCCTCGACGCGCATATTGATATACCACATCGTGATTAACCTGCTCTCACCGGTGATCGTTCAGGCCACGTTCACTTTCGCCTTCTCAATCATGGAAGTAGCTGCGCTTAACTTTCTCGGCGTCGGGATTCCTCCGTTCATTCCGAGCTGGGGGGGAATGATGAGCGAGGCAAGAAATTACATCCAGGTAGCCCCGTGGATAATACTCTTCCCCGGAATCTTCCTGGCAATCTCCGTACTGTCCTTCAACCTCCTCGGCGATGCGGTACGGGACAACCTCGATCCAAAGTTAAGGAACGAGGAGTTAGCTTGATTAAAACTTGATTAGAATAAAAGAAATTTGTTCGCGAGACCCATCCATCGATGGGTCGTAGAGATAGAATATCCGGTGTGACCCGAAAAGAAGAGAAGATAAATTAGACCTAACTAGTACTGAGGTGATGAAAATTATTGATCTGACAGTCGATAAAGAGCAGTTAAAGAGCACGGTACAGCGAGCCAGAGAGAGAAACATAATCATACCTACCTTCGCCGAACAGAAAAACCCCGAGCTGGTCCCCGGGGCAGTTAAGGACAAGTTAGAAGATATAGGTCTGTGGGACGTAAACTCCTACAATCTGTTCAGGATAACCTGGAAGAACGAGCCGGTAAAGCACGGAGGCCTCTACGACGGGGTAAACTACATAGAACTGCCCAAAGAGCTAACCGGGGTGGACGCCAGGATAATCGCCCTGGTGGGCAAGTGGTTTCCCACCGGCTCCCACAAGGTGGGGGCCACCTTCGGCTGTCTCGTCCCCCGGTTGACCACCGGCCAGTTCGACCCCACCTACCAGAAGGCGGTCTGGCCCTCCACGGGAAACTACTGCAGAGGAGGGGCCTACGACGCGGACCTGTTGGCCTGCAACTCCGTGGCCATCCTCCCCGAGGAGATGAGCCAGGAGAGGTTCGACTGGCTGTCCAAGGTGGCCGGAGAGGTCATCGCCACCCCTGGCTGTGAGTCAAACGTCAAGGAGATATTCGACAAGTGCTGGGAGCTAAGAGAAGAGAGGGACGACATAGTCATCTTCAACCAGTTCGACGAGTTCGGCAACCACCTCTGGCACTACGAGGTGACCGGAAGCGCCATGGAGGAGGTGCTGGATAAGGAGCTTTCTCCTAACCAGGACTACCGGGGAGTAGTCCTTACCTCAGGCTCCTCAGGTACAATGGGCTGCGGCGACTACCTAAAGGAGAAGTATCCCACCTCCAGGATAGCCGTCGGTGAGGCCTTACAGTGTCCCACCCTGCTAAGAAACGGCTACGGCGGACACAGAATAGAGGGCATAGGCGACAAGCACGTCCCCTGGATACACAACGTCAAGAATACGGACATGGTCATAGACGTAGACGACACCAACTCCATGAACTTAATCAGGCTGTTTAACGAACCGGCCGGACAGGAGTACCTGATAGACCAGGGAGTAGACGAGGAGTTGGTAGAGGATTTAGACCTACTTGGCATATCCTCCGTGGCCAACTTAACCGCGGCAGTCAAGTTCTCCAAGTACTACGAACTGGGAGAGGACGACGTTGTCCTGACCGTCTTTACCGACTCCATGGAGCTTTATGGGACCAGACTGGCTGAGATGGAAACAGACTACGGAGACTACACCCAAGTGGACGCCGTCAAGGACTACCACCGGTTCTTAATGGGGATAAAGACGGACAACATGGCCGAGCTCGACTACTACCAGAAGAAGAGAATACACAACTTAAAGTACTACACCTGGATAGAACAGCAGGGCAAACAGCTGGAGGAGTTAAACGCCCAGTGGTACGACTGGCCTAACTACTGGTCCGAGATACACTCCCAGGTGGGGAGGATGGACGAGCTCATCGAGGAGTTCAACGATAGGACAGGGTTGTTGGAGGAGCTGGAGAGGGAAAGGACCGCCGAAAGAAAAGCCACCTGATATTTAGTTGTATATCTGTCATACAAGTGTATAATTTTCAATTAGAAAAAGGCTAGAAGAGATATGTTTGAAGAAATCCGTCCTTCCAGAAAGAAAAGCGTCAGAGTGGCAGAGCAGATTATAGACGCCATCGAAAAGGGGGAGGTAAAACCGGGGGAGAAGCTCCCCTCGGAACACGAACTCGCCCAGAGGATGAACGTCAGCCGACCATCGGTGAGGGAAGCTCTGAGCGGACTCCAGGCGCTTGACATAGTAAATACCAAGATCGGGTCCGGCACATTCGTCAGCGACACCATAACTGAGAGCAACTTAATTTCTCCAGACCTCTCTGTAATCGAAAACGAGGTCAGTCACCTGGAGATCATCGAGGCGAGAAAAAACATAGAAAACGCCATTCTCAGGATAGTTATTGACAAGATAGACGCCCAGGGGCTAAAGAAATTGAAGGGCATCCTCGCCACGATGAATTCGCACTCCTCGGAAAAAGAGTACGAGGAGTATATGGACGCCGACCACGACTTTCACGAAATCCTGGTCGGCTTAAGCGACAACCCCCTGGTAATCGAAGCCTCCAGGCCGCTGATCTCCTCGATTAACGGATCACTATATCGGGAGCTGACCCATAAGTACTACCTGATCGACGATTCCAGGATCAGGAACTGCTACACCATACACAAAAACCTCTTTGCCGCCTTGGCCAAGGGCGATCTAGAGAAAGCGACGGAATCCATGAATCGACACTGGCAACTGATGGAAGACGCCTTGCGCAATTCAGACCAATAGAACAATAATGATATCTCTACAACAAGGGGGAAAATATGTCGGATAACGAGAAAACCTTAACCGTAGTAGCTTTAGGTGGAAATGCGATACTTAAGCCGGGTCAGAAGGGCACTGCCCAGCAACAACTCGAAAACGTGAGCGAGACGACGGAACAGCTCGCCGCGATGGTTCTTTCTGGCGAGTACAAGATAGTCGTCTCTCATGGAAACGGACCGCAGGTAGGGAATATTCTCTTACAGAACGAACTGGCCAAGGAAGAAGTACCATCCCTGCCCCTTGATATGTGCGGCGCAGAGAGCCAGGGCCTGATCGGTTACATGCTTTCCCAGTGCCTGGACAACATCTTCAACGAAAACGGGAGGGGAGACATTCCCGTAGCCACAGTGTTGACCCAGACCCTGGTCGACTCAGAGGACCCCGCCTTCGACGACCCTTCCAAGCCCGTCGGGCCTTTCTACACGAAAGAGGCGGCGGAAAAGCTCGAGAAAGAAAAAGGTTACGACATAATCGAGGACGCCGGCAGGGGTTACAGGAGGGTTGTCCCCTCACCGGAGCCTCTCGCCATAGTGGAGAAGGAACCGATCAGACAGCTCCTGGAAGCCCATACAGTCGTAATCGCATCGGGCGGCGGCGGAATTCCCGTCGACAGAGAGGGTTCCAGGCTGGTCGGCAAGGAGGCCGTGATCGACAAGGACCTGGCCTCCGAGCAGCTCGCCGAGGACGTGGGTGCCGAGATACTGTTGATCCTCACCGACGTGAAGAACGTGTCTATCAACTACAACGAGCCGGACGAAAAGCCGCTGGGAGAAGTCACTGTAGCGGAAATGGAGGAATACCTAGAAGACGGGGAATTCGCCAAGGGCTCGATGAAACCCAAGGTTAAAGCAGGAATAAGGTTTGTAAGATCCGGAGGGGAAAAAGCAATCATCACCTCACTGGATAAAGTAACTGATGCGCTAGACGGAAAGACCGGCACGACAATAACTGAATAACGAGGAGGAAAAAATGTCAAACACACAACTTAACGGAAAGGACTTTTTGACCTGGTTGGACTTCGACAGAGACGAGATCGACGCCATACTGGAGACGGCCCACGACCTGAAGAGAAAACAGATAAGGGGGGAACCACAGACCGACGTACTCCCCGCCAAGTCGCTGTTTATGCTCTTCTACAACACATCTCTGAGGACGAGAAACTCCTTCGAAGCGGGCATGACGCAGCTGGGCGGGCACGCCCACTTCCTGCAGCCCGGAGCCGTCTACACTCCGGCCCTCAAGGGAGAGGAGGAGGCTTACTCTACTGAAAGGGTAAGCGACGTAGCCAGGGTCCTCTCCGAGATGGGTGACGCCATATCCATCAGGATCTACGGAGACAAGACCGGCTGGGAGTACGGCAAGGGCTACAAAGTCCTAAAGGAGTTCGCCAACTGGGCCTCCATCCCTATCATCAACATGGAGGACGACGGCTACCACCCCTGCCAGGCACTGGCAGACGTGATGACCATGCAGGAGAAGATGGGTAAGGACCTGACCGGAAAAAAGTTTACCATGAGCTGGGCTTACTCCGGCTCCGTAGAGAAACCCCTCTCCGTGCCACAGTCCGCTATTATTAGCGCTGGCATGATGGGCATGGACGTAACCCTGGCCCACCCCGAGGGCTTCGACCTCGACCCCGAGGTACTGGATGCCACCGAGAAGCTGGCCAAAGGACACGGCGGTGACTTCAGAATAGTCGACGACATGGAGGAGGGCTTTGAAGGTGCCGACGTAGTCTATCCCAAATCCTGGACGGTCCAACCTACGGACGGGGGCACGGCTGATTTAGATAAGGCCGAGAAACTGTTTGCCGAAAACGAGGACTGGATCACCACCCGGGACAAGATGGAGCTAACCGACGACGCCTACTACATGCACTGTCTGCCCGCAGACCGCGATATGGAGGTAACCGACGAGGTAATAGACGGACCCAACTCCATAGTCTTCGAGGAGGCGGGAAACAGGCTGCACGCGCAGAAGGGACTATTGAGCCTGCTCATGTCTTAAGTCCGAATCGTCTAACAGCGAAAAAATATGTATTAAGAAAGCAATAAGGAGTTAAATGGAAATCGAACTGACACCCGAGGACGTAGAGAAGACAGTAGAGCTGACCCAGGCGATGGTCAGAGTAAAAACGGAAAATCCCCCGGGGGACGAAGACGAACTTGCCGATCCGGTCGAGGAATACCTGAACGACCTGGGTATAAAGACGGAGAGAGTTGAACTCGAACAGGGGAGGAGTTCCGTTCTGGGAACGATACCCGGAAAAGAGGAAGGCTCTGTCGTCCTATGTGGGCACCTGGATACCGTAAGGGCGAACGAATCGACCTGGGAGAAACCGCCCTTCGAGGGGATTATCGAAGGAAATAAATTGCACGGAAGGGGCAGCGCCGACATGAAGGGCGGAGTGGCCGCTATTTTGCAAGTAGCCAGGCTCGTCGCCGGAAGCGGAGCAAAGCCGGAGAAAACGATCAAGCTAGCGCTGACGGCCGACGAGGAACACGGTTATCAGGGGGCGAAATCCCTCGTGGACGCGGGGAAATTAACAGACGCCGAGTTCCTGATAGTTACCGAGCCCACCGACGGAAACGTCTACCTCGGTCAGAGAGGTGAACTCTGGGTCGAGGTCAAGTTCCACGGAAAGGCAGCACACGGATCGATCCCCGAAACGGGAATAAATAGCATCCTGCCCGGAGCCAGATTTGTCTTAGAGATCGAAAAGAGAAAGGGTGAACTGTCCACGGACGCATCACTGGGGGCTACAAGCTTGAACGTCGGGGTGTTTGACGGCGGATGGCAGATAAACGTCGTCCCTGACGAAACTACGTTGAAGTTGGATTACCGGGTCATATCGGACGACCACAGGGATGAGATCCTCTCACAGGTAGAAGAAACTGGGGAGAAACTCGCGGAAGAATCCGGGACGGAGTTTACTTTCAGGACGATGACCTACAAGTCTCCGATCATAAGCGACAAGACAAACTACTACATCAAGAAATTCTTCGATTTGTCGGAGAACTTCACCCCGGAAGAGAAGATCGGTGGAATAGCCCCCTACAGCACGGACGCGACGGCAATCGTTCCCGAACTGAATATCCCTGTAATCATCTACGGGCCTGGATCAATTGAACTAGCCCATCAACCGAACGAGTATTTGGATTTGAACTCACTGGAGAAGTCATTGCGACTGTTGGCCGGGTTCGTGAGAAACGTGCTGTAACGGATTTGAAAATAATTGTCGGAAATAGATCGATTAATCCAAATAAGCTGAGTATCAGCTAAATCAAGAACAAATGAGGTGAATTATATGAGCTGGTTTGATTTGAGCGGAAAGAGTTTGATAAGCGAGACGGACTGGACGAAAGAAGAGATGGATAACGTTTTACAGGTCGCAAAACAGTTGAAGACGAGTTACTACAGCGGGGAACCGACCCCCGTTCTCGAGTACAAGACGATGCTGATGCTATTCTTCAGCGGCTCCACCCGGACCAGGCTTTCGTTTGAAGCAGCCATGACGCAGCTGGGCGGACACTCACAGTTTCTCGCCCCGGGGACGATGCGCCTATCGCTGGAGGAAAAGCCGGGTGCCGGAGAGTCGATAAAGGATACGGCCAAGGTCATGGGACGCTACGGTGACGGGGTCGGCATCCGACTGCTGGACAATCAAATAGATTATTACGGCCAGGGTAACGAGGTAATGCGCAAGGTCGCCGAACACGCAGATATTCCCGTCTACAACATGGCGTCTGACATTAACCATCCCTGCCAGTCCCTAACCGACATGCTGACAATTCAGGAGAAGCTCGGGAGAGCACAGGGGCACAAGATCGTCTTCACCTGGGCCTACTCGCCGTGGGTCAGGGGAAGATGCTCAATTCAAGGAACGGCACTTATTTCCTCAATGTACGGAATGGACGTCGTCGTCGCGCACCCCGAGGAGTACGACCTGGACCCGGACGTCACCGCTACCTGTAAGGAACAGGCCAAAAAGTCCGGCGGTTCGTTCGAGGTAAGTAACGACATGGACGAGGCCCTGGAGGGAGCGACGATAGTCTTCCCGCGCAACTGGTACACCGGCGACAGGTACGAGATCGGAAAGGAAAAGGAGCTGGAAATCGCCAACAGACACCAGGACTGGATATACACCGCCGAGAAACAGAAAGAACTTTGCGACCCGGGATACTTCCTCCACTGCATGCCCGTAGATAGGGGTAACGAAGCGGACCACGAGGTATGTGATAACGAGTTGTCCTGGATGTACGATCAGGCAGAAAACAGACTACACTCACAAAAAGCCGTTCTTGC
>JAGYME010000170.1 GCA_018400715.1 Candidatus Bipolaricaulota bacterium
CTTCACAGCACGTCCTATACGACGAGGGCGACGAGAAGGATTGCTGCGTTCGAGGAGGTCGGGGCAGTTTTCGAGTTGACGGGTGACTACGAGATTCAGGTCCACCTCGAGACTGACTCCGTGCAGCAGTTAAACAATATTATCGAGGAGTTCCGGGTTATGGAAGAGGTGGAGACCACCAGCACCAGCCTGATTTTAAAGGGCTACGAGACCGAAAAGGTGGAAGAGTGACACAAGAAGGAGGTTTTTTATGTCAAAGGTTTACTTAGACGGTGAGTTTGTCGAAGAGGAAAATGCAAAGGTAAGCGTATTCGATCACGGTTTGTTGTACGGAGATGGGATCTTTGAGGGAATCAGGGCATACGACGGTTACGTTTTCAAGCTGGACGAGCACCTGGACAGGTTGTACAGGAGCGGGCGGGCGATTAACCTGGAGATCCCCTTCACCGAGAAGGAGTTCGAAGAGAAGATCCTGGAGACCTTGAGGGTTAACGACCTGGAGGAGGCCTACATCAGGCCGCTCGTTACCAGGGGTAAGGGATCGCTGGGAATAGACACGGCTTCCTGTAAGGAGCCGAGCGTGATCATCATCGTCAAGGAGTGGGAGGCGCTCTATGGCCCCGAACTGTACGAGAAGGGGCTGACCATGCTGACGACGTCCATCAGAAACCAGCCGATAGACGGCCTTCCTCCTACCGTAAAGCACCTGAACTACCTGACGAACGTCCTCGCCTTCATGCAGGCGGACGTCTGGGGCGCAGACGAGGCGCTGATGCTCGATACGCACGGAAACGTCTCCGAGGGAAGCGCGGACAACATCTTCATCTACCGCAAGGGTATAGTCCACACGCCGCCGGTGACGAACAACCTGCCGGGGATCACGCGGGCGACGATAATCGACCTGTTGGAGGAGCTAGGTTATCCGCTCAAGGAGGACCACTTTGGCCTGGGTGAAGTAATGACCGCCGACGAGGTCATGCTCTGCGGCACAGCCGCGGAGGTCGCACCAGTAGTCGAGATCGACGGGCGCAAGATCGGCGACGGCAAACCCGGCGGCTTCTGCCTCGAAGTTAAGGAGAAGTTTGGCGAGATAACCGGGATCCCGGAAACCGGCGTAAAAATCTAATTTTCACAGTTTTCAC
>JAGYME010000171.1 GCA_018400715.1 Candidatus Bipolaricaulota bacterium
ATTAGAATTAGATTTTTACGCCGGTTTCGGGGATGCCGGTTATCTCGCCGAACTTCTCCTTGACTTCCAGGCAGAGGCCTCCGGGCTTGCCGTCGCCGATCTTACGGCCGTCGATTTCGACTACGGGCGCGACCTCCGCGGCCGTACCGCAGACCATGACCTCGTCGGCCGTCAGCACTTCACCGAGGCCGAAGTTGTCCTCCTTGACCGGATAACCTAACTCCTCCAGCATGTCGATTATCGTCGCCCGCGTTATCCCCGGCAGGTTGTTTGTAACCGGCGGGGTGTGGACTATCCCCTTGCGGTAGATGAAGATGTTGTCCGCGCTACCCTCGGAGACGTTTCCGTTGGTATCGAGCATCAACGCCTCGTCCGCGCCCCAGACGTCAGCCTGCATGAAGGCGAGGACGTTCGTCAGGTAGTTCAAGTGCTTAACAGTGGGCGGCAGGCCGTCTATCGGCTGGTTCCTGATGGTCGTCGTCAGCATGGTCAGCCCCTCCTCGTACAGTTCGGGTCCGTAGAGCGTCTCCCACTCCTTGACGATGATGATCACGCTCGGCTTCTTGCAGGAAGCGGTATCAATACCCAAAGACCCTTTACCCCTGGTCACGAGCGGCCTGATGTAGGCCTCCTTAAGGTCGTTGACCCTCAACGTCTCCAGGATCTTCCCCTCGAACTCCTCCTCGGTAAAGGGGATCTCCAGGTTTATCGCACGCGCGCTCCTGTACAACCTGTCCAGGTGCTCGTCCAGCTTGAAGACGTAACCGTCGTAGGCTCTTATTCCTTCGAATATGCCGTCCCCGTACAACAGACCATGATCGAATACGCTTACCTTTGCATTTTCCTCTTCGACGAACTCGCCGTCCAAATAAACCTTTGACATAAAAAACCTCCTTCTTATGTCACTATTCCACCTTTTCTGTCTCGTAGCCCTTTAAAATCAGGCTGGTACTGGTGGTCTCCACCTCTTCCATGACCCGAAACTCCTCGATTATGTCGTTCAGCTGCTGCACGGAATCGGTCTCGAGGTGGACTTGAATCTCGTAGTCACCCGTCAGTTCGAAAACTGCCCCAACCTCCTCGAACGCAGCAATCCTCCTCGTAGCCCTCGTCGTATAGGACGTGCTGTGAAG
>JAGYME010000172.1 GCA_018400715.1 Candidatus Bipolaricaulota bacterium
TGGGGTCTGATCCTGCAATCCAAACACATTCACTGCCCTTGTGTCTTTTCATACCCCTGAACCCGCAGCTTGTACAACGTTAGCGAGTTGGCACGTCCACATGGAAAGGCTTTGAGGTGGGGCAAGCGGGCTCTGCGAGCCCATAAGAGTCCTTTCTCATCAGAAGATGAGCATGAGCGCGTGAGCTGTTAGGTCAATATACCCAGTTTGGAGAAAGAACGAAAGAGCGCGGCCTTCTTCTCCTGCACCAGCTTCGCATACTCGGTGTCACTACGTTTCTGCTCCACCTCCTTCAAGGACTCCATCGTTACCCCCTTCTTGAGGAATTGTTCAGGCTTAGAGAGGCTTTGGAACTTCTCAAATGTCGTCATGTACGGCTCGTACTTCTTCTTAATCTTCCCCTTCTCATCCACCGTCTCCGTGGCGAACCCACACGGACGATGGAAGTTCAGGTAGGGGTTAAGTGTTTCCTTGTAGAATGACTGGATCTTTGTTGCCTGCAACTACAGGATGTGCCAGTGTCCCATCTGCTTGCCCCGTGTAATAGGATTGCATGGGGCTTGCGGATGATACTTGCATTCTTCCCTTCTCGTAGCAGTTGGTCAAAGGCAACGCACGCTGATCTTCTCCATACAGCAAGTTACCTCCCATTGGGTTACTTCATCGATGGTATTATGTGGTAGGCTCTTTTTACCCTAGCGTAATCTAATGCTCGTCGCGCATGAGAAATACTCCGGTTTCATGCTCATCCTGTGTGAGACAAGTCTTGGACTTGCCCTTGGTTAGTAGTGGTGCTAATATTTTGTAGTAACTACTAAAAGGCGAATTGGAGGCGTAGAACGCACGGAAGCTTTTTACATTCTAACAGGTAATTGTTATTGATAGGGCCCGACAGGTGTAGGGCTCTTTTTGTTTTTCGAGGAAGGGAGAATTAGTATCGAACAGACGATAGGCGTTACCAAAGGCCGCCAATGAACGAACCGAAAACGGGTGCTTGAATGTTGACAAAGCTTACTCTTTCCCAGCTATCGAATCTGCTGTTCCGCGCGTGTGACGATCTGCGCGGGAACATGGATGCGTCGGAGTACAAGGAATACATCTT
>JAGYME010000173.1 GCA_018400715.1 Candidatus Bipolaricaulota bacterium
ATGGAGGAAAAATGAACAAACCAACGGAAGAATCTAACCTGACCAGACGTAACTTCTTGAAGCTGGCCGCGGGCGGCCTGGTAGGGGCCGGTGCCCTTACCCTGGGAATCAGGCCGTGGAGAGGGTCCGCCGGGGCGGCTGCCCGGACGGTTACCCGCCCGGCCATGGGCACCTTCGTGGAGATAACCGGAGTGGGCGAGGAAAAGTCTCAGCTTAACTCCGCTATCGATCGGGCGTTTGCCAAGGTAGACGAGGTGGACCACACCATGAGCGTCTTCGATAAGAAAAGCCACGTCTACAGGATAAACGCCCCCACCAACAGGAGACTAAACCTTACCCCCGGACTGACCGAGGTGCTGGAACGCTCCTTGGAGGTATCGCGTCTCACCGAAGGGGCCTTTGATATAACCTCCGCCCCCCTGCTTGACCTCTGGGGCTACTACTCGGGTAAGCTTAACGTCCCCGACGAGGAGACGTTAAAGGATACCCTTAAGCTAGTCGACTACACTTCACTCTCCCTGGACCCCAAGGGAGTACTTTCCCTGGGTTCCTCCTCCCAGGCGATTGACCTGGGCGGGGTGGCCAAGGGCTACGCAGTCGACCAGGCAGTAGAGGCCCTAAAGGAAGCGGACCTATCCGGCGGCCTGGTAAACGCCGGTGGGGACATTAGAGGCTTCGGCCAGCCGGAAGACGACTCGCACTGGGACGTGGGTCTGCAGGACCCCGAGGCGGAGGATAAGATACTCGCTGCACTGACCCTGACCCTGCCTGCAGTGACCACCTCCGGTGACTACGAGAGCTTCTTTACCTACAGAGGAGACAGGTTAGGCCACATAGTTGACCCCCGCACAGGACGTCCCGTAAAGGACGTGGTAAGCGTCTCCGTAATGACGGAGACCGCCACCTACGCCGACGGACTGTCCACGGGCCTGTTCTCCGTCGCACCGACCAGGGCGGTCCAGCTGGCCGACTCCCTGGAGGAGACGGAGTTGATCTACATACACAGGGCTAAGACGGGAAGAATGAAGGTAGAGCTCTCTTCCGGACTGGAAGGTGAAGTAGACGGGCGGAAGATGGAGATGAGGTTGAATT
>JAGYME010000174.1 GCA_018400715.1 Candidatus Bipolaricaulota bacterium
TCCTGCAACAGCAACAACCATGTCACCAGCCTTTTTGATAACCATGCCGATTGCCGCAACCGTAACACCAGCAAGCATCTTGTTAGCAACAGAACCAAACTTATTAGTAGCCTTTTCAGACTTATCTATACTTCTGTCAAACTCACTATTGTCGCCCTGTATCTTATAAACAAGCTGTTCGATTATTCTCATTTAGTATAGTCCCTTGGCTTAAATTTGACCTTGCTAGTGTCCTTCTTAATGATGAACGAATCCCATGTTTCTTTTGGTATGAACGCTCCGGCACTCTCAAGGTCTTTCAAATCCATACGTAACCAAAACTCTTCCTTGGAATTAACAACACCCTCTTTTTTCAAAGCGAAGTACAGTCTATCCCAATCGATTTCGCCTAGGCTTTTAGCACCTGTAGGACTTTTTTTTTACCGCTGTCTGAGCCTTCAATAACTGATCGCACAAACTCAAGCTGCATTTCTGCGTCAGTGTGCAACTCCCACCAATTTTCATCATACGGAATATTGTTGGCTTCTAAAGTGACCTCGATAATCTCTTTGAGCAAGTCGGATTCATCGTCAGAGGAAAGGCTCTCAACCGCCTGTTTGCGTTGTTTCTTGTTTGATATTTTAAGTGCTTTCATCATCTTTTCAACCTTATCCCAGAAGTCAATATATTTCTTCCTTGCAAGGTTTGGGATGAAATAGAGGGTAAACACTTCATTGCTTACTTTAACGTCAAATCTCGGACGGTCAATGCCAATCTCTCTCATACAATCTCCTTATTTAATGAACATCTTGAATAGACGATTACCTTCGTCCTCGTCCGGCTCTGCTGTGAAGGTCAAGGTCAACTCATTAACCCCATCCTCATTAACACCCTTGAAGCTAAAGGAAGGTCCACTATCTGCAGTAGCATTATACAATGTAAATTGCCATTCAATCGAATTGAACGCTACCACCTTAACCCCTGTGAAAGCTATCTTAGCCGCCTCTAGGTCTGCATACGTATCAGTGGCAACTATCAGATAAAGGTTAGTAGCATCGGTGTAGAAGTGTCCTGTAGCGTCTGCGGTATTCTTGTCGCTTAC
>JAGYME010000175.1 GCA_018400715.1 Candidatus Bipolaricaulota bacterium
AGATTATTGAAATAGAAGGAGAGAAGAGGATATTAGTAAGTATCAGGAATATTTCGGACCGTAAGAGGCAGGAAAAGAAGATAGTCGAACGGGACAAAGAACCCAGCTCATTTTAGCCAGCGCAAATGACGCAATAATAATGGTTGACGGGAAAGGTCGAGTAATGTTCTGGAGCCGGAAGGCGAAAGAGATGTTCGGATACGATAAGGATGAGGTCGAAGGAAAAGCTGCCCATGAACTGATAGCACCAAGCAAGTACGCCAATAGTTACGGTAAGGGTATGGAAAAGTTCATGAAAACAGGCGAGGGAAACATCATCGATAAGACCGTCCAGCTGGAGGCTTTGAAAAAAGGTGGAACAACTTTCCCCGTGGAGTTAACCCTTTCATCGCTTCAAATTGATGAAGAGACAAGAGCGGTAGCTATCGTACGTAATATCACGGAGAGAATTGAATCACGGGCTAAGCTAGAGCAAACCAAGAACGAACTGGAGACGATATTAAGTTCTGCGCCAGTAATGATCTGGTACAAGGATACGCAAAACAATCTTCTCCGGGTGAACAAAGCTGCCGCCGAATTAAGCGGAATAGATCCGGAGGATATTGAAGGAAAGTCTACCAGAGAAGTTTACCCGGATCAGGCGGAAGCCTATTACCGAGACGATCGGGAGGTAATGGAAACAGGAGAGCCCAAACTCGGGATTATCGAGCCTCTAAAAACGGCTAACGGCGAGCAAAGATGGGTACAAACCCATAAGGCCCCCTATCGGGACGAAGAAGGAGATGTCACAGGCATTATAGTTCTTTCGGTGGACATTACGGAACGAAAAGAGGCCAATGAAGCCTTAAACAAACATAGCTCATCTTCACCCCCTCTTACTACTCATAATCGCTTATAATTCACCATGGGGAATGGGATAACTCTTTTTCTTTGTCAAATTTTGTGGTCTATAAGAGTTTGCTACTACTCCTTGCATAAGGGAGCAATCTTTATTATAATGGTCTATAAGCAAGGTTAGGGGGATAAAACCATGTTCGTCAAAAAGTCCTGGAACACCAAGGCGAAAAAGCGCCACTA
>JAGYME010000176.1 GCA_018400715.1 Candidatus Bipolaricaulota bacterium
AGCGGGGGTGACAGAATTGTCCTTTGAGGGGCTTAACCATAGAGGACACAGAGAGGCATAGAGAACCTTCTTGACCCTTAAATACCTTATTTGGTTCAATCCCCAAAGAATTCTATGAACAACAGAACCGCGGGCTGAAAGCCCAACCAACCTTAGCCCGGGGCACCGTCCCGGGTCACAAAGTCCAGGTCGTTTTTTGTCGCCCTGTAAGGGCAGGTAGAACGGTAAAGAAAAAGGCATGCAACGGTGGGGGTGTGTTGGGTATCGGTTTTGGGGCGGGTGAGATTCACGGCGGTGGATCTCCGGCCAACTCATCACGCACTGCATCGAGCGCCCGAATCTGTGTTTCCAACATGGGTAGGTCGCGCTGCACGACATTCCAGACGACGTCTAGATCGGTAGCCTTGCGGCTTTGGAGTTCATACGGAGCGTGCCTCGCGAAGAACCTGATCGCGAAATTGCGCCGGTAAGGCGCGTGGGGTGAGTACGTCGACGGGGACACCCAGATGACGTTCCAGTTCGACTTGGATACGGGCAATATCGAGTAGCGAGGCGTCGCTGGACGGGTCGACGAGCAGATCGAGATCGCTCTCATCGGTATCCTGGCCATGCAGCACGGACCCGAACACGCGCGGATTGCTCGCACGGTGCGCCTGGACGATCCGCCGGATGGTTTCACGGTTCGTTTCGAGTGCTGTCGAGGGCTTCATGGGGGATCAGGGTCAGGTCTTGACTCTTGCTATGAGAACAGAGATGGGAACAGGTTTATCTTCTCGCTCATGACTTTGGTTCGTGCGCGGAAGCTCGGAAAGCTCGGCGGGTCTTGAAAAGCAACATCCCGAATCGTGCGTTCGGAAGTCAGTCGCATCCTGGTGTGATCCCGTCAATGCAACACCTCATCCAGACTCTGTGCTTCCAGAATCCGATCCGACCATTCCAGAAGCGTCTCGCCTTCCGGGCGCTGAAAGTAGCCATCATGGGAAGAGAGGCTAACTAGGAAGTTCCTGCCTTCCCTCTGACGACAGGGGA
>JAGYME010000018.1 GCA_018400715.1 Candidatus Bipolaricaulota bacterium
GGGTCTACCATTGTATTTAACGGTGCTAAACAACACCCACCGGAGTACAATTGCAACTGACGGGGGTGTGGATCATGGGGTTTGTAGGCCTTTTAGGTGCTACTCGGCTCTGAAATGCCGCCCCCGTCTTCAACCTTTCATCCAGCGTGTTGATTGGAATGGTGCGGATCCTTTGTTAAGGATTGTCGCTCTGTTTTGTAGACGTAACAGCTGGATGTTTACCTGTAGTAAAAGGAGATACAATGAAGACCCCGACGATACGTGTAGGAATAGACGTAGGTTATCAGTCTCACCGAGTAGCCGTTACGGACAACAACGGAGCTCGTACCGAGGAGTTTGACATCTCCCATGATAGTTTAGGGTTTACCAAGCTAATTAGTTACATAGAAGCCCATAAACCTGACCCCACCACCCCGGTCAGCGTAGCCATGGAGGGCTACAACGGTTACGCTCGCCCCCTGGACACCCTGCTTGTCGATAGAGGCTACACCCTCTACAACGTCAACAACTTAAAGCTTGCCCGCTACAAGGAGGTATTTGCCGCCCCGGCAAAGACCGACAGCATCGATACCAACAAGATACTAGAACTATTCCACCTCCAGGAGAGCTTGCCCCTGTCGGAGGGGACGCTCCAGGAGGTGGAGTTAATCCCACCGACAAACAGCAAACTAAAACGCTTAACCCGCCGCAGGCGTCAACTGGTAAACGACAAGGTCCGGGTGTTAAACCGCTTTAGTACCGACCTGCAGGCAGTATGTCCTGAGCTTTCACGGATTACGAAAAACCACAACAACCTCTGGTTCTTACGGTTTATCACCTCCCGGGAGGAGTTAACCAAGCTGGCCCGGGTGAAGAAGCCAACCCTGCTTAAGATAGGAGGTATTGGCACAAAGTATGCTCGGGTAATAAGAAACTGGCAACAAGGTGCCAGTTTCTCGGACGAGGTAGGTTACGTGGGCCCGATGATCATCTCCGATGCCAAAAAGGTCCTAAAACTTCTGGCCGAGATAGCTTCTCTCGATGGCATCATAGCCGATCTGGCCACCGGTTCCAAACTAGCCAAAAGGATTGGGTCCATACCCGGTTACGGTAAGACTACCAGGGCTGAACTAGCGGGGGAGATCGGTACCACCGACAGGTTTGATGCCGAAGGAGGGTTAGGGCTCTATCTGGGAATGTGCCCGCTAGCTAATAGTTCCGGTCAATACAAAGGAACCAAAAATACACTACAGGTTAACCAGCGGGCCAAGCAGGCTATGATGAATGGCCTGTTCCATCACATAGCCGAAGTACCCCAGTCAAGGAAATATTACGACAAGAAGAGAGCCGAAGGCAAGAGCCACAACCAGGCACTCAGGTCACTGGGGCGGCACATGGTTCGAGTTATCTGGTCCATGGTCAGAGAAGACAGAGACTACGAGATGAGAGAGCAGTTGAGTTAGTATTGAAAATTCAAGTGGAATGTTCAGGCCTTGAATCTTGAATTTTAGAATAAACTATATTTTACAGAGGGTTCCTTATAAGAGGTAATGACCGACAAAATGCCGGGTCATGTTAAGTTTTGGGTCCGTAGTTTTATATATTTACCACTTCTTAATCCAAAGCAATACGTGTTAATTCTGTACCAAGTGGGGGCAATTTAGCTGAATCGTTCCCTTCAAGATCAACGATCCGCAGGTTAGTTGAGGCTGACATCTTGTCTCCTGTTTCTTTAATCAACGTTCCACTCATTTCCAACATCCCGATTACCATACCTTCAGTTCTGATAAATGCAAGAGCTTTAAGTTCGTACTTCTCTGGAGATATCATTTTCCAGGTAGAATTTACCTCCTCCGACATGATCATAGTTCCGCCTTCAGGTATAGGGACCTCCATTGGGTCCGGTCTGACACCAAAGGCTGTTCCACTGACTCCATCTTCTGCAATATCGCTGTGAAATGCAATCAGAGACCAACAAATTGCCCCGTCCTCATGGACCCCTTTCTGTAGCCAAAGTCCTGATAGATATGGACTATCCTGGCCGACTACCGCCAAACCCCCTACGATAAAAAGACTGAACACTGCCAACACAACAACCACCCTCATATAGGTTCTGTACCTCATAACGATACCTCCTCAAAATATTGTTGGCCCCGGAAAGTCGATCATGGAAACCTGAGAGTGAGAGAAAGGTAATGGGGGAAGGTTGTTATTTGGAGTAAGACATTTGTGATTTGACTACGGTGCAAGCGGTTAACCTAGTATAAAGGAATAGTAAATGGATTCCGGATTTATAGTAACCATAATTTACAGTTTATATAAAAATATGTTTAGACTAAAAAGAAAAATATTGTTAATATCAAGATTTTGATGTTATAATTTAAATTATGTCTAGGATGAATTGTTTGCTTAACTACGTGTATGAGCGCTTAGTTATTCTATCCGCGATTTGATCTATTCAGATTCAAGATTCAAGGCCAGACCCGGTTTTCTTCCCTTACCTCTAAGTCCCAACTCTGATTGACCCCTTTTACCTCGGCCGATTCCACGATGATAGTCCTCGCGATTTCGAATATTTGGTCTACAGATGTAACTATTTCCGAGTGCTGTTCGGCACTTAACAGCGTGCAATAATGCGCGAGGATTTTTGCTTTAGAGATGGTGCCAGGTTCCTCCTCCTAGGCCAGGACTGATAAAGAAATTACTAGCAAGACGGCAAATCCAACATTCAATTTTTTACATAACATTTGAATAACTCTCCTTCGCGCCGACAGAATGAGATTACCTGAATACTTAGTATCATACATTTTCTAAAAATCTAATACAAGATCTTCTGCGGTTAACGACCTTTCTTACCCCGACAAAACGTTTTGCCGGGAGAGAGGTCTCGCTGAATAGTAGTTGACGCCGAAAATGACGGCAGAGAGTTTGTAAAACGGGCAAATCTTTTTCTATAACCGCAATTTCCAAGGAGGCGATAATATGAATGGTAAAATATTAGCTTTCTTGGCAATATTCCTTTTTCAGTAATTTTCTTCGTGTCCGGTTGTTCTCCTGTAAAACAATCTCCGGGTGCCAGCTTCTCCGTCAGCCCCTTCAGTGGAGAAGCGCCCTTGACGGTGACATTTAATGCCTCGAATTCCACTGACCTAGACGGTGATATTATCAGTTATGACTGGTACTTTGATGACGGAGATACGGACTCAGGCAGCGACGTGAATCATGTCTTTACCAGTTCTGGCGACTACGCAGTAACTCTGACCGTTACAGAAAAAGACGGAGGGGAGTTCACAACGGCCAAAACAATGTTAGCCCGGTTTCCCCAACTGTAGTTGTGTTTATGGTTGCAGGATCCGTTCGGAGCGACCGCCAACGTGAATTTTCACCTTTTCAACGTTGTCAAACTGTTCCAACGTAGTCCTAATCTGGGAAAGGATGCTCTTTACCCAACAGGTCCCACCACCCTCCTCGATTCGACCTGAGAAGTCAACTTTGGCCAGACCGTCCTCTATCCATAGCCCTCTTAAGGCAACACCCGAATTAATACTCGTGCCGAAACCGTTTTTCTTCTCTTCAGCTGTTGGGCCCTTGAGCAACTCTCTCATCGCTCCCATCGGAGGGTAAGTTGTCGAATCTATCCACCTTCGGACCGGGAATACCTCCTTACAGTCGACTGGCTCTGAAGACAGTTTCGAGTTTGGAAAGAAGACCTTAACCTTCCGCAAAGTTGTATCCGAATTTACTTCGTTCTCCCCCGGGAAGAGGATAAACAGGGATGTTAGCAGGAAGACTAAGACAAGCGATAGCGAGAGACGCGCTACCGATACGGTTTCCAGTTCATAATTAGGTAAATTCATTTTAAATTAGATTTCCTCCTTTCTACCGGTTATTCTGGCCAGGCAAAACCCTGTTCACTATCACTGATTTCTATTATGTAAGCAAAAAAATACGAATATTGCAAAGCTTCGCCTCGATGTCTTTGCCAAATAATCTTTACAGGAAACGGCAACTGGAATGAAGAGACCCGAAATATTGAGGGACGGGGCTTGACAATTTGACAATTCTTGAGGCCCCTGTTTTCTTGGCAAATGCAATTAAACTTGTCCGAGTGATAATGTCAAAACGTCAAGCCCCGTCCCTTGTTTTCGTCAGCTTAAGTTACATATTGGCGTTCTTAATTATTTCCTCGAAGAAGGAGACGAAGTTTTTGGAAGATAAATTTGGGTCCAGGTACAATCAATACTGCGAAAAAGTTCACCCTTATTTACCCATAAATCGATTTGAGGAGTAATTTATTTCCTTAAGGCCTTGCGCTAGCTTACCATCGGGGGGACGATGGATAAACAGAAATTATTGTTGCTTGCCGTATTGGTTGTCATGTTTGTGTCTTTTCAGGCCGCATTTGCAAAAGGTAACCATTTCCAGTATGGAGATTATGAGATTTATTACGAGTATTACCCTGCGGGAACGGGCCTGGAGGACAAGGCCCCCTTATTGCTAGTGCATGGGTTCATGGGCAGCAGGACGAACTTCTATCCCCTTATTGGAGAACTGGAGGGAAATTTCCCGATATATGCCCTGGACCTGTTGGGCTTTGGGGACAGTTCCAAGCCGGCGGACTTCACTTACTCTAGAAACAACCTGGCCGGGTCATTGGCCTCGTTCATTGAGATAAATATCGGGAGGCCTGTAAATTTACTTGGTCACTCCATGGGTGGCGAAATCAGTCTTTTTCTTGCCCGAAATCACCCTCAACTGATAAATAAACTCATACTCGTCGATAGCGCAGCCTACTCGTCTTCCGACAACTTTCCGGGATGGGTGGTTTTCCTGGAGCCGGTGTCGGCACCATTCATAGATATATTCTTGTTGAACCGCCCTGTGATGAGAAACTTTTTGAACAGGGGGTTTGTCTCCGGGGATCTCTCTGAGGAAAGACAGAAGAGTTACGTGGACGCTGCGTTGAAAACAAAGGCAAGAGTTATCCTGGCCCTAGCAAGGGATAACGAGGGTGGGATAGGAGGGGAGGAGATTCAGGAGATCGAAGTCCCCACTCTGATAATCTGGGGGGAGGATGACGAGGCCGTTCCGGTGGAAATAGGGCGCAGGCTGAACCAAGATTTACCCGATTCGAGGCTTGTCGTCATCCCCAAAACTGCCCATCTCCCCTTTGAAGAGGAGAAGGAAGTTGTGGCAGGAGAGATTTTGGCCTTCTTGGGAGGACGGTAAAACTACGCCTACACCGGGACGTGAGTTAGCTCTAGCATGAAGGAGCAGTTTCGACATTTTTCACTTACAGCAGCCTGCGGAAGCTTCAACACGACGTCGCTCACGAACTATTTCACGCCGTCCAGAACCAGTACGTCAGCTTTTTGCGTATGGATTCGTGCAGGTGGTGGATGGAGGCGACGGCCGATTATGCCGCTGCGTATATAGGGACAAACGGCAGTCTCGGAAGTAAGCTGCCAGTTGATTTCATCAAAAAGCCCCTGAATTCGAGCGATGAAGCACATATGTACCAGGTAGCACATTTTCTTAAATACCTCTCCTCGAAGGGTGTAAACTTTCGTGACCTCTTTGTCGGCACGGTGGAGTCCGACGAATCGGTGCTGGAGGCGATTGACTCCCATTTGCGTGGGCAAAATGAATCATTGATTGCACTCTACAATGACTTTGCTGCTGAATTTGTAGTGGGCAGATGGATAAACCGTGTGGGAGCAAATGAGAATATTGCCGACAACTTGGCAGATCACATTGGAGGGTTTGCTCAGGGGGGATGACCCCGTATCAACTCGGGTAACGCTGAAGGGAAGCTATCCCACGAAAATTGCCGGCTTCGAGATCACGAGCGCAAGGGACGATGAAGAGTTCGTGGTAGCCCTTTCCGCGCTGGAGCCCACTGCCGGCCTTAGGACCCGCGCGATCGTTACCTCGACGGGTAGCCCTGGTGACGTCGTAAGGACCGGCGTGCTTGAGGCGTCAGATCGAATGGAGGTCGGGGTGGGAGACGGCTATTACGTCTTCTCGGTCGCCACAAACGGTAGCACGTCTTCCGGATCGGTTACCGTGGCCGTCGAAGAGTTGCCCGAAGAGGAGGGGGTAAGGAGCCTCTCCCGCCAGATGGTCGCGGACATTTATAACAAGAAATACAAGGGAAACGTCGACTTGATGGTGTTCAGCAGCTTGCCGTTTGTGGTAGTTCAAGAAAGGGTTATCGGGAACAACGAGGGTACCTACCTGATGATCGATCTGATCGACGAAGAGATGGACGAAAGCGTAACTGTCAACCTGAAACTGGATCTCACTTCGTTTGCTCCCGTCGAAGAATACAAGAAAGCGAACATCGCCGAGGCTTACTGGAGCACTTCCGCGGGGAAGACCTCGAGTAATTCTGTCACGCTCACGTTCACCCCTGATTCAGCACCAGTTATGCAGGCCGTCTATCAAATCGTAATCGAGTACACAAAAGTCGGTGACGTACACCAGACTGTCTACTCGGGTGGGGGCGGGACACTTGCCTATCTCGTGATTAGACGGTAAAGCAAAAGATCTTTGCTTGATGGCCTTAAAAGATCCATCTATAATTTGGGGTTCCATCTCGAGCGTGAGGAGATCAAGTCCTCATTATCAGTACGCCCTATAGGCGAACAGGAAAAACGGGGAAACGATGAAGAAGGATAGTGAAGGTCTCAGGATAGCGGAAGAGGACGTTTTGCGTACCCTGGGGGAGAGGGGTAACGGGGCCCCCATACGGGAGATAAAGGAGGAGTTACACGAATCCTCTCTGTTCGATAAAGCGGTGGGGCGTCTTGCCGACCGCGGGTTCTTGACGGTCCGGGAGGGCCTCGCGGAACTCACTCCAAAAGGAAAAGAGGCTGCGGGTCGAATTTGCGAAAAGCATAGCGTGCTTGAGGATTTCTGGAAGAAAAGCGCGCTGAAGAGCAAAGACGAGGCTCATAGAGCTGCTCACCTCCTCGAACATCACGTGTCTAAGCAGGTACTTGATAACATCCGGTTGATCTCCGAGATCAAGGAGGAAGGGGTCCCGCTCTCCGAATTTAGGGGTGCTGAAGGGATGATTGCGAACATTCTTCTTGAAGGTGGCACGTTTGAAAGGCTTGTCAGCATGGGGTTTTCTCCGGGGGAAACGTTGGGGGTAGCTCAGAGACTATCTAACTCGATCGTTATCACGATCAAAAACAAGAAACTTGCTGTGGATAGAGAGATCGCGGCCGACATTAAAATCTTAGAAGGAGTTGGTCCAAAAGGTGAAAGAGCTTAAGATTGCCCTGGTCGGACAGCCCAACGTCGGAAAAAGTGCCCTGCTCAACTCGCTGGTCGGGCCGAGGGTGACTGTATCCAACTATCCGGGGACGACAGTAGAGCTCACGGAGGCCCGTAAGGTTGTTGGTCAAACGGAGATCAACTTCATCGACACTCCCGGAATTTATTCCATATCAGACCAGTCCCGAGAAGAGAAGATTACGGAAAAAGTCCTGTTTGAAGGGGGCCTCGACGGCGTGGTCGTGGTAGTCGATGCCCTCTCTCTGGAGCGCGGGCTCTACATCGCCCTGCAAATCCTAGAATCTCACCTCCCAACTGTACTAGCCGTGAACTTCACCGAAGATGCGGAGAGCAAGGGAGTCGAGGTCGACGTTAACAAATTGGAAGAGGTCTTAGGTATCCCGGCTGTTGCCATAAACCCGATTAAGAAGTTGGGTATCGACGACCTTCTGGAGAGCATCTCCGACGTGAGGGACCGGTTTGAAGATTCCTTCTCTGTGGAGTACGACGACCACATAGAGGTGGCAATAGAACGGGTGTCGGATGAAGTGAAGGAAACAGAGCTACCGGGGAGGTTTGTCGCCCTGAGGGCTCTCGAGGGTGACGATGATTTCTACCGATATTTGGGCGAAGAGGAAGTCTTAGAAGGAGTGAAGAATGACCTTGAGGAACACCCGTCGGTCAACAAGGACATCGCGATCACCAGGTATGGAACAGCTTCCTTTCTGGCAGGAGAAGTGACCGATATTTTCCCCAGCGAGGAGAAAAGTTCCTGGGGAGAGTTTGTTGACCACTACCTGCTGGACAGGAGATGGGGACCGTTCATTACCCTGGCGGTCCTTTTCCTTGTCTTTGGGTTACTCCTTGTGTTGGGAAACATAACCCAGGGGGTGCTGACTGACCTCGGGAACCGTGCCCTGGCCCCACTTTCCGGGATGAGTAGGTCTATGGTCACCATGCTGATTTCAAAGGGGCTGACCGGCCTCGTAGCCGGGGTCTCAATCGCGTTGCCGTATGTATTCCTGTTCTATCTCCTGCTAGGATTTATGGAGGATATCGGGATCCTGTCCCGGTTTATCGTCAACGTCGACAGGTTTTTGCGCAAACTGGGGCTCCCGGGAAAGTCATTCATCCCGCTTGCTCTGGGCCTAGGATGTACGGCACCGGCGACTAGAGCTACACGAGTGCTATCTACCAGAGAAGAGCAGGTTTTCACGGCCTCATTTTTTGCCTTCGTCCCCTGTTCTTCCAGGATCGCGATAATCATGGGGATAGTCGGATTCTTCGGGGGACCGTTTCTCGCCCTGTCGGTCTTCGCCACGATGCTGGTTGCAGGGCTGGTCTGGGCTCTCGGGGTGAAGAGGTTCTTTGCTGTAGAGAGCGAACCTCTACTACTGGAACTCCCTCCTTACCGGCGACCTCTGTTAAGCAATATCCTCGCCAAGAGCTGGAACAGGATGAAGGAATTCGTCTACCTTGTCATGCCCCTGTTGGTACTGGGTGGCGTAGTTTACGGCGTTTTGGACTGGTTTGCAGTTGCCAACTCCGTCGTTAGGCCTTTGGCCCCGATTACGGGTTGGTTGGGACTTCCTGATGAGTCGGTCGTACCCCTGGTATTTGGCTTTCTTCAGAAAGATTTGACTGGCTCTATGTTGATATCCGTCCTCGGACGGGAGGTTTCGTCAATATTATCACCCGCTCAGCTTTTCTCGTTTGGCGTCGCTTCTTCAATCGGCATCCCCTGCATCATTGCGTTTGGAGTGTTGATCAGGGAGATCGGGGCCAAGGTAACGACCCTGGTTACCGTAACTACGATAGCCTATGGTTTTCTCGTTGCCGGATTGTTATTCAGGGTGGCAAAGTTGGCGTTCCTGTAAACCATAGTAGAAGGCGGGTTGTACCTCGAGGTCTGTCTCTATAGAATATACTTTCAAGATTCAAGGGCTGACCCCTATTTCCAACTTCGGGAATTCTACTCTACGGTTGATGTTGAAGATGTCCTCGACGAGTTCTCTGTGCGATTCGAACTGACCCTCTTCGATTGCCTTGTAGTTATGTGTCAGGAATGACGTATTCCTGGTCCTCATAATCTTTTTGAAGTCTTCCTCGTGCTTGAGAAAGTCCTGCCCGATTTCGTTATCAAGTGTACCCAATACCCGGAAGTCGTCGTACAGGCTCAGTTCCACCGTTCCTTCCTCGTTTGGGTTGTGTCGAAGGCCTTCTCTAAGCTCCGCCGGGATAAGGTCAATTGGGATCTGGTCCGTGTGGCAGCCCAGCTCCTCGTAGATCTCAACCTGTCCGAACATCTCGACGGTCCTGTACAGGCGGACCATGCCGTCGTCGTACTTTCCCTCTTCCGCGCGTCTGGTAGCGTTCCAAAACATGTCGACGGCGAGTGTTTTTCCTATCCTCTTCTCGAAGTTGAAGCCAAAGGTCTCTTTCTGCAGGTCACTTAAAAAGTCGATGTTTTCCTCGACTTTCTCCAGAGAGAGGTCTAATTGGTCCCTGGGTTGAGTTAAGCTTCTATACGTCTGCATGTCCTCTGAGCCCTCTCTCAGCTTCTCCTTGACCTCTTCGTAGTGGAACCTGTCCCAACGGGAGTAACCGCGGGCCAACTCCCGGATCGCGTTGAGCAGGTACTCGTCCCGGTTCGAGCTCAACCCCTTCTTTTTAAGCGAATCTACCTGGTCGATCACCGCTTTGAACCGATAATTGTTGAAATTCCTCTGGATTTTGCGTTTGGATTCCAGGGCGCGAATCTCCCAGGGGTTGTGTGAGCAGAGTAACTCTTCCATTCCATCGTCTATGTAGTTTAACCCACCCTGGTCACCGTCCCCTTCTCCCATGTATACGTATTGCAGGCCGCCATCAAGTGAAGAGGCTACTAGGGCGTAGTGAAATCCCCGCCCCAGCGTAGCTGCCACCAGGGCTGAAGCCATTATCTTAGTTCCACCCGTATAATCGATGAGTGTATCGTTAGGATAGATATTTCTGTTGTGTAGTTCCTCGACTGCCTCGTTGGCCGCTTCAAAGCAACGGTTGAAGTCCTGGGGTTCTTCGATTAACAAATCTAGAGTTTCTACTTTGCCGTCTTCCAGTCGCTCTTTAACCTCTTCTACTGTTGTTGCTGCACTTTTGGAGAAGTAGAAGCAGACGAATTCAGGTCCGTATTGTTCAATCCCTTTCACAAGTGGTTCCGAAGACTGTCCTACGGTGGCGATAAGTCCTTTCATGTGACAATCCTCCCGTTAGGACAATCATACCCAAACCTATCATCCTCACCAAGTGGATTCGGTCCAGTCTGGGTAACCACAGTGGATTAGCTATCAAGATTCAAGGGTGGCCACTTTTGAGGATGATTGTGGTTAAACCCTATTGAGGCACCTCGGGGGTTCACGAAAGAATAAGGTAGATTGCCTGTTTTCGATCTCACGGCTAGATAACGCCAGGTAATATCTATAGAATATATTTACTGTTCGCGCTATCGGGATATCTCTGCTGACTCGTTTTCTGCGCTGAAGCTATCTACAGGAAAGGTGAACGGGGGTACGAAAATTGAAGAAACGGGAAATCGAGCTTAAATTACACAAATTCGCCCTACTCTTATTTCTTCTATCATTTACGGTAATTATTGCCTCCGGATGTTCTATTCTGAACAGTCCGCCGGAACCTGTATTTAATGCTGACCCGCAAAGCGGCGACGCCCCGTTGGAGGTTTCTTTCGACGCGTCCGGCTCTTTTGACCCGGACGGTGGAGTTGTGGAATACGATTGGGACTTTGGTGACGGTAGCGCGGGGTCTGGGATGACCACTACTCACACCTATGATAACGCTGGTGATTACACCGTAGAGCTTGAGGTGGTAGATGGGGGCGGAGCCAGCGAGTCGACCACGGGGACGATAAGCGTCTCCCCTTCTCCTCCCAGTGCCTCGTTTACGGCTTCTCCTACAAGTGGGGAAGAACCACTTACCGTCTCATTTGATGCAAGCGAGTCAGAGGACCCCGACGGGAGGATAGAGTCATATCGTTGGGATTTCGACGACGGCTCCAGCGCTTCGGGCCTGAGGGTCAGCCATACCTTTGTCGATTCCGGGCGCTACGAAGTTGAGTTGGCCGTCACGGACGACGACGGAAATATTGATTCAACGGCCGAAACGATCTACGTGTCGGTTTTTACTAACCAGGGTCCAATTGCGAGCTTCGAGGTCAGCCCCGACGTGGGAGAACCGCCACTCGACGTCTCCTTTAACGCCTCCGATTCTTTCGACCCCGACGGGGACGTGGAACGCTACAGATGGGATTTCGACGATGGCTCGACAGGTCTCGGGGAATTTACCAGCCACACCTTTTCCGAAGCGGGTACGTTTAACGTGGAACTAACCGTCGTTGACGACTACGGCAAAGAGGATACGGAAGTCGCCTCGGTCTACGTATCGAACGAACTGGTAAGGATAACTGACTGGGAGTTGGTCGAGGGTAATTCCGGAGAGGCCGTGGTCGAGGGGACGGTGAAAAATATCACCAGTCGAGAGATAGGTTCCGTTACCGTAGTCGCCAATTTCTACTGCCCCAGGGGCAACCTAATAGGTATGAATGAAGATACTGTTGACGGCCTTGGTCCCGGTGAGGTCGCAGAGTTTCGAATATCCTCAAGCTTCCGTACCTACGAGATCGGGCGGGTGGAGTTAGAGGTCGAGGTATAGCCTGTGGACCAAAATAAATCAACTATTGTTGGTCTTCACAAAAATAGTAGGAGACAGTTATATGATTACCCCCGGTTCCGGGACGCGGGGGTCTTATCCTAGAATATCTCGTATGAAAGTCCGATTGAGATCTCCTTGGCCATCTCCTCATAGTTACTATCTAGCGTCAAGCTAGCGTTAGCGTTTGCTGACATGTTGGAGTTTAACTGTACTTCAGCTTTAGCGTTGAAGTTTTGGTGGTAGAATGCTTCCGTTTCTCCCTGTTGATACAGGAGGGAATATTGAAACATTGTATCGAAGTTTTCGCCAACCTTGTACGTGTAATCCGCCAGTCCTTTGACCGTAAAGTTTTCAGTAACTTCAAACGTTGAGGCGAAGTCCACTTCCAGAAGCAACTGCGAATAAGGTGTGAACGGGTGAGCGTACCGTGCTGCAGCGTCCAAAAGAATATCTCTTACCCCTGCTTGAGGGTCCAATATCTCGTAAGCTGCGCCAGCCCGGATTTCCCATCCACAGAGACGTTGATCGATACTGTTTTCAACGGTCTCTCGGACCCTGAGTACTTCGATGGCGCCCAATCCTCCGACTGTTACGGCCCCGGTTCGCTCGATCATCGTGACGATATCGTCCACCACTGCCGCTATTTCCGTTTCAGGACCGATCGCGCCGATGTTCTGAGCTATCCCCTGCAGCGTACCTTCGGGCAAGTGCCGAGAGATAGCGTTTCTTTCTATAAGCATCTGGTCGATCAGGACCGCTTTGACCATGGGAGTTACGTTTTTAAACCGCCCGAAACCAGTACCTGTAGTTGCCTTAACTCCGGCGATTTCTGCAAAACCGTCGGAAAAGTCCACCCGGAGACCACCGAAGAGGAAGAGGTTGTTGTCAACTATCGGGTAGAAGTTGTAGCGTCCTGCGCCAAAAGCATTGTACGACAAATCGGAATCGCTTAACGAAAGGTTGGCGTTCGAGTTAAGGTTTATGCTGTAGTCGGGATTTGAATAAATATAGGTATAGTTCCCCGAAGCACTCCCCTTACTAATATCACCTTCTGAGCTTAGGTTTGGATCGTCATAAAAGAGATAGCTAAATGTTAGGCCTAGGTCCTGGTAAGTAGTTTCCGGTATGGTGTAGTCGCACAACGATATTGAAGGGAGAGAGAGCTGTGCCCCAACGCTAGGCCCAATGATGGTGAAGGCGGAGAGAATCAGGAGCATGAAGGCGATCCGTGAGTAACTATTGTACCTCATATCGATCACTCCTCCCTTATAGTATAACCCTTTTTCGCGTAGTTTGGAAATCGGAGTGAGCAGTGGGTCCTGGCCTTGAATCTTCTGAAAATAGGGTATACTTTGAAGACCCTAGACCAGCCCCCGGTTAATTTGTTATTTTATTCCTTTTCTAGAGGGACCACCACCATCTTTTCTCCCTCTACGGTCCAGTGGCTCGTGGCCATGACATTGCCGTTCATGTCCTCTATCTCGTCGATGCCTTCACCGGTGTATTTGTCCATCTCCCTGTTAAGGTGCTTTACGCCCTTGATCTTGCTCATGCCGACGAGCTGACCGCCCTCGTTGGTAATGAAGAACGTCAAGTTGAAGTCAAATTCGTAGCTTTTCGACTGGACCCAGGCCCCGTGACCGGTCCCCTGGAGCACCAGTTTGCCCGCTGGCGTTGGGAGTTCGATTCTATTTATGGAACACAGCATCGTTCCCTCGACCTTACCCCCTACCAGGTCCGGAAAGTAGGTGCAGTACATAGGGAGTTTAGGAAAGCCTTCTACGTCCAACCAGTCCGCCCACGTACCCTGGAGAAATTGCCTCTGGGCCCCATACCCCATCGCTCCCCCAGCGGAAACTAACAAGCCAGCTACCAGCAGAAACAGCAGTACAGACCTCGTTGTTGAAAAGTACCTCATTGTAATACCTCCTTACAATTAGTAGATATTGGTTTGGAAAGGGAGCATCTGGAGGGGACGTATCTGAGGTAGTAGCGGTGGTGAAGTTTACCGGGAATGGGGTCTCCGGTCTTTCGCGAAGTGCTACTCTTCTATGCGGCGGTAGAGAGCGAATGACTCTCTTTCCCGATTCAATGTGTAAACATATTAGTCAAAATAAAATATTTTGTCAAGAATATTGATATTATCTTATACATTATAAAACTTGCGAAGGAGTTGTGCGTGGTAATCAGGAAACTCCTGATGAATTACGGCGGATTACATCAGAGTAGGCAGGGACGATTGAACCATCGCCCCCGCCTTCCCCATTTTGACCAGTGAGTTTGTACGTCGTCTGCCACGACTGGTCTTTTAAGTTGAACAGCCATGACCACCAAAAATGTGAAATCGGCGGTTATGTTTTCTTACTCGTACGTCTGGGAGTTTTCGTTGTCGCCCTCGTTTGTCTCGTCGACGGCCCCGAAAATATCAACCCTGCAGGTGACCTGCGCGACGGAACAGCCGGGGCCAGCTTCGAAGTTCAGGAGCGCAGACTCGCTGTCTCCCGCGGCCATGTCGGGCCACCAGAGCTTACGGGTGTCGCCGGGGTACTGGCAGCGGGGCCCACCCAGCACCACCACGACTTCGTCGGTATGCGGCAGGGCCGCCTCGTCGCCTATGTTCGTCACGGTAAATCTACACTCCGCCGAACAATCGGTGACTACGCGGGTCTCGTACTCGGTGCACTGTTCGGTACCTTCTTCACTTTCCAGGCAAATCCATTGGCGCGTGCAACATATTCCATCTTTTAATTCACCGTCGCAAGCTGCGCCTGGACTGGGAGTATACGATTGTCCTTCACAGTACCAGTCCAAGCACCCACCGCCGACCGTATCCGTATCCACGCAGACGCGTTCGGTCTTCTTCTCGCAGTCGTACTCGCAGTCCGTCTCGCAGACGAGGTTGGGGCCGCCGGTACTTACTTGTTCTTCATCGTCTTGACCTTCATCTTCCTCTATCTCTTCGAGGGGGGAGAGGGCTATCAGGATATCGACCGGGCGGTTGGGGCCCTCGTACTCTAACCTCCGTGGTGGAATCCACTGCGTCTCGATAATCTGACCCTTGCCCGGGTCGAATGCCCTCTCTCGGGGGTCGCCGAAGTCGACCGGAAAGTTGCCGGAGAAGTTCGGCCTGGTGTCAAAAGACCTGCCCGCCAGGAAGTGGTTAAGGTCGGTATTTTCCTGAGGGACGCCCACCCAGACCATTTCGCCCTCCCTCAATTCCCGTTCATAGCTGGCAAACCTCGGGTCGGGGAATACTCGGATTGGGACTCCGAAGAGTTCCTCGCCCAGTCCCTCTCCCATAACCTCAAGGTATTCGCTACGAAAGTCCCTTTCGTAAACCTTGATGATGAACGTTTCCGGATAGGTTTCGTCCACGTATTTTGCCAGGCCGTACAGGAGGTCGGGGTCAGTCGTGCCCCTGTCGGGGTCAGTTTTCATGTATTCTTCCCAGCCCAGGGTGTCGACCAGGCCGACCAGGTCTTCGCTATCGATATCTCCGTCGCCGTTCGAGTCGGGGACGAAGTTCGGGTATCCGTGCTCGGCGAGGTAACCGAGGTTGATACCTGTGACTGCCGGGGCGGACCAGAAAAATCCCCACTCGTTTAACGCTCGCTGTCCGATGATTAGGTCTTCGTCCATGTCCTCGAGGACGAAGACGGGTGAAGCGTTCTGTGCACCTGCGGACACTACTACCAAGAAGATTAGAAAGATTGCGGTTAAGGTAGAATACGGAATAAGGGTTGAGGGTAATCTGAACAGGCCCTTCGCTTTCATGAGAAACCTCCTCGAATGTAGGCTGAAACCTACATTCTACAGATATATTTGTGGGGGTTTGATACCCCTTGTTTATCACCACTCAGGTCCAATTTAGCGGCAAACCCTGCGGCGAAGGGCCCTTTTCTGTGTCAGAAAGAGCAAATATATGAATTATGTGATATTTTCGATATTGATTATGAACGATATCGAAAAATATTACAAATATTTGAAAAAGGAAAACCCGCCGGCGGGTGCCGACGGGTTTAACTGATGTATAAGTATGCCTGGAATGGTCTAGGCCGTCATTCCTCCGTCGATGACGAACTTCGACCCGGTTATGAACTCGCTCTCGTCTGACGCGAGGAATAACACTAGGTCGGCCATGTCCTCGTTCTTTCCGTAGCGGCCGAGTGGAATTGACTGCTCGAACTTATTCTTTGCTTCCTCGGCTGCTCCCGGGGCAAACCCTTCTTCCAGCGACCTCATCATCCGGTTGTCTACGGGTGACGGGTGAATAGAATTGACCCTGATGTCGTCTTCTGCTCCCTCGAGTGCCCCGACCTTCATCGCTCCTATTGTCGCGTGCTTGCTGGTTACGTAGGCGCTGACGTTGGGAGTTCCTTCCAGTCCGGCCACGGACGAGGTGATGATGACGCTGCCTCCACCGTTTTCCCTCATGTAGGGGAAGGCGTACTTCATGCCGAGCCAGACGCCCTTTACGTTGACTCCAATAACGTTATCGAAGGTCTCCTCGGGGTATTGTTCCATGGGCTTGACCTCGCCCTCGATGCCTGCGTTCAGAAAGAGTACGTCGATCCTCCCGAAGAGGTCGATTGCTTTCTTCGTGTATCCCTCGACGTCGCTGCTCTTGCTTACGTCGGCGGCAAATGTATATACCTTGTCGCTGTCCAACTCTAACTTCGGCTTGTCCAATGATTCCTGATCAAGGTCGACTAGGAGTATTCCTTCCGCGCCTTCTTCCAGCATCCTCTCAGCTGTTGCCTTGCCAATTCCTCCTGCTCCGCCGGTAATTACTGCAACTTTGTTCTTTAATCTCATGGTATTCCTCCTCTGTTGGGGAAAAAGTATTTATCCTTCTCCAGCACTTTCCGTTGTTGATTTATCGGTTGGGTGTGTTGGTCAAATAATAAGTGAATGTATTCACTATCATTTATATTTTAACGTCCAATATATAAAAATCAAGTTCAATCTATATTAATATTTGACCAAGAATACCTTAAAGTTCTGAAGTCAATAGTTTGTTCCTCCAGCTCCTGGTTAGTTCACACTTCTATAAAAAGTGATTTTGGCCATAGCCGGGGATTTGGTCACTTAAAGAGCGATATGACCGCCAAATCCGAAATGAAAATAGGTAGCCTTCGCTCGTCATTATTGTAGATTATTTTACTCCGAATTTAAAGAATTTTTAACAAAAAATCGTTATTGATGGTTCTCAGTTACGAAAGTGAAAAAGAAGGGATCATTTAAATACTATCGTTGCCACTGTCTAGCAATCTGGGTTCAGTCGAGAAACGCGACGGCACGGCAGGGTGAGGCTTCAAGGGATTTCAATTTCAGAGGGAGCGCGAGGAAGGTAAACCGAGCGACCCCTCCGACCCTGTTAAGGCCCGTCAGGTTTTCTACTATCGGGACCCCGTTTCCGAGGACTAGTTTGTGGTTCTCGTGCGTCCGCGTCCCCAAAGGGTCGACGCTAGGACTGTCCGTCCCGTAGCACTTTACCCCCCGCTCGAGGAGCCACTCTAACAGTTCTCTGGAAGGTGTGGGGAACTTCTTGTAGTACTCCGAGTCGTCAGTTATCCTCCGGGCCCCAGTATCGAGGATAAAGATATCACCGCGCTTTACCTCGACACCCGACTCTTGGACCTCCTCCAGACTTATTTCTCTCCCATCCGGTTCTTCTGTGGAACTGTAAATGACTGCCTCTCCGTAGAAGTTTTCCATGGACAGTTCATCTATCGTCTCTCCGTCCTGGATGAAGTGCCTGGGAGCGTCGATGTGGGTGCCCGAGTGCAGACTCATGGCGAACTCGGAGAGGTTGACCTCTCCTTTTTCCAGGTTAGAGATTTCGCGGAACTCCGGGTGGCTGTCACCCGGCCACACGCTCATCTGTGGGGAAATAGGCTTAGAAAGGTCGACGGCCCCTTGTGACTTATTGATGAAACTTCCAGTTTCTTCCGATTTATTCACGCTCCTGCACCTCCTGATGTGGTACCTCTAACGGGTGGAGATCTTGCGGGCGACGAACCAGACTCTACCGCTTGTTTCCTCCACCGGGGTCAACTCAGTCGGGTTTCCGTACGTAAAGACCTCCTGGAAACCGACGTCACGGAGGACCTCCCGGACCCTCTTCAACGGGTAGGCCCTTTCTTTATGCATCTCGGTTGTCCTCTCCCATCCAAACTCTTTCTTGACGAACGCAGTTATCTCAAGCGTCGCTACCTCGCTTTCCTCGTCGAAATCGGTCCGGTGGACCTCAAATACGTCGTCGTCGTTGCGTTGGACGTAACAGTTTCGTTCCTGCCACATTACCGAAAGGGAGTAGAGCGTGTTCATGTCGAAGATGAAGGCACCACCGTCGTGCAGGGCAGAATGTACGCCGGAAAAAGTCTTCCAGAGGTCTTCTTCGGTTAGCATGTAGTTAACGCTATCGTACCAGGAAGTCACCAGGTCGAATTGATCGCGAAAGGGGATCTCCCGCATGTCTCCTTGCTTGAACCCGACGTCGACTCCTGCGGAATTAGCTTTCTTTCTCGCCCATTCCAGCATCCTCTCTGACCTGTCGTAGCCGGTGAGGGTGTAACCCAACTCGGAGAGCGCTATGGCAAAGGCTCCCTCGCCGCAGGCGAGGTCGAGGACCGACTGCGGATGCAGGCCCAAATTCCCCAGCATATCGGGTAGGACCTCTGCCATCTTCCTGCTGAACTCGGGATAATCCCCGGTAGCGTAAACTCTGGCGAAACCCTCGTAAACGTTCATTTGTAAGAGTCCTCTATACCTTGTTTTCTGATAGTTCTTCGTAAGACGTGTTTGCTACCTTAACCTACGGACTGGAACTCCCTAAGACTCCTTTTAATCCTAACTTATATCGTAGCCAATTAATCGACTATTATCACGGCCTTTGGGCTCGGAAGTCCGGAAGTCAGGAGGTCGTTCTTTCAGCCAATTTTTGACTATCCACCCCGGTTTACTGTAAGCTAAGAGTGGAGGCTCGGTCTGAGACGGTTGGCTGAACTGCACCAGGTTGGGCCGGGGCCGACGTCGTAAGGGAGGTGATCGAAATGGGTATTTTCAATTGGTTTTCTACCTCGACCGAGGAAGAGGACAAGACCTCAGAAGAACTCGTTCGCTATCTATGTACATTCGAACAGGAGTACAGCGGCATGGAAGAGTTTCTGGACGTTTTCTTCGATTTGCTCAACGAGGCCATAGACAGATACAACAAAGCAAATCCCGTCCAGGCAGACAAACTCGACAAGGACGAGGCTTACAAGATTGGAAATAACTTGGCTTTCGACACAAACGTGGAAAGGAGAGAGACGGGAGAAGACGAAGAGGAGACAGCCGAGGGTTTCTACAAGAGGAAATCTACCTTCAAAGTCATCGTTAGAGCACAACCCCACTACGCTATCGAGTTAAGTGGAAGTTATGGCCTGATAACTCCGTTCTCGGAAGAACTCGAAGAAGTCCTGGAGGAAGCGGGTTTCAGTCCTGAATTTGCCACCATAGCAAAGCCCAATCTCGGCAAGGCAAAGTAGTACGTTGACTTTCTGTCTCTGTTTTAGATGACGCCCTGGGAATATATTTGAATGTGGTTTCCGGGGAGTGTTGTGGCGATACTAACGTTCCTTAGCGCAATTTGTCCCTGTACATCCTGATGTCCGCCTCTTTTATCGACTCTTCCACGTCCATATTCTGGTCAGGGTGCCACCGTGAAGAACCGATGCTCAACGACAGGGGAAAGTCGATAAGAGAACTCTCCTCGTCCCACCTGTCGATCTCGCCGCATAAACGCTCTTGAAAGTCCTCCGGTAGCCCGTCCGTGTTTGGCATCATGACGAGGAACTCGTCGCCGCCGAACCTGACAACGGTGTCCGCACTCCTGACGTTCTCCGCCAGTATGTCGGCGACCACCCGCAGGACCTCGTCACCTGCCTGGTGAGAGTAACGGTCGTTTATCTCCTTAAATCTGTTGATGTCGAGCATCAAAAAGGTAATCTCGGTCCTATACCTCTCAGCCCTCTCGACCGCCTTTGACAGTGCTTCGTTGAAGTACCGACGGTTAAAGAGGTGCGTTAACGGGTTCCGTATAGCCTGCTCCCGCAGCTTTTCCTCCAGGCGGACGCGGCCGATCCTCTCAAGGATATGGTTGGTGAGGATTTCCGCCAGTTCCACGTCCCTCTCGTTGAAGCTACCCCGTTCTGTGGATACGATCTGGAGCACTCCTAGTTCCCCGATTGGTACGCTAATGTAAGCGCGGTACGTGTCACTCGTCGGTTTGGCGTCGGGGTGCTCTCTTACGTCGTCTCCCCAGATGGTTTTACCCCCCTGTACCGTCCTCCCCGCTATCCCCTCACCGACTTTGAACCTATCCGGGTCGGCGAAATCCAACCCCGAGGAGACGGCCCTGGTTATTAGGTAATCCCCCTCGAGCATGTCGATGACGCAGATGTCAAATTCGAGGACGTCCTCGGCGACCTGGACGGCCGTCTGGAGGACGTCGGCCTCGGTTTCCTGTTTTTCCAGCAAGTCCACGGCGTCGTGGAGGTTCCGTAGTTTGTTTCTCTCCACGTGGAGTGCGTGTTCGGCCTTCCTTTCCTTCGTGATATCTCTCATTACAGAGACGACACCGGAATTTCTCTTTCGCCAGTTGAGTGGGTAGTAGATAATGCTGAACGTCCTTTTGACCTGGGCGGGGTTCGTTCTGTTCAACTCGAACTTCACGACCTCCCCGTTCAAAGACCGGTCGATCCGGGGCTTGACGATCTTTTCAAAGGTATTTTCTCCGATTACCTCCGTTAACTTCCTCCCCGATATCTCCTCCTCCGGTAGATCGTAGAATTCACGGTAGGCCCGGTTGGCAAAGAGGTAGCGGTAATCGCTCCCGCACGCCGACATTAAGTCGTTGGACCCCTCGACGACCCACTTGAACTGCCTCAGGCGGTCTTCCTTGTCCTTTCTCTTAGATATGTCCCTGAGGCTTATCATTATCAGGCTTTCACCGTTTATGTTTACAACCTGTCCCCGTAGTTCTACGGGAACTTCCGTCCCGTCCTTACACAGGTTGACCGTCTCTATCGGTTCGCCGGCGTCCATCCTCTGGCTGATCTCTTCTGGCGGGAAGAATTTCACCTGGTCCGGAACTATAGTTGACGCATGCTCGTTGAGCAGTTCTTCTTTTGAGTACCCCAACATTTCACACGTCTCCGAGTTGACGTCGAGGATATTTCCTTCTCTATCTTCGAGGAAGAGGGCTTCGGGTAGGTGTTCAATCAGGTCGGTTTTACTCAGCTGAGAAAAGTTCATGGGGGAGTAAGTCTCCAAGTCTCCGTAACGGGCCTGATTGTAAAAAAGCTGAAGTCACAAATGGCCCCGGACGGCGGCTGAGGTTGATTATTACGGCCCCGTTAGCTAATTCAAGACGTGTAGCCATTCGGTCCACTCCCTGAGTCCGTGGACGTTCAAAGATCGAGTCTAATATTAGAATAACATACATATGAACAGAATTGCAAATAATTGGCGGGAGTATTTTTATATACATAAACGTACCGAACTTTTACCCGAGGAGGGAGACCAGGAATACACCACCAAACGTGAGGATGACCCCGACTGCTGACCTCCTGGTAGGCCTCTCTCGGAGCAGGACGATGCTCAGCAAGAACGCGAACAGGGTCATCGACCCGCGGATTGGCGCGAGCAGGCTAGCGGGGGCCATCTCTAACCCGGTTAACCAGAGGATCCAGCCGAGAAAGAAGCCGGTAAAGGCCGTGAGGGCGGCAATTCCTAAATCTTTAACCGGGTAGCGTAACAGTTGAAGTCCGCCCTCCTTCTTCGCAAAGGCAACGATATTCCAGCTTATCGCTGCGGTTGAGACGAGTATCAGCTGGTACGAGATCGGCGACATGCCCTGGTTGAGACAGAACTTCGCAGGGACTGTCTCCACCACTCCCCAGAGGACACCCGACCCCAGCGCCGGTAGGGTGCCCCATATGGAATGGTCCCCAGAGAAGTCGCTCCTGCGGGTAACCAGGAAATAGGCGCCGGCGACGACGAGGACGGCGGCGATGAAGACGAGGGGCTTCGGTTCCTCGCCTAGAAAAAAAATCGCGGTAACTACGCCCCAGAAGGGTGCCGTGTTGGAGAGCGAAGCGGCCTCGTGGGCGGAGCTCTTCTTTATCGCGTAGAAGTAAAGCAGACTTCCGAAGAAAGCGTCCGTCACTCCACTGAGGACACCTATACCTACCACGGCCAGTCCCACGAAGTCGAACCCCCCGGTGAGGAAGCCGTAGGGGATGATGAAGATCAGGGCAAACAGCGGACGGGAGGCCGCGTAGGAAATAAGGTCCATCCGCTCCAGGCCGGTCTTCGTGAGCACCTGTGTTAGTGCCCAGGACAGCGCCGCGCCCAGAGCGAGTAAAATAGCGAGATTGCTCATCTAATATGTCCCTTGGAAATCTAAGTTATCGGTGAAAGTGCTAAGTGGCTCCGTTACGGTCAAGTTTCGGACTAATCCAGCCTCTCGATGACGAAGCTGTCGAACAGGACCTTCATGTGGTATTGTTCCACGCCCGTTTCCGCCGATACCGCGACCTTGCCCTCTTCGAACGTCCTATCCTCCACATCGTCCAGGAAGACCCCGTTCGCGTAGAGGCTGAGGTTCGCCTCCGAGGTAATCAGCACGATCCTGTTCCACTCGCCGGGGACTATCGCCTCGGAGTAGTCCATCTCCAGCAGGACCCTCCACTCGCCCCCTTCAGAGACTCCGAGCCCATAATGCCCGTCGTCGCTGATCCAGAACTGGTAGTAGTTTGAGGGGTCCTGATACCTGAACAGTACTCCGTAGTAGGCGGGCGTGCCTTCGACCTGCTTGAAGCTGACCTCGAGGGCGAAGTCGCCGTACTCTTCGCCATCAGCCATTTCCTGCCACCTCATCCAGTTCTTCTGGTCGATCTCTATGAAGTCCGCCGCTCGATCCCTTTCGATTTCTCCCAACCGCATGGACAGGTCGCCCACTTTCTGTTTCAGTTGAAATTCCAGGTCCGCGGTCTTCTCCTGCAGTGGGGTTACCTGGTCCCTAACAGTGCTGACGTCAGTCTCCAGTTCGCTAAGACCCTCGGATAAATCGACGATCCGGGCCTTAAGGTCCTCGATCTCTGCGCTCAGAGAGTCGAGCCTCCCCTTGATCTTCTCGATCTCTTCGGTGTTCTTGGTCAGCAGGTCCTCCGCCGCGTAGGTGCTGATCGCTGGGCCACTGGCAAGCGCCGCAAACAAAATGAATCCAACAACCGCGAGTAAATATTTGTTTTTCATAACTCCCCCTTAACAATATCCTTAAGTGCCACGGTACCGGGCTGAGATAAGCCTCGTGGAAGATTCCGTGGTCACTTAATTATACAGGTAATTCTTCGATTTGCCCCCGTAAAATTGCTTATTTCTCGGTCAGCTGTTATTATTCACCACTTTTATGTTACCATCCTAAGGGGAAAAGTGGGTTGTTTGGAAATCGAGGACTTGCCGGTAACAACCGAGGTCTCCGCGGACGTGAAGAATTCTCGCGCACGGACGCCGGGTGCCCGGTGGGGGTGAGAATCTCGACCCTCGTTAGGGTATAGTAGCCGTAAAGGGGTGTGAAGTGTCCGTCGATGAACGAGTAAAGGAGTCAGAACTCACGGCCTGGAACAAGATAGCTTACTCTGTCGGGGTGTTAGCGCATTCCGTCGGTCCCGGGACTATCGTCGCCTTCTGGTACCTGTTCTTTCTTACGGACGTCGCCCGTATCAATCCGGGACTGGCTGGGGTTACGGTGATCCTCGGAGGGGTCTGGGACGCCGTGAACGACCCACTGGTGGGCTGGCTGTCGGACCGGACGAGGACTCGCTGGGGACGCCGCCGCCCTTACCTGCTGTTCGGTGCAGTTCCCTACGGCGTGACCTTCGCCCTCATGTGGTGGGTCCCACCGATCGAGAGCCAGTGGCTCCTCTGCCTGTACTTCGCCCTCATTTATATCCTGTTTGACACGGCGGTCACCGTGGTGAGTTGTCCCTACGACGCCCTCGTCCCTGAACTCACCCTCGATTACGACGAGCGGACGTCCGTGACGAGTTATCGGGCATTCTTCTCCATCGTTACGGGCCTGCTCGCTGCTGTAGGGTTCGGCCTGGCCCTGGAGTCGGTAACTCAGCTGGAGGTTGCCTTTCTGGGGATGGGAATTACCTTCGGCCTGGTCTTTATTCCCAGTATCCTGATCGCCTTCTTCGGCACTCACGAGCGCAAAGCCTTCCAGGCCAGGCCCGCGACGTCGCTGAGGCGGAGTTTGAAGTTCGTGCTCCACAACCGCCCGTGGCGGTATTCGCTGGGGATGCATATCCTGAGCTGGGTCCCGGTTAACATCGCTTCGGCTGTCTTCGTCTATTACCTGATCTACTGGATAGGGATGAGGGCCGGTCAGGCGTCGATGGTGCAGGGGATTATTCTGGGGAGTAGCGCCTTCTTCCTCCCCCTCGTGCTCTGGATAGGGCACCGCTGGGACAAGAAAACGGCCTACATCATCTCCATTGGGTCCTGGCTCGTCGTCATGCTGAGCATACTACTCGTTCCCCAGGGGGCGAGGACACTGGCTTACGTGGTCGCTGTCCTCGTCGGGCCCGGCATTGCCGCAGCCCACGCCCTGCCGCGGGCGATGAGTGCTGACACGCTCGACGTGGATCAGGTGCAAAGCGGCCTCCGTCAGGAGGGGGTCTACGCGGGAATCGAGGCCTTCGTCAGAAAAATTTCGACTAAGGTAGTCCTCGCGGCCGTAGGGCCGGTCCTTGCCCTGTCAGGTTACCTGGAGAACGCCACGACGCAGTCGCCCGGCACGCTGCTGGCGATCCGGACTCTCCTCGCCGTGGTCCCATCTATAATATTGATGGCAGCGATTGTCCTCGCCTGGTACTACCCGTTGAACAGGGACCGTCACCGTCAGGTACAACTGCAGCTGGAGAGGGGTAGATTTGAAAACCCCAAAAAATAGGAGGATGAAATAGGTGAAGACAGTTGAGGTCGCCGGCCAGGACGAAATACAGGATTTTATCGACTTTCCCTTTCGTCTCCACGGGAGGCGGGGCAGGTCACTCTGGGTACCCCCGCTGAAGTCGGACCTCAGGGTGGACCTTGACCGCGAGCGGCACCCTTTCTATCGAGACGAGGGGTCCGACGCCCAGGCTTACCTGGTGAAAGACGGATGCAAGGTTAGGGGAAGGATAATGGTTATCGAATCAGGTCCATACAACCGGGAACACGGGACAGAGTCGGCCTTCTTCTATTTTTTCGAGTCAGAGGACGACGAGGGCGTAGCTAACTCCCTCTTCCAGGCCTCCTTCGACTGGGCGAGGGAACGCGGCCTCGATCAGGTTATCGGACCCATGGGGCTTCTTGCCGGTGACGGACACGGCGTGCTCGTGGACGGTTTCGACAAGCGGCCGGGCATGGGAATGCCCTGGAACCCTCCCTGCTACGAGGGGCTGGTAGAGTCCGGAGGTTTCCGTAAGCTGGCGGACACTCTCTCCGCGGAGGTCCCCCTTGACATGGATGAGCACAGAGATATGGTTGAGAACCTCTACCGCTCGGCCGAGAAGGTTAAGGCCAAACGGGGACTGCGGGTAAAGACGTACGAGAACAAGGAGGAGGTCCGTGACGACATACCTTTTCTTGTACCGTCACTTTGCCGGGTGTTTAACAGCTCCTTCGGAGAACTCCCCTTCTTTCACCCGATGAACGAGGAGGAGATGGAGAGGATTGTTAACCAGATGTTGACCGTGACGGACGGAAGGTCCGTCCGGCTGGTCAAGTTTGCCATGAAGGGGGACGAGTTAATCGGATTTCTCCTCGTCTACCCGAATATCGCGGCCGGGTTACGGAGGGCGAACGGGCGACTCTGGCCCCTCGGCTGGCTTTACCTGAGCCTGGAGCGGAGGTTCACCTCCTGGGTGGACGCCAACGGGATAGGTATCCTCCCCGAATATCAGGGAAAGGGCGCTACGGTGGTACTCTACGCGGAATTGCTGAAGACTCTGGAGAAGAGCCGGTTCGACAAGCTAATAATCAACCAGATCCTGGAGAAGAACCACAAGAACCTGAGAGAGATGGAGATTTTTGGGGTGACAGAATTCGACAGGGTCCACCGTATATACCGCCGGGATCTTTAGTCAATCGTGCGCCTATCGAGTTGGAATCTTCGACAACGCGCCGTTTTTTCTTGTATACTATCAGTAGAGACGGGATGGGACGTGGACGACTTCAGCGAGATGTCTTTTTCAACAAACTTGGCGCACCCTTAACTACTTAATTCCTCAGCGTAGGAGTAGCCATGAAGTATCAAAGGACGATCATCACGCTGAAAGTCATTCTTGGCGTTATCCTCGCCCTGGTAGTCATCTTCTTGATCGGCGCGGGCACCGTCGGTTTTCTGATCAGGAGGGACCTCTCACAGGAAATATTTAATACGACGAGGGGGACACTGCCCGACAAGACGCCTGCCGATATGGGGCTGGAGTACGTGGATATTGAATACGACGTCGGGAACGGGGTTAAGATCCGCGGGTGGTTCATCGACGCCGAATCGAAGAAGTGCATTATCATGGCGCCGGGCAAAGGGAGGACGAGGACCGATTTTCTCTACCTTGCTCCCTTTCTCCACGGGGAGGGTTACGACCTGCTCCTGTTTGACCCGCGCAGCACCGGAGAAAGCGAGGGCGAAAAGTGGGGTTTCGGTTACTTCGAAAGCCGGGACATCCTAGAGGGAATAGAGTTTGCTAAACGACGGTACGGGGACAACCGTTTCGGCGTGCTCGGGGTCTCTACCGGGGCCTCTGCGGCGTTGATGGCGGCGATAGAAACGACGAGCATTAGCGCAATCGTGGCGGACAGCCCATTTGCCAGCATCAAGCTGGCAGCAGAGAGTTACGGTAACTACGGGACCAAGCCCTTCTTTCGCCTTACGTTTCCGCTGTACATGTTCGGAGCCAACAGGATGGTCGGCGTGAACGTGGCGAACAAGACGGACCTCAGGGAACGGGTTTCTTGCCTGGAGGTACCGGTACTCTTCATTCATGGGGACGCGGACCAGATCATTGACCAGATAAACTCGAAGCTCCTCTACGAAAAAAAGCCGGGCGAGAAGGAGATTTGGATCACTGAGGGCGTGGGGCATGGCCGGTCCTTCGTTAAATACAGCGAGGAATACGAGAAAAGGGTAATAGAGTTTTTCGGAAAGTATCTCTAAGCAGGGCTCTCGGTTAGGTCCTTAACCTTTTCTTTTTTCACCCGGTCCAGCTCTTTTGTTACCCGTTCCTGTTCAGCGTGGAGTGATTTGTTCATAAGGACGTAGAGGAGGAAGTTGTAAGGTGAGCTGAAGACGGGCTTCCAGTTGGAAGCCCGACGAATGACGTTCGGGTAGCTGAAGTAGTCTCTTTTTATCCTCACGCTTTCGGCGACCAGTTTCTCGCCATCGAAGTGTTTGGGGACGTACCTGACGCAAAATGGGTCGTCGGAGAGCCACCACCTGTCGTCGACGAGCCTGCCCTCCTCTTTGAGTTTGCTGAACAACCTGGTCCCCGGATAGGGGGTGAGGACGTTGAAGTTTGCGGCAAGGAACTTCTTCCTCATGGCGAAATCGTATGTCCGCTTTAGTGAGTCTAGGTCGTCGCCGTCCAGGCCGGTAATGAAGGAGGCGTAGATGGCCAATCCCGCCCCGTGGATTCTGTCGACGGCCTCTTCGTAGGGAAGGCTTTTGTTCCAGGATTTGTTGATCGCCTCAAGGTTGTCTTTGTCTAACGATTCGAAGCCAATCAAGTTGCCCAGACAGCCGCTCTTTCTCATCAGGGTTAACAGCTCCTCGTCGTGGGCCATGGTGATCGCCGCCTGGCCAAACCACTTAACGTTAAGGCCCCGGAGCTCCCTGAATAACGTCTTCGCGTAGTTGAAGTCGCCGACGACGTTGTCGTCCACGAAAAATATCAGATCCCTATCAAGGTTTGCGACCTCATCGACGACGTCATCGATAGGTCTGTGGCGGTAACCGCGGCCGAAGAAGGCGCTCACCGAGCAGAAACTGCAGTCGTTAGGGCACCCCCGGGTCGTCTCCACCATCTCTATCGGGAGGTAGTCTTTTCCCGTGAAGATACTCCTGTCCGGGACGGGCGTCTTCGCCAGGTCCGGGCGCTCTTCGAGTTGGTAGCTTGCCTTGAGGCTATTCTTCTGGAGGTCGGAGACCACCTCCCGCCATAGCCCCTCCGCCTCACCGATGACCACGGAGGTGGCGTGAGCAAAGGCCTCTTCCGGTTCCATCTTGACGTGATGGCCGCCGAGGATTACGGGGACACCCCGCTCGCGGAAGCCGTCGGCAATCTCGTAGGCACGCCTTGCCGTAAACGTGGTCGTGGATATCCCCACGGCGTCGGGCGTATCGTCGTAGTTGACCTCTTCAAGGCGGTCGTCTATGAAGCGGACCTTTACGTCCTGTGGCGTAAGTGCGGCTAGCACCGCCGGCCCGAGTGGTTGCAGCTCCTTCTGGCTGGCCTCGATGAAGGCTTTTTCATGGGAAATCGCCGGCTGGATGATGAGAAACTCCATTTGGTTGCCCCCCTGTAGTATCTACCGCGGAATTATTCAATGAGTCTGTCTTTTAATTCATATCAATTATACGGGACTGTCAAGCGGTCGAGTCAGAGATATTCCTGCCAGCGGGAAAAGCAGCTGAAAAAGAGCAAAAAGTTGTTATTGATACAAATGTTTTGCATTATAGGTGTCTAAAATCTATAATAATAGGTATAATAAGTAATAGTAAACACTGGGAAAAACTAGAAACGGTTATGATCTTTGACAGACGGGAAGAGATTAACCAAAATTCGACATTGCAATTCATGGCGACGTAGGGTCGCCAAAAACTTAACTAATCTCATGGGAGTATCTACAAACGGCAAACCGGGGGAAACCCCGGGGCGCAAAGCTACGGCCTCTAAGAGAATACGAAAAGGCAACCCCACGGGTAACCGCGGGGGCGCAAAGCTACGGGTCCTCGTCTGAGGACAGCCGAGCTGCCGTGGCTCTTGGTGGTGGACGAGTCGCTAGATGCTCATCTACATCACTGGGAGGTGCTTTCCATGAGGAAACTATCTAACGCAATACTGGCGGTAATTTTGGTAAGTGCTCTAACTTTAACGATGACGTTTGGCGCAATGGCTGATGGTACTCCAGACATAAGTAAGTCAGCGGATTTTACAATTTCTAACGCCTATGACATCGAGGTATCGGATGGGGCACTCACGTTCCAGTCTAACGAGGGTGGAACTGAAGTTGGAAACGTTAGTACTACTGAGTCATTCCACACGTCAGACCTCGAAGTTCACCTGCAGCACAACTACGACGTAGAGGTGGCAGCCTCTGTCTCGGCGTTCAGCTTAGATTACAGTAACAGTGACTACAGTAGTGCCTATTATATTCCAGCTACGTGGCACTTTCAGACGGCGGTAGTTTCCCATCCAGCCGAAAGTAACGGATCTGGCTGGTCTTCAGAGATAACGGAAAGTATCTCTAATTCTGGAAGTAATAATGTCACATGGAATGTGAACGTAGACGCTACAGAAGGCGATGCCTGGGGAAAGATCAGCGTAACTGCCCATAGAGACGGACTCAATGACCCTCAGGGTACTTATACCGCAGATTTAAATATAACAGTATCTGATCTTACATAGTTATAGTAATTTTTTGTTGATGGATAAGCGCTTATCAAAAATTACCTAAGAGAGGTTACCTAAAAGGCGGGAGGAAACTCCCGCCTTTTTTATTTCCGGCTATTATTCCAATCTCCCCACCCAGATTCCCTCGCCTATCGTCCCTAACCATATGTCTCCCGACGTTGTCACCACC
>JAGYME010000019.1 GCA_018400715.1 Candidatus Bipolaricaulota bacterium
CAGGATGGTGGTGGAGCCGACGGGACTTGAACCCGTGACCTCGTGGATGCCGACCACGCGCTCTCCCGGCTGAGCTACGGCCCCATGCGGGTATTGCGATAATACTAAGCCAGAAGCTTTTCCTATGCAACCTCTTGAAGGACCCGTTTTTACCCGCTATACTATCTGAAAATAGCATAAGGTGATATCCATGAATTTTGGTGATCGGGTTTGGCCCCTCTAGGTCCAGCGTATTGTTGAACGGTTTCTACCTTTCACTCCTGAAAGTAGCACCTCTCAGAATTTCCTGTCTCTTCTTCAGACTGAAGTCTTTCTTCCCGGAGCAGCTTGAACCAGCCTGGCGCGCCGCTTAAGCGCCAATAAGCACTTACCTGTATCACGGAACGGCAACGTCTTACGTCACGTAACTATTTTGATACATTAAAACACTATCCTTAGGAGGGTATAACATGACAAACAAAATGATAAACCTTGATCAGACCGAACTTCCGAAGAGCTGGTTTAACCCACTTCCATTGTTTGATGAGCCGTTACCGCCGCCGATTGACGGAATATCCAAGGACCCGATACCGCCAGAGGATTTGGCTAAGATCTTCCCCAAACGTTCCATAGAAGTTGAGGTGAGTCAGGAAAGAAGGATAGATATTCCCGAGGAAGTGAGCGAAGCGTACAAGATCTGGCGGCCAACTCCGCTAATTCGTGCTACAAATCTGGAACGCGAGCTGGACACCCCGGCAAAGATCTACTTTAAATACGAAGGTGCGTCTCCTCCGGGCAGCCACAAACCCAATACGGCTTTACCTCAAACTTACTACGCCAAGCAGGAGGGCACGAAAACGTTGACGACGGAAACCGGTGCCGGGCAGTGGGGATCGGCGTTGAGCTTTACGGGGACCCAGTTCGACGTCAACGTAAAGGTGTTCATGGTCAGGGTAAGTTACGATCAGAAGCCCTACCGAAAATCGATGATCCAGAGCTGGGACGGGGAGATAGTTCCCAGCCCGTCGGATACGACGAAGGCCGGACGGACTTTTCTCGAGCAGGACCCCGATACGGACGGCACGCTGGGAATGGCAATCAGTGAGGCCGTGGAGTTGGCCCTGGAATCTGATGACACCAAGTACTCGCTGGGGTCGGTGTTGAATCACGTGCTCATCCATCAATCGATATTAGGCCTGGAGACGAAGGACCAGCTGGAAAAAGCGGGCGTCAAGCCGGACGTTCTAATTGGCTGTGTCGGCGGAGGAAGCAATTTTGGCGGCCTTATCCTCCCCTTCCTTGAAGACGTAATCGAAGGCGGGGAAGACATCGACGTTATTGCGGTGGAACCGACCGCCTGCCCGACCTTGTCAAAAGGAGACGAGCGTTACGATTACGCCGATAGCGGCGAGATAACCCCGATGCTCAACATGTACACGCTCGGCCACAACTTCGTTCCCGCCGGAATTCACGCGGGCGGGTTGAGGTATCATGGCACTGCACCCATACTCACCCGGTTGAAAGACCTCGGGTACCTTAAGGCCCGCGCTTATCCCCAGACGGATACGTTCGAGGCCGCGATGCAGTTTGCCAATACCGAGGCCTATATTCCTGCACCGGAGACGTCTCACGCCATCAAGGCGGCGATTGATGAGGCGCTAAAAGCAAAAGAAGAAAACGAAGAGAAGACGATCGTCTTCAACTATAGTGGTCATGGTAACTTCGACATGTCTGCCTACGACGCTTACTTGAGCGGGGAACTGGAGGACGTGTACCACGAAGCCTAGTGAAGACAAATTTAACGCTATAGCTCATATATCTGGAGAGGACGCGGGGAGTATTCTCGGCGTCCTCTTTCAGTTTGCCCTAAGCCCCATCTATTTGAACATCTCAGGAAGCCAGTTATAATATCATATCTTGGTTTTCGGGAGGTATTCACAATCAATTTAAATGAACTTACTTTGCACGAGTTAATCGATCTTCTGGAGGAAGATCCGGGTAAAATCGAGGATCTGATCGACTCGTTATACGATAGCATAGAAAAGACGGACGGCGAAGTTCAGGCGTACCTGGAGACGGCCGACAAGGAACCTCTCCTTGCGGAAGCGCGAGAGAAAGCCGAACGTCCGCTCAAAGGAGTGCCTGGTACTATCAAGGATAACATTCAGACTCTAGGGTTCAAGACTACGTGTGCCTCACGGTTTCTGGAGGACTACGATTCGGTTTACGACGCGACGGTAATCAAGTTGTTGAACGAGGCGGGTTCGCCCGTCCTCGGCAAGGTTAATATGGACGAGTTCGCCATGGGTTCTTCCACCGAAAACTCCTATTTCCAGACGACGAGAAACCCCAACGACCTCACCCGGGTGCCAGGAGGATCGTCGGGTGGTTCGGCTGCTGCCGTAGCCGCCGACGAGGCGATATATGCTCTTGGTTCGGATACCGGAGGTTCGGTCAGGCACCCTGCTGCCTTCTGTGGCGTCGTCGGCTTGAAGCCGACCTACGGCTTGGTCTCGAGATACGGATTGACTGCGTTTGCCTCGTCACTCGACCAGATTGGCCCGATAACCAAGGACGTCTACGACGCAGCGTTGTTGTTAAACGTCATTGCAGAGCAAGACGAGATGGATTCTACCTCGGCGGCGAATCCGGCGGTCGATTACTCGGACGGAATAGACCGCGGCGTAGAAGGGTTAAAAGTTGGGTTTCCCGAGGAGTATTTTGGCGACGAACTGGATGAAAGAATACAAGACAAGGCGGAACGGTGGAAGGAGACGTTTGAAGATATTGGCGCGGAAATCGTGGACATCTCGCTGCCCCACACGGAGTACGCCATAGCGACTTATTACCTCATATCAAGTTCGGAGGCGAGTGCCAACCTGGCGCGGTTTGACGGCGTCCGCTACACGAGCAGGGCTGACACCGAATCGATTGACGAACTATTCTCGAAGAGTCGAGATGAAGGGTTCGGGGCGGAGGTCAAGAGACGTATCCTGTTGGGGACCTACGCCCTGTCAGCTGGGTATTACGACGAATATTACGGTAAAGCCCAGAAGGCGAGACGGCTTATAAAAGGGGACTTCGACGACGCGTTTGCGGAGATCGACCTGATAGCCGCCCCCACTTCGCCCACTCCCGCGTTTAAGATCGGGGAGAAGATCGAGGACCCGCTGGAGATGTACCTATCTGACGTTTTCATAGTTCCGATTAACCTCGCGGGTATACCGGCGATGTCTATTCCCGCGGGCGAAGTCCAGGGCCTCCCGGTCGGGATGCAGTTGATGGGTGAGAGTCTGTCGGAGGAACTCATCCTGCGTGCTGGATACGCCTTTGAAAACGCCTTTACCGGTTGACATAACCGCAATTGTCGACAAGACCGACGACATGAGGTACTAAAATTGCCCCCGTCATACCTGTTTGAAGCGTTCATCGCGGCCCTGATTGCCTTTTTTACGACCGGCGTAGCTACGTTCGGGATTATAGTCTTTATGAAGGATCTACACCTGGGCCAGTTTATCAGGAGCTGGGGGCCGAAGCTCCACGAACACAAGAGCGGAACCCCGACGATGGGCGGGTTGGCGTTGCTGTTAGGAGTTGGAGTCGCTGGTTGCTATATCTGGTTTAGGGTTCCCGAGGTAAGAAATTACCTTCTTCTCATGTTCGTCTCCACCTTCGGTTTCGGGATGATCGGGGCGGTGGACGACGCGTTGAGCCTTCTCAGGGGGGAATCCATGGGCCTTCTGCCCCGTCAAAAGTTGATCGGTCAGGTCGTCCTGTCCACCCTGATTATCTACCTTTCCCTGCAGTTGCTCGACCGCCCTAACCTGGTCGTCCTCCCGTTTGTAAAGGTCGAAGTGCTTATGCCCACTTACGCTTTCTACGCGTTCGCTATCGTGACCCTTGTGGGTACCGTCAACGCCTTAAACCTGACCGATGGGCTGGACGGCCTGGCCGCGGGCGCTACCTTGATTACAGTTCTAGCCTACTGTCTCGTCCTGCCCGGTGGGGTTTTACCAGTTACCATTGCCCTGGTAGCTGCCGTGGCCGGATTCCTCCCCTATAACTTCTTTCCCGCGCGGGTGTTCATGGGAGACACGGGTGCCTTTGCTCTGGGGGGGTTCGTCGGAGGTCTGGCGCTAATATCCCGGACGGAATTATTCCTCCCCTTTCTCGGTGGCCTGTTCTTCTTTGAAGCGGTCTCGGTAACCGTTCAGGTATCGTATTATAAGTTGACCGGAGGAAGGATATTTAAGATAACGCCATTTCACCACCACTTTGAGACCGCAACCGGCGTGGACTACGACTACCTGTTGCCGGAAGTGGAGTGGCCTGAATCACTGATTACAGCCAGGCTGCTCGTCTTCCACGGCCTCCTGGCAGGGTTCGGCCTCTTTGCTTTCTACTACTACACTTAGTCGTTCTGGGTTGTTCTAGGTCTTGGAGTTGATGTAGGTCTGATTCCCCGCGAAGACCTCCACCGAACCTCCGTCCAAAGATATTCCCGATTTTGCCCCCAGAATCGAGTCCTGCAGGGCCGTGTCCTTGACCAAAGTTTCCCCCATGACGATCGAATTTTCGATCCGGGAGCCTTTGATTTTGCAACCTGGCCCAATCGAGGTGTTTGGTCCGATAATCGATCCTTCGACTTCCGTCTCACCCAGGAGGGAAACCGGACCAACTATTTTACTGTCCTTGACCTGGACTTCTTTTCCGATCTGGACTTCTCGCTCTCTTTCTACTTCGGTTTTTGCTAGATCGCCGTCTATTCCTACGGTAGTTTCCTTCAGGGCCACTCTATTGGCGTTAAGGGCGTCTCGTGGCCTTCCCACGTCCAGCCACCAGCCTTTTAACCTGGACGGTACTACCTCCTGACCGCGGTCAATTAACTCTTGAATGGCATCAGTTATCTCCAGCTCTCCCCGACCTGACGGTTCAATAACTTCAATAGCGTCGAACACATCAGATGTGAATGCGTATGCTCCGACGATAGCGAGGTTGCTCGGTGGGTCGTCGGGTTTTTCCACGAGGTTCACTATGCGGTCTTCCTCGAGAACGGCTACGCCGAACCTCTCCGGGTCGTCGACCTCCGCCAGCATAATCGAGGCCGAGGCGTTGTTTACAGTGAATTCTTCGATCATTGGCGATAGTTTTTGTTCAAGGAGGTTGTCCCCAAGATAAACGAGGAAATCCTCGTCCCCGACGTAGTCACGGGCGCAGTCTACGGCATGAGCCAGACCTCTGGGGTCGTCCTGGTGGATATAGGAAAACATGGCGCCCCACCTCCCCTCTCCCAGTACCTCTCTGTAAGCGGACTCCATTTCCGGTGAGACGACGAGTCCGACCTCCTCAATTCCACCTTCGATGACCTTCTCCACGTTGTAGTGAAGGAGTTTCTTGTTCGCCAGCGGGATGAGATGCTTGGGCACCGAATAACTGATCGGTCTCATCCTGGTTCCTTGGCCAGCGCAAAGAAATATGGCTTTCAACTACATCACCTCTAAAGTTGGGTAATTATACCAACCCAAGTTGAGCGATTCTAACTCGTGGTTAGGAGATATGTGTGAGTGATAAGACCAGCTTTGTTACCAAGGGCTTTTACCTCGCGAAAGTAAGTTATCAATAAGATCTTACTTTAGGGTCGGAGGGGTCAAAGAGGATCGCCGGGATTAGGGCCAATATCCTCGGCTGTTAGCAGGAAGAAGTACTCAGCTTATCTGAAGCAAATATTAAATAAATATGATTACCAGTTGAGTTTTTTCTTCCCTCCAATTAAAATTTTTTAGATATTCCAGAGAGCCGGTCCACTTCCTCCATATCAAGTCCGGGATTCAATCTCGTGATGAGCCCGCGCGGACACTTGGGGTGGACTGTTGACGTTCGCTGTAATTCACAAGGAAGGTGACCTATGAATAAACTACCTGCTATTGCAATTTACGGATACTCCGATTCGGGAAAGACAACGGTCCTTACGGATCTGGTCGAGAAGTTGACGGAAAGCGGCCACGGGGTCTGTACGGTTAAACACACCCCAGCTGATGTCTCTCTCGATTCCGAGGGCAAGGATACCCGGAGACACGTCGACTCCGGTTCCAGCTTGACTGTTTTTTCGACGGGCGTGGAGACGGACCTCATGTTTCCTGAGCCTCTCCCCCTAAATGATATTCTCCGGCTCGTGGGTTCGGCTGGAAGTTGCGATCTCGTCCTCGTCGAGGGGTTTAAGAGTTCGTCTCTCCCCAAGATCTCCGTTGGCGATATCGAGGGGAAGGATGGAACTATTATGAGGTATGACGGCGATCTCGACCCCGTACTGGAAGCGATAGAAAGCGAAATCCGGATTACCGAGATTGAGAACGAGCTGCCCGGCCTGGACTGTGGTTTGTGTGGAAACGAGAGCTGCCGGGAGATGGCAGAGGAAATATATGAAGGAAAGCGGGAAGTCAAGGACTGCCAGGTTCTGGAGGAAAAGGACCTCAATCTCCGCGTTGATGGTGAGGATATCCCGCTGGAGAACTTTCCAGCTAGTATAATTAAGTCCGGGTTGAAGGGAATGCTGGAATCTTTAAAGGGAGTGGACGACGACTTCGATCACGTTTCCCTGGAAGCTGATTATTAAATAAGAGGCCTGGCTTGACGGGGCATTCCCGCGGCCTTTAGCCAATTGGACTAATAGGAGCAGCCCCCATGCAGCTGAAAGGGGACGGGGTTTCACAGGGTCGCTGGGGTAAGTATAATTGGTGAGGAAAATGAAGAAGATTACAATTAAAGGTGCAAGAGAGCATAACTTAAAGGACCTGGACCTGGATATCCCCAGGAATAACTTGATAGTGATCTCCGGGCTCAGCGGTTCAGGCAAGTCTTCGCTTGCCTTCGACACCATATATGCCGAGGGACGGAGGAGGTATCTCGAGTCCCTGTCCGCTTACGCGCGACGGTTTCTCGGGCAGATGGAGAAGCCAGACGTTGACTTTATCGAGGGACTCTCGCCTTCGATATCGATAGATCAAAAGACGACCAGCCACAACCCCCGATCGACGGTGGGGACCGTAACTGAAGTCTACGACTACCTCAGGCTCCTCTATTCGCACGTGGGAACACCACACTGCCCAAACTGCGGCAAGGAACTCTCGCGACAGACCCCGGATAAGATCATCTCCCAGGTCATGGAACTGGAAGAAGGGTCAAAGATTTACGTTCTCGCCCCGGTCGTCCGGGGGAGAAAAGGGGAGTACAACGACCTTTTCTCCCAGCTGGTTAATCAGGGTTACGTCCGCGTCAGGGTCGACGGACGAATCCGCGAACTTGGTGAGGATATCGAACTGGAAAAGTACGTTAAGCACGATATCGAGGTCGTTGTTGACAGGTTGATTATCGGAGGAGAGTCGCGAGCTCGGGTCGCCGATTCCGTGGAAACTGCGCTCGAGCTGGCCGAAGGGAACCTTATAGTCAAGGTGAAAAACGGCCCCGAGCTGTCGTTCAGCGAGGAGCGGGCCTGCCCCGACTGCGGGATCAGCGTGCCCGAACTTACTCCGAGGATGTTTTCATTCAATAGCCCGTACGGTGCCTGTCCGGAGTGCGACGGGATCGGCGTGAAGACCGAGGTGGACCCGGACCTCGTCCTCGATAGGAAACTGTCGATCAACGAGGGGGCGATACTCCCCTGGCGCAAGAACCCCGGCAAGTGGCGCAAGGCAATTCTGTCGGCATTTTGCAAGGAACACGATGTCGATATGAGCGTCCCGCTGGAGGAGATGAGTGAGGATAAGATCGACCTGCTCCTCCACGGCTCGGAGGACAAGGTGAGCTTTCTCTATACCAATAGGCGCGGTCAGACCAGACGCCACAGGCGCAAGTTTAAGGGCGTTATCACCGACCTGGAGGAGAAATACAAGGACTCTAGCTCTTCCAGGGGTCGAAAAAGGGTGGAGGAGTACATGGCCAAACTACCCTGTCCGAATTGTGGTGGGGGTCGTCTCAACCAGAAGAGCCTTGCCGTAACCGTCGGAGGAAAGAACATCCAGGAGGTTACCGGCATGGCCATAGAAGATGCTTACGACTTTTTTTCCTCCCTTGAGCTGTCCGAACAGGAGAAGATGATCGCCTCCGATATACTCGGCGAGATTAAATCCCGCCTGGGCTTTCTCCTTGACGTGGGTCTGGATTATTTGACCCTTGATCGGGAGTCCGGGACCCTGTCAGGCGGGGAGGCGCATAGAATAAAGTTGGCTACTCAGATCGGCTCACGACTTACGGGAGTGCTGTACATTCTTGACGAACCGACCGTAGGTTTGCACCAGCGGGACGTGACGAGGTTGCTCGACACGTTGAAGGACCTGCGCGATATGGACAACACGGTTATAGTGGTCGAGCACGACAGGATGACGATAACCGAGTCCGACTGGGTAATCGAACTGGGCCCGGGAGCGGGAGTGAACGGTGGAGAGGTGGTCGAAGAGGGGCCACCGAGCAAGCTGTTGAAGTCGGAAAATTCGATTACTGCCCAGTACATCAGAGGTGACAGGGAGATAGAGATCCCCAGAAAGCGCCGACTTGCCTCAGGAGATAAGCTCTGGGTCAGGGGCGCCAGGGAGCATAACTTGAAGGACGTGGACGTTGGCATACCATTAGGTCTATTTACCTGTGTCACGGGCGTGTCTGGGTCGGGAAAGTCTACCTTGATCAACGACGTGCTCTACCGGGCGCTCGAGCGGGAGCTCCATAACAGTGGGGCAAAGCCGGGGGAGTACGACGAACTCCAGGGTGTTGACCAGTTGGACAAGGTGATAGAGATCGATCAGTCGCCAATTGGCAGGACGCCGCGATCGAACCCTGCGACCTACATCAAGGTATTCCGCTACATCAGAGAACTCTTTGCGGAGACCCCGGAGGCGAAGAGGAGGGGCTACGACAAGGGAAGGTTCTCTTTCAACCGCAAGGGCGGTCGCTGCGAGGCGTGCAAGGGACGAGGTGAGAAGGAGATCGAGATGCACTTCCTCCCGGACATTACCGTACCCTGTGAGGAGTGTGACGGCAAGAGGTACAATAGAGAGACCCTGGAGATAACTTATCGGGGAAAGACTATCGCTGACGTCCTGGAGATGACCGTCGACGAGGCGCTGCACTTCTTCGCCAACCACGGCAAGATCAAGCGTAAGCTGCAAACGCTGGTGGATATTGGTCTAAGTTACATCAAGCTGGGTCAGCCGTCGACAACCCTCTCGGGTGGTGAGGCCCAGCGGATAAAGCTCGCCAAGGAGCTATCTAGGACCAGACAGGGTCATACACTCTACCTGTTTGACGAGCCGACCACGGGTCTCCACGCCGAAGACATCGATAAACTCCTGGACGTGTTGCACCGTCTTGTCGACAAGGGAGATACGGTCGTCGTCATCGAGCACAACCCCCACGTAATCAAGACGGCGGATTGGATAGTCGACCTCGGTCCTGGAGGAGGGATTCACGGTGGAGAGGTGATCGCCGAAGGAACGCCGGAGAGCGTTGGCGAGCAGAAAGACTCCTACACCGGACAGGTGCTGTCAGAAATATTTTCTGAGAAGAGGAAAGAGTTACTTACTAAATGCAACTGAGCGAAAGGGTAAAAGACTTTCCCAGAGAGCCTGGAGTTTACATAATCCGTTCTCGAGGGGAGGTAATTTACGTCGGTAAGTCGGCCTCCCTGCGTGGCCGCGTGAGAAGTTACTTTGGCTCCTCGAGCGCTACTTCACTCAAGACAAGGGCCCTCCGCGAGGAAGCGGACGACATAGATTATATCGTGACCGACTCCGAGGTCGAGGCTCTGATCCTGGAGGAGAACCTGATAAAGGAGTACCGGCCCCGTTATAACGTCCTGTTGAAGGACAACAAAAGTTATCCCTATCTACAGATAACGGATGAAAAGTTCCCCCGTGTTGCCGTTACCAGGCGCCGGGGCGAGGTAGAGGGTGAACTCTACGGCCCGTACACGGACGCGGGAGCCATGCGCGAGACGCTGGACGCGCTGGAGAAGATTTTTCCAATAAAGGACTGCGGGTGGAGTGCGGAGGACGGCCCGAGGAGACCGTGCCTGCGGTATCACATAGGTCGGTGTTCCGCCCCCTGTGCCGGTAAGGTCGACAGGGAGACGTACCTCGACTACGTCGAGGGAATCCGTGAGATCCTGAAAGGAAATTACGACCGAGTTGCCGAGGTGTTACGAGAAAACATGGAAAAAGCGGCCGCCAGAAACGACTTCGAGAAAGCGGCGGAATGGCGTGACAAGATCACGGCCGTCAAAACGATATCCAACAGGCAAAGGGTCAGGCTAAAGGACAGGCTCGACAGGGATTTTATCGCCATGGACCGGAAGGAGGAGATGGGTGTTATACAGATATTCTTCGTGCGTCGGGGGAGGATCAGCGGGCAGGATAGCTTTGAAATGGAATTTCCTCCGGAAGAGGCGGACGGGGCGATAATCGGTGGCTTTATCAAGAAGTTTTACCGGAACCGCGGGGTTATTCCAGAGGAGATCTACGTAGAAAAGACGCCCCCGGACGCGGAGACGATCGAAGCCTGGCTCGCCGGCGTCAGGTCAGGAACTGTGGAAATTGTCACCCCTCAGAGGGGGGCGAAGAAGAGGGTCCTGGAGATGGCGAAGAGGAATGCCAGGTTTAACTACCAGCCCGCGTTAAGCTCGGGAAAAGAGGATAACGGGGAAGCCCTCCTCGAGCTGGAGGGGGAACTCGGTCTCCCGGGTCCGCCCGAGAGAATCGAGGGCTACGACATCTCAAATATTTCTGGAGAGGACGCGGTCGGGTCGATGGTCGTTTTCACCGATGGGCGGATGAACAAGGCGGACTACAGGCGGTTCAAGATATCCGGTAGCTCCGGGCCCGATGACTACGGTATGCTCAAACAGGTGTTGCGGCGGCGGTTTGGCCGCATGGACAGGGGAAATGGAGACGAGGACGGGAGCTTCTCATCCTTTCCCGATCTAGTCCTTATCGACGGTGGTAAGGGCCAGCTCAACGCGGGCCTGGAGGTCATAAACGGTCTGGGGCTTGGCGGGGTCAACCTGATTGGCCTGGCCAAGGAGTTTGAGGAGGTATATCAACCTGGCTCAAGCGGTCCCGTGGGTTTTGAGAGGGATTCAGAGGGGTTGCAATTACTGCAGAGGGTGAGGGACGAGGCACACCGGTTTGCCCTCGATTACCACCGCAGGTTAAGGCAAAAGAGGACCGTCAGGTCCTCCCTCGATTCCATAAAGGGAGTTGGCCCCAGGCGTAAGGCCCAGCTGTTAGAGGTCTTCAAGTCGGTAGAGGGGGTGCGGAGGGCGAGCCTGGAAGAGATAAAGTCGATACCCAATATGCCAGAAAAGGTCGCGGAAAGAATTCATGAGTTCTTTGGGGAAAACTATTGACCCCGTCTCCTGCGCCAACCGGTTGAAATGGCTGCCGGCCGAGATTTAGCCTCGTTCGAGTACGTCGGCTATTCGCTCTGATGCGTCACCTCTACCAAACGGATTGACTACTCCGGACATCCTCTCGTATTCTCGTTTGTCATCGAGCAGTCGCGACACCTCTTTTACTATGGAATCCCTCGTCGTTCCCACGACCTTTGCAGTACCCGCCTGGACTGCCTCGGGACGCTCCGTCTTCTCCCTTGCGACCAAGACGGGGACGCCCAGTGACGGGGCCTCCTCTTGAATACCTCCCGAGTCGGTCAAGATGAGGGACGACGATTTCATCAACCTGACGAAACCGACGTAGTCAACCGGCTCGATTAACTTGACCCTCTCGAGGGGGGCGAGGACGTCGAATACGGGTTCTCGGACCTTCGGGTTGAGGTGGACGGGAAAGATAACGTTCAGGTCGGAGTATTGGCCTACCAGGTCCCGGAGGGCGTGACAGAGGTCCCTTATACCGCCATCAAGGCTCTCCCGCCTGTGGGCGGTTACGAGCAGCAGTCGTTCTCCCCGGTCGAGCAACCTCTTCGCCTCCTCGGGCAGTTCGGGGGTTAACTTCCCCGAATCTATGTCCCGCGATATCCCGGTAAGAGCGTCGATAACCGTGTTACCCGTCACGGTAATCCTTTCCGGGGGAAATCCCTCCGCGAGGAGGTTGGACCTTGAGGCCTCGGTGGGGGCGAAGTAGTAATTTGACAGGACATCCGCCAGCCTGCGGTTTATCTCTTCCGGGAAGGGGTTTCTTCTGTCGCCGCTCCTTAAGCCGGCTTCCACGTGCCCCACGGGGGTCCCGTGATAGAAGCCAATAAGGGCGCCGACGAATGCCGTCGTCGTGTCCCCCTGGACAATAACTGTGTCTGGTGCCTCCTGCTCCACGACACCGTCCAGTCCAGTGACCAATCGTCCCGTGAGGCCGGAAAGAGTCTGTGATTCCTTCATCAACCCCAGGTCGTAATCTGCCTGGATGTCGAAGGCGCTTAACGCGCTGGCGAGCATTTCGAGGTGTTGTCCCGTGGAGCACACCACTGAGTTGAAGTTGTCCCGGGAGTTAAATTCGTCTACTACCGGGCCGAGCTTTATCGCTTCCGGCCTGGTGCCGAGCACTGTTAATATCTTCATAGTTGGTCGTAAAAGGGTATTTGACCGAGTACCCTTAGTCAACTTCAGCGGTACGGGTTATTGACTTGCACCCGGTATCCCTGCGTGTAAAAATATATCCATGAAAAAGAGAACCGTTCTCGCCGTCTTACTGATCTTTGGGTTTGTAGCTTACTGCGGGGTTATTTCCTTATCAGATACCCTTACAGTAATCCCCCTGCTCGACACTCCTCGAAACAGGGCATATTACGAGGCGCTGCTCTCCGCGATCGACAATGGGGAGTCGTCGGTAAAGGTGCTTATGGCGACGGCTGAGTTCTACCCCGATTATCCCCAGGGCCTACAGAGAAGAATTTACGGGGCCCTGGACCGGGCGGCCGACCGCGGCGTGGACGTTTCGATAATTCTCGATGCCAGCGAGTGGTCGGAGGAGATCACGGCTGAAAACCGGGAGACCGCAAGCCACCTGCGTGAACTCGGCCTGGACGTCAAGTTTGACGACCCCGAGGTAACGACTCACGCCAAGCTGGTCGTCGTTGACGAGAGCGTAACCCTGTTGGGCTCGAGTAACTGGAACTATCCCACTTATGCGGACACCTACCAGTCGGACCTGATGATCAGGAGTCGAAAGGTGGGGGAGTACTATGCCGACTTTTTTGATTCCCTCTGGAGGGGTGAGCCCTTCTCCGAGATAGCCCTCCCCGACTTGAAGAACGGTCGGGCCGTGGCCCCCCTCGTCAGTTTTGGAGAGTCCAGGACGTACTTTACGGCGGCCAAGCAGCTCCTCGGCGGGGCAAAGGAATCGATCGGCTTGGTTCTGTTCAAGCTGACCCAGTATCCACGGTTTCCCGACAGCTTATCGAATCAACTGCTGGACGAGGTGGTTGAGGCGGTGAAGAGGGGTGTCGAGGTAAGAATAGTCCTGGACGTGAACACGTGGTCTGAAAAGTCAAACGAGGAAAACCGGAAGACCGCGCTGTGGCTCCTTGGGCAGGGCGTAGAAAGCGTTAGATTCGACAGCCTGGAACACACGACTCACTCAAAGTTGTTAGTCGTCGACGGGAAGACCGTTTTAACCGGGTCCACCAACTGGTCTTATTACTCCCTGGCCAGGAATACCGAAGTAGATATCCTCGTCAAGGACTCGCCCCGCGTGGCCGAGGTATATAGGAGCCACTTTGAAGACCTCTGGGCAAAGGCGAAAACCCCGACGAGAGAAGAGTTGAGCGGACAACTGTGGTAATAGGGGACAAGAGTCCCCTACGTCCGCCTGACCCCTTAGACGGTAACGACCTTTCCGACTCCGAATTCGATAAACTCATCGTTATATTCCCTCTTGAAAGCCTTAGTAGCTCGTTGACCTGTGCAATGCGAGGGGGCAACCTTGTGAACGTCGTTCTTCCTGAATTTTTTTAAAATCTCCTCAATTTTCTCTCGACTTGCCCCGCCAAGGTGAAACCCGCCGAGAACGAGGTGCGGGCTATTTCCGGTGATCTCGGTTGCCCTGTCCACCGCGGACTCGATTCCCTGATGAGCACAGCCGGCGATAACTATGGGGCCCTCTCCGGTCTCGACTATCAGGCTTTGCTCGGGAACTCTCATCCCCCTGTATTGACCGTCCATCTCCCCTGTCGTCAGCAGGCCAGCGGATATCTCCTGGGGGGACGACACCCTGACGAGTTCCGCGTCGTAGTTAACTACCTTCCGCTTAAGAGAATCGGGGAACGCCTCGGTCATAAATACCCTCAATTCGTCGCCCTTGCGCCTGAGGAGGGCGGACAAGCCGCCAACGTGATCACAGTGAGGGTGGGATAGAATTACTCCTTTGATCTCTTCGGGCTCAACTCCCAACTCCTCCATATTCCGGGCAAGAATTGCGACGTCGGCGCCGGCGTCGAATAGATACTTACCCCCGGAGAATTCCAGAAAGACGGAGAATCCCCATCCGGAGACGAGTCGGTTGGAGCTAGCGTAATTGTCGTACACGCCTATAATGCGGAGTTTGTGTTCTAAGTCTGTTGATTGGGCCATCCTTGACCTCCTTTGCGAGAAAGCCGGGCCCCTGACTCGGGCTCTAAGATACGTCTTTCAAGGCTCTCTTTACCTTCTTCCAGATAGATTCAATCTCCCGGGCAACCGGGCTGGAGGAGTATTCGACCACGCTTTTCTCGTGGACCATCGCTTCCGTAACGACTGAGTCGTAGGGGATCTTTCCCAGGAGTGTGAGTCCGTCTTCCTCCGCGAGCTCCTCGATTTTCCCGGTAACCTCAAGGTTCAAATCGTATTTATTGATGACGATATTTCCCTGGATTTCGAAGTGGTCGAGCAGCCCGGTTACCCTCCTGAGGTCACTCAACCCCGAGAGGGTCGGCTCGGTAACGATGAGAGCCAGGTCTACGTTAGACAGGGAGGCGATTACGGGACAACCAATCCCCGGAGACCCATCAATGATAATAAGTTCCTTTCCCGTATCCTCGGCAATCTTCCCTGCTTTTTGTTTTATGTCCGTGACGAGCTTTCCGGACGTCTCTTCGCCGGCCACTAGCTCCCCGTGAGCCATATTGCCGTACTCGGTACTGGATTCTATAGAATAACCTGACAAAACAGGTTCCATGGTGATGGCGTCCTCCGGACAGACGTACTCACATACGCCGCACCCTTCACAGCTAAAGGAGTCTATCTCGAAGTTTTCATCGATCGCGTCGTACCTGCAGTGTTCCCTACATATTCCACAGTCAGTGCAGAGGTTATCATCCTTCACGGCGACCTTCCCCCCGGAGAACTCCTCCCTGGTTTTTACCTCGGGGTGGAGGATCAAATGCAGGTCTGCAGCATCGACGTCACAGTCCGAGAGGACCTCACCGTCCGCCAGGGCGGCAAACGAGGCAACGATCGTCGTCTTTCCCGTCCCTCCCTTTCCGCTGATTACCAGTAGTTGTTTTGGATCTTCTGAGTTCATCCCTCTCCTTTTACGTTTCTATTAACTTCTGCCGTTTTTGGTATTCCGCCTGTCCCTCGATCTCTTCGAACAGTTCTAAGAACCTCTCCTTCCAGCCGTCCATTTTCTCGATAAACGGGACGCCCTTCGAATAGTAGACGGCGATATCTCTATCGTCAGGTATCCGCATGAGGATTGGTATGCCTTCGGAGTCGCAGTATCTTTCCACTCTATCATCTCCGATCCCATCTCGATTGATGACCACTCCCAGCGGTATCTCCAGTTCCTTGACGACGTCCACGGACAGCTTGAGGTCGTGAAGTCCGAATAGGGTAGGTTCTGTAACCAGTAGGGCAAAATCACTTCCATGGAGGCTTTCAATTACGGGGCATGCCGTGCCTGGTGGTGAGTCGAGAATCGAGACCCCATCCGGGTCTATCTTCTTCTTAAGCCGACTGATTATCGGTGTAGCCATCGGTTCCCCTATTGTTAGATTGCCGTCGTGATACTCCAGGTTCCCGGCCCTGCCGCTTCTCAGCTTACCTATCTTGTTATCCACCTCAGTTATCGCGTCCACCGGGCAGACAAGAGAGCAAAGGCCACAACCATGGCATAGCTCGGGGTAAACTAGCGTGTTTTCCCCAAAAGTGGCAATCGCGTTGAACTCGCAGGCGTCGCCACACTGACCGCAGTACGTACAGGTCTCGTCGTTTACCTCCGGTACCTTGAGGTTGACAGGCTCCTCGTTGTCCAGTTCGGGCCGAAGAAAGATCTCCGAGTCCGGTTCCTCCACGTCGCAGTCAAAGAATTGTACGTCGTATTCTCCAGCCAGGGCTAAAGCGAGATTGGTAGCTACCGTCGTTTTACCGGTCCCCCCTTTGCCGGCGGATATCGTTATTTGCATATATCTCCTTTTGTTATATTTCCGAGAATTCCCTCCAGCACTTACCCGACACTCAACTCCCAAACAGTCATTGCGATCGAATCCGGAGTCTCGGGTTAGCCCGGACACCCACGCCTAGGTGCGGGGTCGTTGGCCCGTCAATGCCAGTTAGCGGGTAAACGGAAAATAGTTCACGTTAGCTGGCAGGCTACCCGTGGTGATGACCGCCCCTGCCGCCGTGAGAGTCATCCCGAAAGGCATGCTCCTGACAACCCTCGCCCTCTGAGGCGGGGGCTGAGTCCCCTTCCTGCCATTCTGTTAGGGCTTCGCCCACTTTCTTGCCTGAATATCCCGTGTAGACATCGATACAGTGGTCGTCAAACAGGCCTAGGGCCTTTCTGCCCAGGTCCCCACATACCATGACGTCGACGCCTTCTTTGGCGAGCAGGTCCGCGGGAAGTCCACTCCCCCCACGGTGATTGCTCTCGTTGGAGATTACTTCCACGTTATCGCTCTCGTCGTCGTAAATCGTGTACGTCGGAACCCTTCCGAAATGAAAGCCAACTTCGTCGTCCAGTCCTCCGTTTCCATCTGTTGGAAAACAAATTTTCATATTATCACCTGTACCTATTAATTACCTTCTTCTCTTGCCTCTGCCGCCCCGGGTAGTTGAGCTCTGGGTCAGCGAGAGGTTATCGTCGTTAAAGTCATCAATTGCATCCTGTACCGTACCGGATGCACCCGTGTAAATATCTACCCCCGCGGAAGAGAGTGCTCGGTAAGCGTTTGGGCCTACGTTTCCGGTGATTACGGCACTTACGCCCGACCCGGCGACGGTCTGAGCCGCTTCCACGCCGGCTCCACCTACCGCATTTTTGCTTCCATTGGATATTGCCTCGTAATCGAGGGACTCCGGGTCGACGATTACAAAGTAGTCACACCTGCCAAACCTTCCGTCTACGCCAGATGAAAGTTCCTCGCCAAGCGAGGTTATTGCTATTTTCATGTATCTACCTCACCTAAATTTGTTGTCCTGCTATATCACTATAATACGGCCGTCTAAACAGCTATTTGCCCGGCGTTCAAATGGATTATGAATCAGTTCTATGCCCTAAATAAGGTCCTAAACAAGAGTTCTCTCAAATGCGCTGCCCCATTTCGTGCAGTTGATTGAAACGCTAGTTTATGCTAGATAATTAGGAGACCAAATTCAACCACGTTGGGGAGAGTTGACATCCTCCGCGGCCGTTCCTGTAGAATATTGCACTACGGTCGGCTATTATAGGACCTATATCTATCCGTAACGAGTAGGGTTTAACTGAGTACAACGATGACTAAAAAAGAAATCAACCGGCGAAAGAACTTTATCGGCGGGCTAATTCACGGGACCTTCCTCCGTGTGAGCGTGAGGCTTGCTGACATCGATGTCATCCTTCCGGCTTTCGTCAGTTCGATAACCGGATCAAAGTTCTTAATTGCTCTCCTTCCCTCGATCTACCTTAGCGCGGGGAACCTGCCGCAGACTCTGTTTGCCAATTTCGTGGAACCCAGGGCGAGAAAGAAGCCTTTTTTGTACCTGGCTATCTTCAGCCGGGTCTTTATATGGTTTGCTATGGGTCTGGTTGTCATGGGTGTGGGGATAAGCAGACCAACTATCCTCCTTTCTTTACTGTTCTTTTCCCTGTTGATCTATTCTATGACTGGCTCTCTCGGCGGTGTAGCTTACACCGATATAATCGGGAAGTCGATCGCAAAGAGGAGTCGGGCGAAGTTCTATGCGAGCAGGCAGGTGACGGGAAGTTTAATCGGGATCTACCTGGCGGCGAAGGAGAAGCGGGCAACCTATACCGGGCTGAGGGGGACTGCCATAGCAATTACCGCCCCGTTACCGTTTCTCGCCGGCGGATTGATCCAGCTCTTTTCCTTCCAGGTGGCGTTTATCTTCTCATCCCTGATCATGGCGACCGGTGTGATTGTTCTTGGTTACAACACCTGGAAAGAGACCTTTGCGGAAGGGTAGGTTCTATGCTACCCTTACGTTACGAAAGGGCAGAGACCTGATGAGTAAGAAAGGCGAACCAGAGGTAAACGGCGAAGAGCTTGAAACGGTGTTGATACACCTGTACCGGGGAGAAGTACAGCGTGTAAACACCTGGCGTAACAGGTTGGATACTACTCCCTACTGGTCTCTCGTTATGGCCGCTGGTATGATTACCTGGTCTTATTCCACGCCGACCAGGTCCCCCGCCCTGATCCTGTTGATCGTCCCCCTGACCTTTGCCGTACTCATCCTCGAGTCGCACAGGTATCAGATGCATGAGGTATGGAGGTCCAGACTGCGGCTCCTCGAGGAGAACTTCATCGCCAACATGCTCGACCCGGACTCCACGCCTCCCCGGATGGAGTGGATGAAGGTTCTGGCTAAGGACCTTCGGGAACCGGAGCATAAGGTCGATTTTTTCACTGCTATGGCCATGAGGTTGCGCCGCATATACCTCTGGATCTTCCTAACCATAGTCCTCAGCTGGATTATGAAGATTAACCTTCACCCTATCCCCGCCAAGACGGTCCCTACCGTCGTCAACAGGGCGAGGATCGGTTTCATTCCCGGGCTAGCCGTGATTGTCGTGGTGCTGCTGTTTGTGTCCTTCCTTATCGCCGTTGCGGTTGCCGGCCTTTACTCGGTCAAAGAGGAGAGGAGAGGCGAGGTCCTGGAGGAGGAGCCAGGATACGAGTGGAGGCGGGATCGAAACTAGTTGATATGAGTAGTGCATATGATAAAATCGTTAGGATAACTGGATAGTTGCGATGACTAAAGAACCATTTTTGACTTTAGGAGGGAACAAATGAACGCGAAGAGCCAACAGGGCCAAGGCGGAGGCCAGCCAAAGAAGATAAATCTCGAAGACGTAGACCACGCTCTCGTAGTCATGAGCGGAAAGGGTGGTGTGGGCAAGAGTACGGTTTCAGCAAACCTGGCTGCATCACTGGCGAAGGAGTCGGACAAGAATATTGGCGTCCTCGATGCAGATATTCACGGACCGGACATCCCAAAAATCTTGGGAGTGGAGGATCAACTCCTGACGGGTTCAGAGGATAGGATAGAGCCGGCAAAGTTGAACAACCTGCGGGTGATGTCAATGGCGTTCACTCTACCGGACAAGGACTCACCCGTAATCTGGCGGGGGCCGTTGAAGATGAAGGCGATTAGACAGTTCCTGGGTGACGTCAACTGGGGGGATTTAGAGTACTTAATTATCGACCTCCCTCCCGGTACGGGCGACGAAGCACTGTCGATCGCTCAATTGCTGGAAAACCTTGACGGTTCGATTGTTGTAACCACGCCGCAGGACCTTTCTCTACTTGACTCGAGAAAATCGGTCAACTTCTCCAAGAAGTTGGAGATGCCGGTTATCGGTATCATCGAAAATATGAGCGGGTTTGTCTGCCCCCATTGCGGCGAAAAGACCGAAATATTTAAGTCGGGCGGCGGTGAAAAGGCGGCTAAAGAACTGGGCGTTAACTTCCTTGGGTCCGTACCCCTTGATCACCGGATCGTTCAGACTGGCGATGACGGAGTGCCGTTCGTCCAGAAGTATCCGGATTCAGAAGCTGCAACGGCCTTTGCTGGGGTCGTCCAAAAATTTGAGGAGTATATCAGCGGGAACTAAGCTTCCCCCTTCTTCCCAGAATTTACTTCCGGGGGAGAGTTTTTCAAGTCAAAAAAAGACCGGTTACAACGAAGGAAACGGTCTGGCGACGGAAAAACACCTCGAATTCTATCGGAGGAGGGCGGGAGGCCGGGCAAGGAGACTCTTGAACGGGCCGTTGACTACTTCACGGGCGAGATCGAGGAAGCGACTGTAGAGGTGGTCTATAAGGAAGCGGGGAAAGAAGACCTGAGCGGTTACGACGCGGCAATCCTCGTTGGACTCTGCCCGAACTCGCCGGCAGCATGATCGGAATAGAGCGGGCCCAGATCCTTAACTCGTTTAAGCAGAAGGATAACGTGGAAATCAACACCGATACGAACCTTACCAGGGTCGAGGGGAGTACGGCCTATGGCGAGAGGGACGGCGAGGAGTTAAAATGGACGGGAATTGACGATTACGTCGTTGTTACCGGAATGAAGAGTTACAACCCAATAGCTCCTGACGACATTGACGTGCCCGCCTACGTAGTCGGCGACGCCAAAGAACCGGCAAAGGCCGAAGACGCGATCCGCTCGGGATACGTAGTGGGGCTTGAGATCTAGAGGAGAGGACTAACTAGGGTGGTGCTGATGGCCAAACTTTACCCGGATTCCAAAGTAGAGATATCGGGGTTCCTCGCTCGTCACTACGAGTTTTTGTTGAACCTCGTCACAGCCCGGCGTTATCGGGGTTTCATCTCTCGAGTGATCCGCGATATGGAGATAGCTCCGGACGACAGGGTACTTGACCTGGGTGCGGGGTCCGGGTACAACGCCAAGTTCATGACCGAATACCTCGATCACAGCGGGATGATTCTCGGCCTGGACGTAGGCGAAGAGGCGATCGAACAATTTAGGGAGAAGTTCCCCGGTTCGGATAACGTCAGGATAGAGAGACGGCGGGTGGATAGAGAGCTCCCCTACGAATCAGAATTCGACAAGGTCTTCACCTCATTCGTGTTCCACGGTCTCCCCCACGATTCCCGGCTGAAGTTGCTGGAAAACGCCCGAAGGAGCCTTAAAGACGAGGGAAGGTTTTACATCCTCGATTACGGAGACTTCGAACTATCCGAGATGCCCTTCTTCATCAGGGAGCCGTTCAAGTTGCTCGAGTGCAAGTACGCGTTTGACTACCTGAAACGGGATTGGTATAGTATTCTCGGAGAAGAAGGGTTTGACGTGGTAGATAGCAAGAGGTATTACAGGAACTTTGCCCGGCTGTTGGTTGCCGAGAAAGCAGAACCTTGACGGGTTAAGCATCCACGTCTCGAATAGATGTGTAATCGGACGGGGGCTCCGTGAAATTCTTTTCCCGAGGGAGTAGATCCTCTCGGCTTTACTTTGGAATTGCTGCTGTTGTTCTGGTGGGTTTGGTCGCCGCCGGCGTCTTAGTATACAACGTCAAGGTGCAGGTCGATAAGGAGATATACGGAACGCCTCGTGGGGAAATTGGGGACGAGAACCCTGAGTCCCACGGTTTGCCCTACGAGACGGTCACCTACACCACGGATAATGATAAGAAGATCGTCGGTTGGTTCATTCCCCGAGAGAACTCTGTGAACTGCGTGATACTGGCGCCCGGGAAGGGTTCTACCAAGTGGAATATATTGAAATATGCCCCCTTTCTTCACGAGGATGGCTACAACGTCTTTCTCTTTGACCCCAGAGGAAGGGGTGAGAGCGAGGGCGAGCGCTGGGGGTTCAGTTACTTTGAGAGCAGGGACATAATCAATGGGATCGATCACCTGAAAAGTGAGTTCGGGATGGAAAATTTTGCGGTCCTAGGCAGGTCAGCCGGAGCGACCGCCTCCCTGATTGCGGCGACGTCTGATCGGGATATCAGTGCCGTCGTCGCCGACAGCGGTTTTGCATCGATAAAGATGGCTTCCATGAGTTACGGTAACTATCAAAATAACCCGCTCTTTCAAGCTCTCTTTCCTCTATATACTCTGGTGGCAAGGATGAGCCTGGGTGTTGACGTAAACGGGAAAACGAAGGTCAATAACCATATCAACGACCGGGATTTTGCCGCCTTCTTCATTCACGGGAAGTCGGACGAAGTCACCCTAACGGAGAATTCTCGGGTTATGTACGAAGAAAAGACCGGCCACAAGCGGATTTGGCTCCCGGAAGGCGTCGAGCATGTAGGTGCCTTTGAAAAATACCCCGAGGAGTACAAAAGAAAAACGCTTGACTTTCTTGGAGACCACCTGGGTCCCTCCGAGTCTAAATCGACGTAATGGAGAGGTTAACTCTCCCTCTTTATCTTCAATTTTTCGTCGAGCCAGCTCCTCGTCTTATCGATCGCAATTCTCTGCTGTTCAAATCGGGTTAGCGCTGAGGGTCCGGCAAATTTGTCCGCTCCAGTTGGATGTTGAAAGTTATGGTGATTTCCCCCTTCCACAATAAAGACTTCCGACTCCGACCTCGGGGTCAACTCCATCATCGTTTCCGGATAACCACCCACAGGCGGAGCGCTAGTGTCGAGTTCGCCAAGCACGTACAAAGACGGTTGCGTTACCACCCCGTAGAGATCCCGGCCATTGATCCCCAGCCAGTAGGGAGTGCCGGAAGGCGCCCAAAAGACGAGGGCCGATATCTCGGGGTTTTTCGCCGCGAGGAACGCAGCCAGTGAGGAGCCAACGCTGTAGCCCCCTGCCGCCATCTTCTCTTCGTCGACTCGGACTCCCAACTCCCCTCCCCTTGCTGCTGCGAGGGCGGTAGATGCTACTTCCAATATCACTTTGTGGTAGTCGAGGTCGGTAAAGCTGAATGGAGGCGTATCCGGGACGACGACCAGGTAACCCCAGCTCGCCATTGTCTCGTGAAGGCTCTGTTGGTAGTATGGCTGTACGTTGGAACCGTTGATCCAGAAGAACGCTGGCACCTCGCCCTTTACCCCTTCCGGCTGGAATACGGTGGCTCCAAACTTCTCCCCGGCGTCTCCCCCCTCAAGGGTAAACCTCCTTTCGGAGTAGGAAAACTGGCCGGTCCGGGCTGGCGGTTCTCGAAGTAGTTTGGTTCCCAGACGGGGAAGACTATCCTTTCTGTAACTTCAAGCCCCACGGCCCCGACTAGAAGGGCGGCGATTACGCCCACTAGGGCCCAGGTAAACTCTCTCATAGTTGAGTCAGTGTCCCTCGACTACCGACTACTCTGTCGATTAAGGCTACTAATTATGATCCTTGGGTAGTAGGAAAAATTACCTTTTAAAGTGGTCAATTGTAATAGATTTCGCCCCTATTTCGAGACTTGACCTTACTTCTATGTATACTTCTGTCCAATCCGGACCGGTGGTCGCCGTTATTCAGCGGGGCAGTTGAGGCTTATCATATTCAGGGTTGATATGAATCATGGAAGAAAAAAAATTTGGTTGCTAATATCAAACAAACAAGGTTAAGGACGTAGTTATAACTAATACCATAGTAGGTGGTGAAGAGTGAGGAAGGAGATAAGGTTTGGTGGGTTCGGGGGGCAGGGAATTATTTCTGCCGGCAACATCACCGGCAAGGCCGCGTCAATATTCGCAGATAAGGACGCCGTTCTAATCCAATCTTATGGGCCCGAGGCAAGGGGTGGCGCTTGCAGCGCCGACGTCGTTATCGAAGACGACAAGATAGATTATCCTCAAATTACCGTTCCGCATGTTCTCATCCTGATGTCTCAGGAGGCTTACGAAAAGTACAGCGACGACATCGAAGAGGGCGGAACTATGCTGTTGGAAAAGGACCTTGTAGACGAGGGACCTCCACCCGACGACGTAAAACAGTACAGGGTCCCCGCGACCAGCATTGCGGAAGACGTGGGCCACAAGATAGTTGCTAACGTAGTTATGCTTGGCGCTCTCAGCGCTATTACCTCCATCGTGGAAAAGGACCAGATGGAGGAGTCGGTTCTGGATTCCGTGCCCGAGGGCACGGAGGAACTTAATAAGACTGCCCTCGAGAGGGGGTTTGAGTACGGAAAGGAGTTGGCTGCCGAATAGAACCGGGAGGTCGGTATGGGGTCAAAGCCCAGAGTTGGAGTGTTTGTCTGCCACTGTGGAGAAAATATTGCTGGTTCGGTTGACGTTGCGAAGTTAGCGGAAGAGGCAGTCGGGTTGGAAGACGTCGTATTCGCCACGGATTACGAGTACATGTGCTCTGATCCCGGGCAGAATAAGATAGTCGAGGCCGTGGACGAAGAAGGACTCAACGGCGTTGTTGTTGCCGCCTGTTCTCCTTCCATGCACGAGGAAACGTTCCGGAACGTGGTCGAGGACTCCGGATTGAACAGGTATCGGTGCGAGATCGCAAACATTAGAGAGCAGTGCTCCTGGGTCCACAGAAACGGTGGTACCAGCCCCACGAGCAAGGCGTTGAAGATAATCAAAGGTGCCGTGCAAAAGGTTAAGAGGAACATTCCTCTGGAACCCGTGGAAATGGACCACTCGGACAAGTGCCTGGTGATTGGGGGTGGGGTATCCGGGATTCAGGCAGCTCTCGACGTGGCTGAGGCGGGCAACGAGGTAATTCTGGTCGAGAAGGAACCGACCATAGGTGGGCACATGGCCCAGCTATCAGAGACGTTTCCTACCCTCGATTGCTCACAGTGTATCTTGACTCCGAAGATGGTGCAGGTCAGTCGACATCCGGATATTGAGCTAATGACTTACAGCGAGGTCAGAGAAGTTTCCGGCTTCGTAGGCAACTACAGGGTGACGATAGAAAAGAAACCTACCTACGTCGACCCCGACGCCTGCAACCTCTGCGGCGACTGCGAGGACGTCTGCCCCGTCGAGGTCAGCGATGAGTTCGACGAGGGATTATCCACGAGGAAGGCGATCCACATACCGTTTTCCCAGGCGGTACCCTCGTCTTACACGCTTGACGAGGACGCCTGTCTCGGCCTGAATCCTCTGTGCTGCACGGAGTGCAGCGACGCATGTGACGCGGATGCGGTGAATTACGACGAGAGCTCCCAGTTCGTCGAGGAAGAGGTGGGGGCGATAGTAGTTGCTACCGGATACGACCTTTACCCCAAGGAAGAGATGGGCGAGTACGGGGCCGGTAGCTATCAGGACGTCGTCGACGGCCTCGAGTTCGAAAGGATGCTTTCCGCTACAGGCCCCACAGGCGGGGAAGTCCGGCGACCCTCCGACGGCGAGGTCCCGAATAACGTTGTCTTCATCCAGTGTTCAGGGTCGAGGGACCCGGAAAACCACAACCCCTATTGTTCTAAGATCTGCTGTATGTACACGGCCAAACACGCCAAACTCTATAAGGAGAGCGTCCCCGACGGGAACGCTTACGTCTTTTACATCGACATCAGGGCCGGAGGAAAGGAGTACGAGGAGTTCATACAGGAGGTCCAGGAGGAGGAAAGAGTCCTCTACCTGAAGGGGAAAGTGTCCAAACTCGAGGAGGTTGACGGGAGCCTTAGAGTGACCGGTGTCGACCAGACGATAGGCGAGAAAGTAGAGATAGATGCGGACCTGGTTGTACTCGCTCAGTCGATAATCCCCTCGGATAGGGCAGAAGAAGTAAGCAAGCAGCTGAACCTGAACCTGGGGCCGAATGGTTTCTACAAGGAGGCACATCCAAAGCTCAGACCCGTCGAGAGCATCGGAGGCGGAGTATTTTTTGCCGGTGCCGGTCAGGCCCCGAAGGACATCCCGGATTCGGTATCCCAGGGAAGCGGAGCTGCAGCGAAGGCCATGGACCTGCTCGCGAAGCCGACGCTATCCCAAGATCCCCAGGTAGTGGAGATAGATGAAGAGCGCTGCAGTGGCTGCGGTCTCTGCCTCGGCCAGTGTCCCTACGGAGCACTTGAACTCAACAGCAGAGGCATTGCTGAGGTAAACGAAATCTTGTGTGAGGGCTGTGGTACCTGCGTGTCCGGATGTCCTTCTAACTCGCTCAGCTTGAAAAATCAAACGGACGAACAGGTTAACGAAGTCATTAAAGCTTACGTGGGTGATTGAGATGGAATTTGAGCCGGAGTTGGTCGGGTTTCTTTGCAAGTGGTGTTCTTCAGCCGGTGCCGATCTCGCCGGGGTAAGTCGGAGGCAGTATCCCTCGAACCTAGTACCGGTTACGGTTAACTGTTCTGGTCGGGTGGACGCCAGCTTTATCCTGAAGGCGTTTAAGGACGGCGCGGACGGAGTTCTGGTCAGCGGCTGTCATCCCGGGGACTGTCATTATACGAGCGGAAATTACAAGGCGTGGCGAAGGGTGGCGATGGTCAAACGGGCCCTGGAGGAGTTCGGCGTCAACCCGAGCAGGTTACGGCTGGAATGGGTGTCGGCGACCGAAGGGGACAAATTTGCCAGCGTCGTCGAGGAGTTTACAGGTGAGATAAGGGAGCTTGGCCCCGGGCCATTTAACCATGACTGAGAACAAGAAGAAGGTTGCAGCTTATTGGGCCTCGTCCTGCGGTGGTTGTGATGTCGCCCTGCTGGGGCTTCACGAGAAAATAGTCGACCTGCTGGAGAACGCCGAGATAGTCTTCTGGCCGGCGGCAACGGACTTCAAGTACGATGACCTGAAAGGTTACCCGGACGACGAGATAGATATCACTTTCTTTAACGGTGGGATAAGGACGGATGAAAACGAGGAGATAGCGAATCTTCTCCGAAAAAAATCTAAGACCCTGGTGGCGTACGGTTCCTGTGCAGCCCAGGGTGGGATCCCCGGATTGGCCAACATGAGTAGTAGAGAGGAACTCCTCGAGACCGTATACACGAAAACCCCGACCACGCACAACCCTGAAGGACTTATTCCGAGTGAGGTCTCAACTCGAGACGGGGTAGAACTGAGGTTGCCCGGCCTTCAGGAGCGAGTCAGGAGTCTGGAACAGGCAGTCGACGTGGATTTCTTCATTCCGGGCTGTCCACCACCACCTAATTTGACTCAGAAGTTTCTCGGGGCCCTCCTGGAGGGTGAACTCCCGGAGAAGGGCTCGGTGTTTGCTGGAGAACGGACGGTCTGCGATGAGTGCGACCGGGAGTGGAAGGGAAAATCTATATCGGAGGTCCGCAGGCCACACGAGGTGGAGATCGACCCCGACGTCTGTCTGCTCGACCAGGGAATAATCTGCATGGGGCCCGCGACCCGCAGCGGATGCGGTGCCGGCTGCCCGGAGGTAAACGTACCCTGCAAGGGTTGTTTTGGTCCCCCGGCGAAAGTAGATGATCAGGGGACTGAAATGTTGAATAGCCTGGCATCGATCCTCCAGGTCGGCGAAGAGGGAAAGGGTTTGGAGGAAGAAAGGAATATATTGTCCGGACTGCGGGACCCTATCGGTTCCTTCTATACTTATTCCCTGCCCTCGTCTATCTTTGGAGGCAGGGTCGACGACGGAGGTAAAGATGAGTAGAAAGACGATCTCAATTGACCCGATTACCCGACTGGAAGGTCACGGGAGAATCGAGATATACCTTGACGAGGACGGGTCTCCGGAGGACGCAGTACTGCAGGTTCCCGAACTTAGAGGGTTCGAGGAGTTCTGTCGGGGGCGCAGGGCGGAGGACATGCCGAGGATAACGGAACGGATATGTGGCGTTTGTCCCGAGGCTCACCACTTTGCCTCGACGAAAGCGCTTGACAATGCCCTGTCCGTCTCGCCACCACCGACGGCGAGGGGTTTGAGAAAACTGCTGTACAACTCCTATATATTTGCCGACCACCTTCTTCACCTCTTCTACCTCGGGGGGCCGGATTTTCTCTCCGATGACAGGGATAAGAAAAGTCGCAACATAGTTGGGGTGTTGAATTCCCTGGGCGATGAGGTCGGAAAGGAGTTGCTCCGTACCAGAAGGCTGGCACACGAGGCGATAGAGATTATCGGAGGTCATCAGGTCCACCCGGTAACCGGAATCCCCGGCGGCATGTCGACTGGAATAAATGAGGAAAAACGGGACCAACTAAAGGAAATAGCCGATAACGCCCTGGGTTTCGCCCGAGACGCACTGGGACTATTCCACGAGAAGTGGTTTGACGAGGACCGTTTGGGTTACCTACTACGGGACTCCGATTTCTCGCTCAATACCTATTACATGGGGCTAGTCGACGGAGATGGGCTGGTCTCCTACTACGGTGGCAGGGTAAGGGTCGTCGGCCCGGACGGGGAGCGGTTGTTTGAGGTGGACGAAGAGGACCTCGATGGACTGGTGAAGGAACACGTTGAACCCTGGACGTACGTTAAATTTCCCTATCTGCAGGACGTTGGCTGGAAGGGGTTTACGACTGGGGAGGATAGCGGCGTATTCCGCGTCGGCCCGCTGGCGAGGTTAAACGTCGCTGACGGGATGAAGACAGACCTGGCCCAGGAGGAGTACGAGAGGTTCTCCGAGTATTTCGATGGAAGGCCGGTCCATCATACCTACGCGTATCATTGGGCAAGGTTGATCGAGTTCCTGCAGGCGGCCGAGCGGATGGTAGCGCTATCCCGGCGGGAGGACCTCACGGGAAAAGAGGTGAGGAACGAGCCCGGGGAACCGGGAAGCGGCGTGGGCGTAATCGAGGCCGCACGGGGGACGCTGATACACAGTTATGAATTGGATGAAAACGCCGTCGTCAGGGGCGCAAACATGATCGTGCCTACCACGAGCAACAGCGCCGCGTTATCGATCTCTATCCGGGACTCAGCCCTGCGGGCAATCGAGAGGGACGACCCGGACGAAGGAGTCCTGAACGAAGTTGAGATGGGTTTCAGGCCCTATGACCCCTGTCTCGCGTGTTCAACGCATTCGATCGCCGGCGGAGTTGACCCCGGGGTAAGGATTTATGATAGCGACGGCAAACTGGTAAAAGAGCTGAATTGATAGAGAAAAAATCATGTATTTGGAGGCCTTATGAAGCTAACAGACTCTGATCAGGACCTGGTTGCAGAAGTTGAAGAGCTGAGCGGGGAGAACCTTTACGCATGTTTCCAGTGTGGGAAGTGCTCTGCAAGCTGTCCGTTTACAGACGAAATGGATGAACTGCCTAACCAGCTAATCAGGCGTGTCCAGATGGGAGACAGGCGGGTCCTTCAATCGAAGACCCCCTGGGTGTGCGCGTCCTGCTTGAGCTGCGAGGTAGAATGCCCCAAGGGCAACGACATACCGGCAATTATGGAGGCGGTCCGGGAGATCAAGCTGCGGAGCAACGTAGACGAGACCGACCTGAGAGACCTCGATACCAGGGGACTACCCGAAATCGCCCTGGTAAGCAACTTCCGGAAGAAGACGGGTTGATAGCATGGAAGAACTTCTATATTACCCCGGTTGTAGCTTGAAGGATACCGCGATTGGCTTTGAGGAGTCGGCTATCTACTCTTCACGCCAGCTGGGAATAGAGCTCAAGGAAATGGAGAGATGGAACTGCTGCGGGACGGTCTATTCGCTGACGACCGACAATCTCAT